>JBPCLM010000108.1:0-7898 GCA_051003295.1 Tepidiformaceae bacterium | reverse complement strand
GTGACAGCGGCCGAACTGCCCGCTTCCGTGCGGGACCTGACGGCGGCGAAATGGAAGGGCAAGGTCGGCTGGGCGCCCACCAACGGCTCGTTTCAGGCATTCGTCACGGGTATGCGCCAGATCGATGGCGAACCGGCCACGAAGACCTGGCTGGAAGCCATGAAGGACAACGGCACGAGGACCTACAAGGACAACAAGGCGATCGTGAGCGCCGTCGCGGCCGGTGAGATCTCGGCGGGGCTGACGAATCACTATTACCTGTTCGGCTTCCTCACGGAACAGGGCGATAGCTTCAAGGCGCGCAACCACTACACCGCCCCCAACGACCCCGGCTCGCTCGTCAACGTCGCCGGCGCCGGCATCCTCAAGACTTCCGGAAATAACCCCGCCGCGCGCGCCTTCATCGACTTTCTGCTTTCGGGCCACGCCCAGCGCTACTTCGCGCAGGAGACGTTCGAGTACCCGCTGGTGGCGGGCATCGAAACAGATCCCCGGATTAAGCCGCTGGCGGAGGTCGACCCGCCCGACCTCGACCTCGGCGCCTTGCGCGACCTGCAGGGTTCGCTCGCATTGCTCCGTTCCACCGGCGTGCTGCCATAGCCGCCCCGCCACCGGGATGACCGCGTGGGCAGCGTGGCGCCCCCGCCGGCGCCGCGGCCGGCCAGCGCCGGCGTTTCTCTGGGTGCCGGCGCTTGTTGTTGTGTTGCTCACGCTCGCGCCCGCCTGGTACCTGGTGGTGCGCGCCACGGAACGGGGATGGGGCCCATGGCAGGAGGCATTCGACAATTCTGCCTTCCCACTCCTGGGCCGCAGCATCGCCCTCGCGGCCGCCGTTTCGGCCGCCTCCGTCGCCGTCGCCCTGCCCGCCGCCTGGCTGACGACGCGCGCGGATCTGCGCTTCCGGCGGGCCTGGGCGGTGGTGCTCTCGCTCCCGCTCGCCATCCCCTCGTATGTCATGGCGCTCACTGTCGTCGCCGCGCTTGGCCCCCGGGGCATACTCCAGGACTGGCTCGAGCCGTTCGGGGTCGAACAGTTGCCGGTCATCTATGGCTTCCGTGGAGCCGCCCTCGCGCTCACTGCAGTCAGTTTCCCGTACGTGTTCCTGGTCCTGCGCGCCGCGCTGAGCGCCGCCGACCCATCGCTCGAAGAGGCGTCGCGCGCGCTCGGCCGGGGTGCGTGGCATACCTTCCTGCGCATCTCGCTGCCGCCGCTGGCCCCCGCCGTCGCTGCGGGCGTGCTCCTCGTTGCGCTCTATGCCCTCAGCGATTTCGGGGCCGTCTCCACGTTGCGCTACAACTCCTTCACGACGGCCATCTTCATCCAGTACCAATCCTCCTTCGACCGCACCGGGGCGGCCGTGCTCGGCGTGATGCTCGCGGCCGTCACGGCCGTGATCCTGGCGGGCGAGCTGCTCGTGCGTTCCCGTTCGCCAGAACGTATCCGCCTGCGGCGCCAGCGCCCGCCGCGCCCGGTGCGGCTTGGACTCGGGCAGTGGCCCGCGGCGGCGTTCCTGGCGGCGGTCGCGTTGTTCTCCCTCGTGCTTCCGGTGGGCGTGCTGGCGTACTGGCTGGTGCGAGGTATCGCCGGGGACGCCGACTTCCCGGCGCTGGCGGCGCCCGTGCGCCACACGCTCACGGCTAGCGCGGGGGCCGCGGCCATCACCGTCGTGCTCGCCCTGCCCATCGCCATACTCGCGACGCGGTTCGCCGGCGTTCGCGCACGGGCCATCGAACAGTCCGCCTACCTGACGCACGCGCTGCCCGGGCTCGTGGTGGCGCTCGCCCTTGTCTTCTTCGGCATCCGCTACGCGACGCCGCTGTACCAGACGGTCTGGCTGATGCTTGCTGCCTACGTCATCCTCTTTCTCCCGAACGCCCTCAGCGCCCTGCGCAGCCCGCTCGCCCGCCAGGACCGCTCGCTGGACGACGCGGCGGCCTCGCTCGGCCGCGCGCCCGCCCGCGTCATCGCGACGGTCACTTTGCCTCTCGCGCGGCCCGGCATGGCCGCCGCCGCAGCGCTCGTCTTCCTCACCACGATGAAGGAGCTCCCGGCCACGCTGCTTCTCAGCCCGCCCGGCTATCGCACCCTTCCCGGTATCATCTGGGGCGCCAGCAACGATGCGCTCTTTGCGAGCGCCGCGCTGCCGGCGCTGCTCCTGATCGCGCTGGCCGCTATCCCCGTCGCATTCCTGGCCTGGCGAGGCGACATTGAATCCGTTGACTCCTGATACGCTCACCTGCTCTGGCGTAGGAGTCTCGTTCGGCGCGGTGCAGGCCGTCGATGGCGCCAGTCTCGCGGTGCGCACGGGCGAAATCGTCACGCTCCTCGGGCCGAGCGGCTGCGGCAAGACGACACTGCTGCGCTGCATCGCGGGCCTAGAGCGCGCCTCCGCGGGCGAAGTGCGGGTGGCGGGCGTGCTCGTCGAAAGCCCGGCCCATCACGTCCCGCCGCACCGCCGGCCGGTTGGTCTCGTTTTCCAGGACTTCGCGCTGTTCCCGCACCTGACGGTCGCGGCGAACATCGCCTACGGGCTTCCGCGCGGCCCCGCCAGCCGCCGGCGCGGGGCCGAACTGCTGGCACTCGCGGGCCTGACGGGCTACGAAGGGCGCTACCCGCACCAGCTTTCCGCGGGCCAGCAGCAGCGCGTGGCCATCCTGCGCTCGCTTGCCCCCCGGCCGCGCGTCCTCCTCCTCGATGAACCGTTTTCCAACCTTGACCCCGCCCTCCACGCGAGCATGCGCGAACAGGTGGGCGCGATCCTGCGGGCCGAAGGCGCCACCTCCCTCGTCGTCACCCACGACAGGGCCGACGCTTTCGCCCTCGCCGACCGCGTCGCCGTGATGTCGGAGGGGCGCATCCTCCAGGTCTCGCCGCCGGAGGAGTTGTACTTTCGCCCCGCCAGCATGGAGACCGCGGCCTTCGGGGGTGACGTTCAGTACGTTCCCGGCATCGTGCGCGACGATGTCGTCGAGACGGTCCTGGGGGCGCACGCCTGCGCCGGCCCCGTAAGCGCCGGCCCGGCGCAGGTGCTGGTGCGGCCAGAGTGGTTAATCCCCTGCGCCGATGGCGTCCCGGCCGCGGTCGAGGAGGTGCACCTGGCCGGCGGCACGAGCCGCGCCCGGCTGGCTCTATCGCCGGAATTGAACCTCGAAATGACGGTCGCCAGCGGCGTCGCGCTTACTCCCGGGCCGGTGCGCATTGGCGTGCGGGTGGCCCTGCCGGCGTTCGCGGTCCCTAACCCGTGAAGCGCACCACCGGCGTGGTGCGGCCCCACAACTCCTCCAGGCGGTAGTACTCGCGCTTCTCGGGCGAGAACAGGTGCACGATCAGGTCCCCGAAATCCAGCAGCATCCAGCCGCTCGCGGCCGAACCTTCGCGGTGGCGCAGCAAGTGGCCCTGTGGTTCCAGGTCTTGTTCCAGGTATTCGGCGAGCGCGCTAAACTGGGGCGGCGATTGCGCCGTTGCTATGACGAAGTAGTCCGTGAACGTCGAGGTACGTGAAATATCGAGCAGCGCGATATCGAGCGCCTGGCGGTTGGAAAGGACATCGACGGCCCGATGGGCCAGGGATTCGGAATCCAGGTAGCGCGCTCCAGCCCGCAGCAGGCGGGGATCGAAAGGATCTTAGCACAGCCATGAAGCGCCCTCGCGTCGTTGTAGGCATGTCCGGCGGAGTCGATAGCTCCGTGGCGGCGGCCCTGCTGTGCGAGCAGGGATACGACGTTGTTGGTGTCACCATGCGGCTCTGGACCGAAACCCGCCCGGATGAATTCAGCGGCCACCAGCAGTGCTGCAGCGTCGAAGACATCGATGATGCCCGCCGGGTGGCCGGCCAGCTCGGGATTCGCCATTACATCCTCAACTTCGAAGACGAGTTCCGGCGCCACGTCGTCGACCCCTTCGTCGTTGCCTACTCCGAGGGGCGCACGCCAAACCCGTGCGTGCGCTGCAACGAGCACATCAAGTACCGCGCGTTGCTCGACCGCCTGCCCACTTTCGGAGCCGATTTCGTAGCCACTGGCCACTACGCGCGCGTCACCCACGACGAGCACGGCCCGCACCGCCTCTTCCGCGCCGCCGATGCCGCCAGGGATCAGTCGTACGTGCTCTACATGCTTCAGCAGGATCAGCTCGCGCGGCTGTTGCTGCCCATCGGTGCGCTCACGAAGCCCCAGGTGCGCGACGAGGCCCGCCGCCTCGGGCTGGATGTGGCCGGAAAGCCCGATAGCGTCGAGATCTGTTTCGTCCCCGGGAACGACTACCGCGCGTTCGTGGAAGCGCGCGCCCCGATGGTGAGCGGCGAAATGCGCGACCTTGGGGGCGCCATTGTGGGCGAGCACCGGGGGGTGGCCGCCTACACGGTTGGCCAGCGCAAGGGACTGGGGCTGGCCGTGGGCGAACCGCGCTACGTCACCGCCATCGATGCCGCCGCCAACATCGTAACCATTGGTCCCGAAGACGACCTGTTCTGCGACACCGTCGAGGTTGGCGAGGTCTGCTGGACGGCGGGCGCGGTCCCGCCCGCAGGCAGCGTGCTCGATGCGAAGGCTCGGTACAAGGCGGAACCCGCCCCTGCCAGTCTGCTACAGACGGCCGGCAGCCAGGCCACGGTCCGGTTCGAGCGCCGCCAGCGCGCCCTCACGCCCGGGCAGCCGATCGCCTTCTATGCGGGCGAAGAGGTGCTCGGCGGCGGGACGATAGAGCGGGCGTGGCGTTCGTAGCCGCCCTAGCCCCGCGGTAGGCCGAGGCCACGCATGGCGATGATGTTGCGCTGGATCTCGCTCGTGCCGCCGCCGATGGGCGCCGTGGTGCTATGCATGTAGAAGCGCGCCAGCTTGCCCGCCATCCCGCGCGTGTCGCCGCGGTCGTTCAGTTGCCCGTACATCCCGGCGAGGTGCATGGCGGTCACGGCCAGGCGCACATCGAGCTCGCTCGAAAACAGTTTCGCGATCGATGACTCCTTGTTCGGGATCTCGCCGCGTTCCTGCATGGAGATGATGCGGTAGCAGATGAGCGCCTCTACCTGCGCCTCGATCGCGCGTTCGGCAAGCTCCACGCGCAGCGCCGGGTTGTGCGTGAGGGATGATTCGTCCGGAGGCGCTTCCTTCGCGAAGCGCGCGAGGTCGCGCACGATCAGCTGGTGCGCCACGCTTGTGGCGATTCCGCTGCGTTCGAAGTCCAGCGTCGTGGTGGCCAGGTACCAGCCGCGGTTCTCTTCGCCGAGGAGGGCGCTGGCGGGGATGCGGGCGTCTTCGAAGTACACTTCGTTGAATTCGTGGCTGCTGAGCATGTTCACGAGCGGGCGCACGGTTATTCCGGGCGTCTTCATATCCACGAGGAAGTAGCTGATGCCGCGGTGCTTGGGCGCGTCGGGGTTGGTGCGAGCGATCAGGATGCCCATGTCCGCGTGATGCGCGCCGCTCGTCCAGATCTTCTGACCGTTGACGACGTAGTCATCGCCATCGCGGATGGCGCGCGTCTGCAGGCTCGCGAGGTCGCTGCCGGCGCCGGGTTCGCTGAAGAGCTGGCACCACGTGTCATCGCCGCCGATGATGCGCGGGAGGTGGCGGTCTTTCTGTTTCTCGGTGCCATAGACCATGATCGTGGGCCCCGCCCAGCCGTGGCCGATGCCACCGGGGCGGGGCGCGCGCTGCCAGGCGAACTCCTCGCTGAGAATGAATTGCTCCTTCACGCTGAGGCCGCCGCCGCCGTGCTCCCTCGGCCAGGCAGGGGCTCCCCAGCCGCGCGCGTTCAATTGCCTGGTCCAGCCCTTCATAAAGGCCGCGTAGTCCGGTCCCATGCGGCCGGCGCCGTTGAAAAGACCCCATTCGGTTGGGCGCCTCCCCATCTCCTCCGGGAAATCGCGCTGCAGGAACTCCCGCACCTCTTGCCGGAACCCCGCTTCGACGGCTGAATCACGAAACTCCATGGCCGTGCCTCCGCGCTCTCTTCGTGCCCGCACACTAGCCCAATCGCGGCCCGGCGTGCAAAAGCGAGTGCGTGTTGCTGTACTCAGGGCCCTGTGCCTGGTGCTCAGCGCCGGCCATCCCGGCGTAGGGCTGTAAGAGCCCTGATACCCACGGCGGCCCGTTACCGTCGCCGTGCTTGCACCCGATCGCGCAGCCTGAGCGCAGACGGCGCACTCATGACGACGCGGTACTGGTTGTCCTTTGGCCTCTTCCTGCTGGTGCTGGTGGGCTTCGTTGCCCTCCTGGCCTGGGCCTTCGCGCCCGGGACCCTGGCCTGGGCTCCCTTCCTCGCCGCAATCATTTATGTGGCCGCCGCCCTCCTGGACCTGGCCCCGCCCGGCCGCCCGCAACAAACCGCTGCGGTCATTGCGTCACGACCAACGCACGGTGTACCGCCGGCGACGGTGATTCCGTCGCGCGCGGCGCGACGCGTACAACCCGCGGCTGCCGATGCCCGGGCGCGGGCAGGCCCGCGCCTCAGCAACACAGCCTTGTTCGCCGTGGTGCTCGCATTCGCTGGCGTCGCCGTGGCGGTCGCTACAGCCCTGGCGCTCCTCAGCAGCAGCGGCGATGACGGCCCGCCCGCCTCCGACGACGCGGTCGTGGCGGCCACGCTGACGCCTGCGGTCAGCCCCACCGCGCGCGCGACGGCGACCCGCACCGCCACGGCTGCGCCCACGCCCAGTGCCACCGCCGTACCTCCCACGGCCACGCCCACTGCGCTCCCGGCGACGCCCACGCCCGTGCCCCCAGACCCAACCCCGCCGCCTGCGAGGGCGACAGCGGGGCCGATCTCCCTCACAGGACGCTGGCAGATCGTCGATACGGTGACCACCGGCCGGGACGCCGGACAGACATTTACCTTCACGGTGGATATGCAAGAGTCGCTCAACCTCATCGTTGGTAGCGGAGGCGGCTTCATCCTCCTCGGCGAGCGCCGAGGCGCCAGCGCGATCGTCAGCTACACCCGCATCGGCGGTAGCGGGGTTTTCCGCTGGCTCGTCCAGTCCGATGGCACCCTCAGCGGCACATTCGAAGACCTGGGCGCGGGCAACAGCGGACCAGCACGGCCACGCGGCAGGGGTAAATGCGTCCCGACGACATCCCCACCGGGGGGTGAGAGCGGCGCCGCTCCCGCGCTACACTGCGCCCATGGAACCCGCCACCAATAACGACGAAACCATCGCCACGATCGCCGGGTGGCTACGCGCCGCACGCCACATCGTCGCCCTCACGGGCGCCGGCATCTCCACGGAATCAGGGATCCCCGACTTTCGCGGCCCCCAGGGCCTCTGGACGAAGGACCCCGCCGCGGAGAAGCGGGCAACCCTGCAGCACTACCTGGCGAACCGCGATGCCCGCGTGCAGTCGTGGCGCAACCGCCTCGATGGCGCGCTCGGCGGGGCCGAACCCAACGCCGGCCACTTCGCCCTCGTCGCACTCGAAGGGAAGGGCCGCCTCCAGGCGCTCGTCACGCAGAACGTCGATGGCCTCCACCTGCGCGCGGGGACGTCGCCCGCGATTCTCACGGAAATCCACGGGACGGTGCGCGAATACCGCTGTATGGGCTGCCCCTCGCGCGGCCCCATCGAGGCTGTCATCGAGCGCGTGCGCGCTGGTGAAGAAGACCCGCCCTGCCGCGACTGCGGGGGCGTCTTGAAAGCCGCCACCATCTCTTTCGGACAGGACCTTGTCGCCGAAGACCTCGCGCGCTCCCAGGAAGAGGCGGCCGCCGCCGACCTCTTCCTGGCCATCGGCACCACGCTCACGGTCTACCCCGTGGCGCTGATGCCCGAAATCGCCCTCGGGCGCGGGGCCCGGCTGGTCATCATCAACGCCGGCGAAACGCCCTTCGACCCGTGGGCAGCGGCCGTATTGCGCACCCCCATCGGCCAGGTCCTGCCCCAGATTGTGGCCCGGGTATAGGGC
>JBPCLM010000107.1:0-14636 GCA_051003295.1 Tepidiformaceae bacterium | reverse complement strand
GCTCGGGGAGGCGCCAGTCCCACGTGCCCCCGCCGCTCTTTCCGGGGACCCCGGAGTGGCGCGAGGTAACCCCAAGGGCCGCCTTGGCACGGTCGAGCGTGCGCCCCGCGATGCCACACGCCAGCGCCTCGCGCTTTACTTCGGCGGCCGGCCGCGCTCCCCCCGCCAGCGCCTCTCGCAAGAATCCCTCTGCTTCACCCTTCGCTGCGCCGTCGCCGCCGTCACCCTCCGCTGCGAGCATCCGGCCAGCCGTCAGGTCGGTCGTGGTCCACGTGAACAACCCGTCCGCGAGCGAATAGCCCACCGGCGGGCCGAAGGGCGCGAGGTTGCACTTTGTCTGCGCGATCGCCCGCTTCGCCGGGTCGTCGGGGTCGCAGCCAACGAGCAACACCGAGCGGGCAGCCGCCGTCAGGTCGATTGACCCGATGCCGCGATAGATCGCTTTGTCGCGGCCGCCCTTCGTGAGATGGCGCACCGCGAGGATGGCGCACCGATACTTCTCGGCCAGGAGCGCCAGCCGCGCCGTGACCGCGCGCACCTCATTCGCGCGGTGGAGGTCAACGGCGCCGCCCAGGTAGAAGACCAGAGGGTCGAGGACCACCAGGGCGGGGCTGGAACGGCGGATTTCCGCCTCCACGAACTCCAGGCCCGCCTCCCCTTCCTCGCCGCCGAAGCAAAGCGGGCCCTCGATAGCAGTGATGCGCGACACGTCCGCGCCCATACGGTCCAGGCGGGGGCGCACCGTGTCGCCCAGGCCATCCTCGGCCCCAAGCAACAGGACGTTCGCGGGGGCCGTCCAGGGCACACCTGGCAGCCCGTGGCCGAGGCTAACGTGCGTCGTGATGGCGAGGGTGACGTGGGACTTTCCAACGCCCGGGTCGCCTTCCTCGATGGTGAGCTTGCCGCGGGGGACGTAGGGCTCCCAAAGCCAGGTCACCGGCTCGGGTTCCACATCCGCCAGGCACACCACGCGGACGGTAGGAGCGATGTCAGCCTTGCTCCGCGTCGCCGCCGGTGCGCCTGGTTCATACCGCCCCACCGACCGGGCGACCTTCCGAACCTCATCATCTGACAGGGGCGGCACGCATCGCTCCGAGTTCGCCACAAGAAGCGCGGCTTCGATTTCGCTGGCGCTCATCCCCCGCGACCGCATCGTGCCAGCCAGGGATGCCAGCGTCCCGTCCCGCTCGCCCTGGGGGATGACATCCCCAACCGGCGCCGCGCCCCGTTTCTTGTCGCCCGTGAGCAGCGTTACCAGCGCCTCCGGGAATGGCAGGATGGGCAGGGCCTCGTTCTCCCATTGGTACAACCGGCCCGTCGCGTGGCGGCTCGGCGGGGCCACGACGTAGGACTCGGCCGCGCGGATGTCGAGCCCTGGCCCGAGCAGCCCCACCGACGGGCGCAGATCCGCGCCAGGGGGCTCCACGAAATACAGGTGCTCGCCGCCGCCGCCCGTGAGCACCGTGCGCGTGGCGAACGGTTCAACGCCGTAACGGGCGCGCAAGTCCCGGAGGGATTCGTCGCCGCCGTGGCCGGGGTCAATGTCGAGCACCGCGAGCCGGGCCGCCCCGACGGCGATGCCCACGTTCGCGCTCGGCCACTTCCGCCACCACGACCGGATGATGACTTCGTCCGTCGTAGCGCTCAGCACCCCGCCTTTGATGCGCGGGTGCTTGGCGGGGCTGTCGCAGTCGGGCCGCCCGCACGCGCACGTGATCGCGCCAGTGTTCGCGTTGCGCCTCGGCTCGCATACCGGGAAGACGGCCCAGCCGCGCGCGGCGATCGCGAGCGCGGCTTCCACGATGGCCGCCGGGGTTGATGGCGATTGGAACGGTGAGCTATTCTTGGGAGCGACGGCTGTCATCAGCAGCCCCCCTTGGACGGTCGGCGCGTTCCGCGTGCCGGCCGTTCGACTTGTTCGCCCGGGTGTGTGCGGATTTCACCGCCAGGCGGGTCATATGTGCCCGCCGGAGCGCCTGAGCGCGGGATCGGCGCTCGTCTTCGGGAAGCTGCCCCTCGGGATCCACTTCATGCTCGAACCGAGCCAGGAGCGCGTCGGATCCCGAGCGGGCCAGAGCCGCGGAGCCGTGGAGGGCGTGGCGCGTCAGGCCGCCAATACGCGCCGCCATGGAACGCGCGGCGGTCACGTCCGCGCCCCATGGATTATGCGTTCGCGGAGCGCCTCAACGGCCGCCCGCTCGAATCGACGGTGGCCGCTTGGTAGGCGGAGAGCCGGGAGGATGCCAGAGTCGGCCCATCGGCGCACCGTGTCATCGCTCAGACCGAGCATCTCGGCAACCGGTCTGACTGTGAGCGCGGCTTCCACACCGCAAATCTACGAACACCCGCACGGTCCCTAAAGTGGGCATATCGTTGATTCAGCGATTAGCCCACCGCGCGGCTCAGCTTCGACCGCTTAGCAGTTCGTCGACCGACCGCATCACGCGCTTCACGCTCTTATATCGGTCCCTTGGTTCTTCCCCTGGCTGCACGGTCGCCCGAGATGTGGCCCACTCCGACTTGTCAATCACATGCACGCGGTAGTACAGAGAGACCCACGAACGGATCTGGGTTGCCCGTGGCCCCCTTGGACGCCGGCCGCGGGGCAACGAGGAGGTCTTCCGCAGTTCGTCCAGCTCTTCGCCGGCCCTCGCGAAAAAGCTCTCTCTCGACTCCCCTGGAAGGCCCCTGAGATGGAGATTGATTTCCGGCAATTCGCTCGCCACGTCAGGAGCGACATACGAGCGCAAGCGAATCGCTGCCTTGAGGCCGATGGAATAGCGGCTGCGGAAGTACTCGGCGGCGATTTCGCCCGCCAGCCAGGTCGGCAGACCATGCTGAGTAACGAACGCTCGCGCCAGATTCTCCACGAGCGGTGTGTCCTCCACCCCGGGCGTTCCCAGGTCGCGTAGGGCGTCGGGGGCACTCTGCCCCCACTCGGCGATCCTGTCGGGCAGCGAGGTGACCATGTCCCAGTTGGGAAACAGCTCGGGCGCGCTGTGTTCTTCGAAACAGCTGAGGAGCTCGGCTTGCGCGATGTCAGCCTCCTCCTTGCCGCCGACGGTGTCGGCGTCAAGGGACCACCCCAAGAGGCCGCTCAGCGCCGCGCCCTTGCCTTCTGCATTTGGCTTCTCGTCGAACCTGTTCACAGCCGATCGCCCGGTGAAAGCCGCTTGTGGGCCGCCCGTGCGCGTTCGTCGGCGGCGGAGGCGCCGTAGCGTTGCAGCATCGTCCGCGACCGCCAGCCAGCCAGTCTCATGAGGTCGCCTTCGCGTCCGCCGGCCGCAAGCCACGTGTGCGCGAACGTGTGCCGGAACAGGTGCGCGTGAAGCTGTTCCCCGAGCCCGGCTTCGCTCCCGCGGCGCTTGATCATCTGGTGGATGCCGTGATCGAGCAGTGGCCCCTTGCGGCTGATCCAGAGGTGCGGGAGGTCGTTATGGGTATGCCGCTCGCGCCGCCGGAGGTAGTTGTCGAGGGCCGCTTCGGCCTTGCGGCCGATGCTCACGCGCCGCGGCCGGCGGCCCTTGCCGAGCACGGAGACTTCCCCCCGATCGAGGTCTACGTCCCCCTCAGCCCGCTCGCCGTCGTCGGTCAGCCGCCACAACCGCAGCCCTGCTATCTCCGCCCGCCGGCAGCCCGTATCGAAAAACAGCATGACGAGCGCATGGTCGCGGAAGCCTTCGAAGGTGCGGTCCTTCGCACAGACTGCCAGGAGCGCCCTGATCTCGTCCTGGGTGATGACGGGAGGCGGTTCCTCAGGGACGATGGGCGGCTTCATGCGCTCCATCGGCGACCGCGTGAGCACGTCAGCCTCGATGAGGTAGCGGAAGAAGCTTTGCAGCGCCCTGTAGCGGTTTGAGGCCGTGGCGGGGCGCCAGCGCGCGAGTACGTCGGCGATGTAGGACTCGACGTGCTCGCGGTGGATTGTCTCGGGGTCGCGGGGCATCCCCCGGCCGCTAAGGTAGGTGTCGAGCTGCCCGATTGCCAGCATGTAGCACTCGATCGTCTTCGGCGCCTTGTTCTGGGCTCGAAGGGCGCGGACATATCTCCGCCCTTCGTCGAGCAACCCGCTGCGTTCGCTCCGTGCGGCTGGTAGACTGGGCGCGTGGCCCGCTTGCCGTCCCATCGCTCGATCCTCCCGGTGACGTGGTTTGCTGCCATGTCAGTTATAGGCTTTTCGAGCGGCAAGCGTCAAGCGGCGCCCGCCCAATGTCCAGTTAGGGGCTGTAGTTAGATTCAGCAAGCGCGCGGGAGTAGCTCAGTGGTAGAGCGCCTGCCTTCCAAGCAGGATGTCGCGAGTTCGAATCTCGTCTCCCGCTCCAAGACAGCCACGCCACCGAAGGGACGAGGCGGAGCGGGGGGGGCGCGCAGCGGGCGCGTGGTCGGCTAAGGGCGGGCCGTAATCATGTACACCCAGAGCACCCGCCCGTAGGAGAGCGTTTGCAGGGTGTTCAGGTACGCAGGGCCGGCACTCGGGTGGACGTACTTTAGCCACCCACCGTCCCACGCGTAGACGACCGTGTAGCTGTCGCCGAGTGCGAGCAGGGCGTCAGCGGCGGGACGGTCGGCGCCCTGGTAGGTGACGAGGTTCCATCCCGCGGCGAGCGGGCCGAGGCCACCGTTGATCAGACGGGAAGCAGCGAGCGTAACCTGCTCATGGTGATTGTAGATTCGGCTGTAGGGGTTTACGCCCGGCGGTCTGCTGCTGACCGGTTGGGTGACAGGTGCGTGGCGGCCAGGACAATCAGGAAGCGGGCCGGCGTCGGCGCTCTGTCCGGGGTCACGGCGCAGCGGGTAGCAACGTGGTGTAGGATGGCACGCATCCCATACTGGAGACCCACCGAATGCCCAGCTGGGGCGTCATACCGTCAATCCGCGTGCGGGACATGAAGGAGGCGGTGGCGTTCTATAGCGGGACGCTCGGCTTCGAGCTGCTCAGGGGCGGCCCGGACGAGGAGAACATCTCGCTGGGCCGCGGAGACGCGCGGATCATGATCGAGTCGTCCGCCGCGTTCTACAGCCCCGCGTACAACGAGGCGATCCGGGAGCGGCTCGGCACTCCCTCGGCGACGGCGCTGTACATCGAAGCACAGGACCTTGAGGCCCTCTGCGAGCGCGCGGGCGCGGCTGGCAGGAGGATAATTGACCCGCTCGGTGACCGGCCATGGGGGCAGTCGGAGTTCACGGTGGAGGACCCTGAAGGGAACTGGCTGACGTTCTGGCGGGCGCTCGCGTAGCGCGTGGTCACGTCGATGTACCGGCGGGGTCTCGGCTCGGATCGGCGGAGTGCCTGAGCGACGCCTGTCGTACACTCGGCCCATGCCAGCCCCCCTGCCACTGTCGACGTACACGGTGCTCGACCTCACGATCGCGCGGGCGGGGCCGACGGCGGTGCGGCTGCTGGCGGACTGGGGGGCGAACGTCATCAAGATCGAGCCCCCGCACCTGGATAGCGCGACGGGGGCTTCGGTGACCGGGGCGCGCCACGGCGCGGACGAGCAGAACCTGCATCGCAACAAGCGCGGCCTCGCACTGGACCTGAAGCATCCCGAGGGGCGGCGCGTGTTCTTCGACCTGATGCGGCAGGCGGACGTGGTGGTGGAAAACTTCCGGGCGGCCGTGAAGGACCGGCTCGGCATCGGGTACGAGGCGCTCTCCGCTGCCAACCCGCGCATCATCCTCGCCAGCATCTCGGGGTTCGGGCAGCAGGGGCCGTACCGCGAGCGGCCGGGGGTGGACCAGATCATCCAGGGCATGAGCGGCCTCATGTCGATCACCGGTGAGCCGGGGCGGGGGCCGATGCGCGTCGGGGTGGCGATTTCCGATACGGCGGCGGGGATGTTCCTGGGGCAGGGAATCCTCCTCGCCCTGTTGCACCGCGAACGAACGGGCGAGGGCCAATGGGTGCATACCTCCCTGCTGGAGGCGATGCTTTCCAAGCTCGATTTCCAGGCGGCGCGTTACACCATGAACGGCGAGGTAGCGGGCCAGGAAGGGAATCACCATCCCACACAGGTGCCCATGGGGGCCTTTGAATCCAGCAACGGCGTGGTGAACGTGGCCGCAAGCAGCGCCAAGATGTGGGCAGCCTTCTGCACCGCCCTCGGTGCGGACGATCTACTGGAGAACCCCGCGTACGCTGACGGCCGCGCGAGGGCCAAGAATAGAGGTGAAGTTCGGGCGGATATCGCGCGCGTCGTCGGCCGCTTCACGACGGCCGAACTGGTCGCGAAGCTGAACGCCGTTGGTGTCCCGTGCGGGCCAATCAACACCATTGGCGAGGCGTTCGAAGACGAGCAGGTGCGAGTGCTGGGCATGACGCGGACGGCCCCGCATCGCACGCTTGGCCCGCTGGGGCTGCTGCGGAGCCCCATCAACCTGCCGGCATTCGACCAGTCAGCCGAATTCGAGCGCGCGGCGCCAGACCCGGGTGAGCACACGGACGAGGTGTTGCGGGAGTTCGGCTACGATGACAGGCAGATCGAGCAGTTGCGCGCTGCGGGGGCGATCGCATGAAGCTGGCGACCGAGAAAATCCTGGCGGAGGTGGATTCGGGCATCGGCTGGCTCACGTTCAACCAGCCCGAGCGACGCAACGCGATGTCGATGGAGATGTGGCAGGGCGCGGGCGATGCACTGGAGGCGTTCCAGGCGGACGTGGCCGTGCGCGTCGTCGTGATGCGCGGGGCGGGCGGCAAGGCGTTCGTCTCGGGCGCGGACATCTCCGAGTTCGACCAGCACCGGGCCTCGGCCGAGCAGAAGCAGGAATACGGCGCCATCACGGCGAGGGGAAACCGCTGGCTGTGGCAACTGGAGAAGCCACTGATCGCGATGATCGAGGGGTACTGCATCGGCGGCGGGCTCGCCATCGCCCTTGCGGGGGATGTGCGCATCGCGACCCCGGAATCGAAGTTCGGGATCCCCGCGGCGCGGTTGGGGCTCGGCTACGACTACGCGGGGCTGGCGACGCTGGCGCGGCTGGTGGGGCCCTCGGTGGCGCGAGACATCCTCTTCAGCGCGCGCTTCCTGGATGCGGAGGAAGCGCTGGGCGTGGGGCTCATCAACCGCATCGTGCCGGCGGCGATGCTGGAGGCGGAGATTCGCGCGTACGCGGGCCTGATTGCGGCGAACGCGCCGATGACGATCCGAGCGGCCAAGGCAGCTCTGCGCGAATGGGAGCGCGACCCGGCGGCGCGGGACCTGGACCACGTGGAGTCGCTGGTGAACGCCTGCTTCGATAGCGAAGACTACCGCGAAGGGCGACGCGCGTTCGCGGAAAAGCGCAGGCCGCAGTTCCGGGGTAGCTGAGGCGGCGGGCGCTTGCCCCAACGGCGCAGCGTGGCCATATTCGAACGAAGGGGGCTGGGGGAGGGCACGTGAGACACCCGCTTCGGGGGACATTGGCGGCGATGCTCTGGAGCCTGGCGTTGCTCGTGCTCGGCGGCTTCGTGGCAGGCTGCGGCGCGGCCGACGATGCCCTAGAACCGCGGGAGTCGCCGCATGCCGCCCTTGCGGCCGATTCGACGGCGATGGCGTCCCCCGCGGCGACGCCGCCCTTGGAAGCGGGACGTTCACCGCCGCCCGCTTCGCCCACCGCAACGCCCGCGGCGGACGTGGCGCCCCGGCCGCTCACGGTAGTCATCGACCCGGGCCATGGGGGCGATGACATCGGCGCGGCGCGCAACGGCCTGGTTGAGAAGCATTCGAATCTCGACATGGCGTTGCGGGCGGAGGAGGCGCTGAGAGAGAAGGGCTACCGCGTGGTGCTCACGCGCCGCGGGGATAAGCGCGCGACCGACACGGCGAGTGCGCCCGCGGGTTTCAGCGCCAACCGGCTGGACCTGCAGGCGCGCATCGACATCGCCAACGGCGAGAGCGGCGACCTGTTCATCTCGATCCATTCGAACAGCTCTTCGAATGGCAACGAGCGCGGCATCGAGGTGTGGTACGACCCGGGCCGGGCGCATGGCACGCAGAACGAGGCGCTTGCGAAGCTCTTGCTGGCAGAGGTGGGCGGAGAGCTGCGGCGCAACGGCTTCGAGGCTGCTGACCGCGGGCTCAAGGACGACACGTGCTTTCGCGTGTTCGATGCCCGGTGCTTCCCGCTGTTTCTGCTGGGGCCGCCGCGAGAGACCCGCCGCGACGAAGTGATCCGGCGGGGTGGCGACCCCGCGGCGCTGGGGATGGCCCCGGGGCAGAACGCGATTTACAGCCGCGCGAGCGCCATGCCGGGGGCGCTGGTTGAATTGCTGTTCGTGAGCAACGATGCGGACAACGCGACCCTGCAGACCGAGGCCGCGCGCGACGCGATGGCACGCGGCATCGCAACGGCGGTGGAGCGCTACTTCGCCGAAGTCGCGCGATAGGGCAGCGCGTTCAGCCGCCGATTTCCCAGCCCACGAAGGGGTCCTCCGTCTCCAGGTCGAGCGCCGCCATGATGTGGGCGAGCTGGAAGTAGAGCGTGATGAGATAGGTGACGCCGAACACGTCAGCGGGCGATCGACCGCGGGCGAATGCCTCGAAGGCGGCGTCGCTGGGCTTGGGCGAGCCCGCCAGCTCATCGGCGTAGGCGAGCAGGGTGCGCTCGGCCTCGGAGAAGAGCGTCGATTGCTTCCAGTCGCGCACGCCATCGATTTCGGCATCGGTGAGGCCTTCGCCGCGGGCGATGCGGACGTGCTGGTGCCATTCGTAACGGCTCTGCTTCAGCCAGGCGCAGCGCAGGATGACGAGTTCGCGGGCACGCGGTTCGAGGCCACTGGCGCGCCATGCCTGGAAGGCTCGCACTTCGATGGCGGGGTTGGCCAGGAAGGCGCGCTGGATGTTGAGCACGGGGCCGCGGGCTGCGGTCGCGTCCCACCTCTCCTTCAGTTCGTCGGGCAGCGATTCGCGCGTGGGGAGGGGAATGCGGGCCATGAGCCGGCTCCAGGGGGAGGATGGCGCGCATCGTAGCAGAGGCGGGGCGCCGCCGTTGCGCAGGCAGGAGGGGAGGGCTAGCGTTGGGTGATGGCCTCTGGATGGCTCCACCGCAGCTTCCCTGCCCTGGCGAACCCCCAATTCCGGCTGCTGTTCCTTGGGACCACCTTTGCCCAGCTCGCGTTCGGCATGATGTTCGTCATCCAGGGCATTGTGGCCTTCGAACTGACGGGGAAGAACAGCGCGGTGGGGCTCGTATCGCTCGGGATGGGCACATCGATGCTCATCCTCGGCCCGCTTGGGGGCACGCTGAGCGACCGGCTTTCGAAGCGAAGCCTGCTCATGTTCACGCAGTCGGTCATTGGGGCCGCCTTCGCGGTGATCGGCGTGCTGATCGCCCTCGATGTGATCACCATCTGGCTGTTGGTACTGGCCACGCTGGCGATGGGAGGCATGTTCGCCATCATGGGGCCGACGCGGCAGGCGTGGGTGGGCGACCTGCTCGACGGCGACCTGCGCTCCAACGGCATCGCGCTGCAGCAGATAATGATGAACGCGACGCGCATCGTGGGGCCGCTGCTGGCAGGCGGCATGGTGGCCATCGCCGTCATCGGCACGGCGGGCGTGTACTTCACGATGGCGGCGCTGTTCGCGGTCGTGGCCGTGCTGCTCGCGTTCATGCAGCCGACCAGGTCACGGCAGTCGAGCGCGCCGACCTCGGTCTTCGCGGACATCAAGGACGGGCTCTCGTATATCCGGCACGAGCCGCAGCTTCGGCTGCTGACGCTCGTGTTCGTCGGGATCGTGCTCAGCGGGTTCTCGTACCAGACGCTGATGCCGGGGTTCCTCGAAAACGAGCTGGGGCAGCCATCGAGCCAGCTGGGGCTGCTGTACGGCACGAGCGCGGTGGGCGGCATCGTGACGACGATCGTGCTGGCGCCGCGGCGGCCGAACGCGGACCCGGCTTTCATGCTCCTCTTCGGGGCAGTGCTGGCGGTGAGCCTGTTGTTGCTGGCGGCGGCGCCCAACTACGCGGTCGCGCTTGGGGTGGCGCTGCTGCTGGGCGCTTCATCGAGCGGGTTCCAGCTGCTGAACAACGTCAACCTGATGGAGCGCACGCGTCCCGAATACCTGGGACGGGTGATGGCGGTGACGATGATGGCCTTCGGCTTCAACTCGGTGTTCGCGTACCCGGTGGGCGCGCTGGCGGACGCGGTGGGCGAGCGGCCGACGATGGTCGTGCTCGCCGGTGCGTGTTTCGGCGTGATCGCGCTGGCGCTCGCCCTGAGCCGCACCCCCGCCTACCGCGAGGCGCTGCGGGTGGCGCGCAGCGAGGGGTAGGGGGCCGGGGACGTCAGCCCCAGATAAGCCAGCCGACGAAGATTCCCGCGCCAAACCAGGCGATGCCGCCGAGAATCCCCAGTTGTACCGAACGGGGAATATTCACGGACGGATGGTAGCGCCCGGAGCAAGATCAATCCGGAGTGGGGACCTGGCGGTGCAACTGCACTTCGCGGCGGGTGCGGGAGGATTCGAGGGCTGCGAGGCAGACCTCGAGGTTGGCCTTGCCCCAGCGGCCGTCGTGTGGCGGGGGGCGGCCGTTCACGACGGCTTCGTACGCTTCGGCCAGCAGGTTGTCCCGGCCCGTGCGATCAGGGGAGATGGGCACGTCCCACTGGCGGTCGTCGCCGTACACGCGCAGGCCGCCCGGGACCTGGCGGATGTCGCCCCGTTCGCAACTGACGACGGTGAGGCCGTAGAAGTGGCTCTGGGGCTGGCCCTGGCCGGGGTCGGAGGGGGCTGAAGCGTAGCCGAGGGACTGCTTGAGGGCCGCTTCGCCGGCGGGGCCGGACGCCCGCAATGCCGAGCGCGCGCGCGCGTGGCGGCGGGGTTCGAACGGGCGGCCGTCCTCGTCGGCGGCGGTCAGTTCGGCGGTGTTGAAGTGGTCGTAACCGCTGTAGACGGCGGTCGCAGCGGTGCCATCGGCGAAATCGAGGAAGAGGGTGTGGGCGCCCTCGGTCGGCCGCGCGGGGTCCCAGGAGGCGGTGGCGGCGCGCACGCTGCGGACCAGCCCGCCGCCGATCCAGCGCAGCAGGTCCACCTGGTGTGCGCCCTGGCGGAAGAGGACGCCGCCGCCGCGCACGGAATCGAGTTCCTCTGGCGTGCGCGGGCGGTAGAGCCAGTCGCCGTAGTACCACGTGTGCATCATGCGCAGCCTGCCGATGGTGCCCTCCCGGACGAGGTCGCGCATGGCGCGGATGGGCGGCTCGCAGCTCTGCGAGTGGCCCACGATGAGGTGCAGGCGGCGGCGTTCGGCTTCGGTGATCATGGCATCGGCTTCATCGAGCGTGAGCGCCATCGGCTTTTCGACGATCACGTGCTTGCCGTGGGCGAGGGCGAGGAGCGCGTGCGCGGCGTGCAGATGAGTGGGGGTGGCGATGTAGACCAGGTCAACGGAGGCGCTGGCGCAGAGCGATTCGATGCCGGCATGAGGCTCGACGGGGAAGTCCCGGGCGAAGGCTTCGCGCACGTCCTGGCGGGGGTCGGCGACGGCGGTGATGGCGGCGTGCGGGTGGCGCAGGACAGCGGGCACGAGGGCGCTGCCCGCCTGCCCGAGGCCCGCGATGCCCACGCGCAGACGCACGTCTGGGACGGCAGCCTCACTCACCGGTTTGGGTTGCCGTGGGGAGTGCCGGGACATCCTCCTCGGCCAGGCGGGCGTAGTGGCGCCACAACCAGCGCTCTCCACCGGGAATGACGCCCTTGCCCTCGGAGCGCGCCGTGAACGACGCGAGTTCCTCCGGGGGAATCGCGTCCACATCGCGCCCGGCCGCCGCGAGCTGCCACGCCACTTCCGCGAGCGCTTCCAGCTTGAGCGCGCGGACGGCGGCCTGTTCGACCGTGTCGCCGATGACGGCGATGCCATGGCCGCGCATCAGGCAAACGCTGTGGGCACCCATGACGCGGATGAGGTCGCCGGCGACGGCGGCTGAATCGATGAGCACGGAGCGCGGGAACACGGGCACGCCGGCGGCCGCGAGTTCGAGCGCGTAGGGGTCGTACGCGCCGAAGAGGGGCCGCAGTTCGATGCCGGCGAGGCCGCAGAACAGGGCCGCGCGCGGGTGCGCGTGCACGACCGCGCCGGCGTCGGGGCGGGCTTTGTAGATTTCGCCGTGGATGGGCAGTTCGATGGGCGCGACGTGGGCCGCGCCCAGGCCATCGCCGTGGCCGTCGAAATCGAGCCGGCGGACCTGCCCGGTGGTCGTGAAGCGCAGGCCGTATTCATCCTCGCCACGACAGCGGATCAGCATCTCGCCGGTGCCGGGCACGCGGGCGCTGACGTGCCCGATGATGTCGCGCACGAGGCCCTGCTGGGCGAGGATGCGGCAGGCAAGCGCGACTTTGGCCCGCAGTTCCGCCAGTACGTCAGCCATGCCGTCTCCTCCAGCGGGCCGATGGCCGTGGCGCGTCGCCGGCGCTCAGTGCACCGCCTCGCGCAGCGGCGCCCATGTGGCCAGCACGCGGTTGATGTCGCCGATGGCGGCGCTCTGGCCCGCCTCAGCGGCAGAGTACTCCAGGTAGGTGCGGTCGCCGAACTTGACGCGCTCCATCGGCAGTTCGATGGCGTTGTTGGCCGCGGGGTCGCGGAAGACGTTCATCGGTTCGCCGCCATCGAGCACGAGTTCGAGCTGGTGCTTCAGCATTTCGCGAAAACGGATGATGCCGATGTCGGATTCGCCGAGCCGCTCGAGGTCGCGTTCGAATACCGGCCCCTGGGTGATCCAGGCCATGTAGTCCTGGTTGAAGGTCATGTCCACGCGATATTCGCCGTCTTCATCCACGAGCGGCACGTAGCGGTGCGGCACGGAGGGCTGGTGGGGGGCGTCTGTGCCCGGCGCGGCACGGAAAACGTAATAGGAAACGTGGTAGGTGTGCGTATCGTCGGCGGGCACACGCCACTGCATGGTGGCCTGCATTTCGTTGCCCACGAGGAGGATGTTGGGGAAAAGCATGGGGTGGCCCACGGCCCAGTCCTCATCCTCTTCGGTGAAGCCTTCGAGGACGCGGCGCTTGATGATGCCGTGTTCGAAGGCATCGAAGCCGATCTTGAGGTGGCGCACCTTGTGCAGCCGCTGCGCGCCGATGCTCGGGGCGGCCTGCGGGTCGAAGTTGCCGTTGCGCTGTTGCATCCACTTGCCGAAGTAGCCGTGCAGCCACTCGACGTGCACGGGGTCGAGGGAATTCTCCTGGCATTGGAGCCAGTTGCAGGGGAGGTCGGCGAGGGCGACATCGCGGACGCAGTTCGGCCACACGAGCGGTTCCCAGCGGGGCAGCAGCGGCGCGGGCTGTGGCCCAAGGTAGGCGAAGAGCAGGCCACCCAGTTCCTCAACGGGGTAGCCGGCGATCTTGACGCGCTCTTTGAAGTGGGCTTCGGGGCGAACGGTTTCATCGAACGGCTGCTCGACGCACTGCCCGGAGGCGTTGTACTTCCAGCCGTGGTACATGCAGCGAAGGCCATCCTCTTCGGGGACGCCGTGGAGAAGCGAGACGCGCCGGTGGGCGCAACGGTCGCCGACGAGGCCGTAGCCGCCGCTTGTGTCGCGGTAGAGAACCAGGTCCTCGCCGAGGATGCGCACTTTCTTCGTGGGGCGCGCGGCCATTTCCCCGGCGGCGGCGACGGGGTGCCAGTAGCGGCGCATGAGTTCGCCCATGGGCGTGCCCGGGCCCACCTGCGTCAGCCGCTCGTTTTCCTCCCTGGTTAGCATCTCGTCTCCTCCGCGCGGACGTTGCCATCGTAGCACCCGCCGCCGGCTGTTGAAGCTGGCGGGGCGGCGGGCGCTACACCCATACCGGCTCGCCACTGCCCAGCGGCGATGTCGGCAGCACCCAGTGGGGGTATGTCTCTGACATGCGCAGCGCCGGGCGAAGGTGCTTCATGCGGCCATAGGGCGTGTCGTGCTCTTCCATGAAGGGCGAGACATCGCCCAGGCCGGGTGAGGCGCGGTCCAGGTCGTGGCCGAGGCGGTAATACCACATGCTTGTCTGGGAAAGCGAGACTTGCACGAGCCAGGAGCCGCCTTCGAGGGCGCGGCGGCGGAGCGCCATCATGGTGCCCAGGGCGGCGAAATAGCCCGTGGTGTAGTCGTTCATGGCGGCGGGGGCGAGCACGGGCGGACCTTCGCCGCCCTGCACAACGGCCACACCGGTGGTCGACTGGGCGAGCTGCTCCCAGCCGGGCCGTTCCTGCCACGGGCCGTCATGCCCGAAGGCGTTCTCGGAGACGTAGATGATTCCGGGACGCAGCTTTGCGATTTGGGCGGCGCCGAAGCCGCGCCGTTCGAGTGAGCGGTGCTGGAACCCCTGTGAAAAGACATCCGCGCCGCGCACCAGGTCTTCGAGCGTGCTCGCCTGGCCCAGGTCGTTGAGGTCGAGGCAGGCCTGGCGCTTGCCGTGGCCGGTATCCATTTCGAAGCGTTCGACGGTGGGCAGCGCGGGCGAAGCGATGTGGAGGACGTCCGCGCCGTGCTCGGCGAGTGTGCGCGCACAGGTGGGTCCGGCGAGCACGCGCGTGAGGTCCAGAACGCGCAGCCCGCTAAGGGGGCGGTCGGCCTCGGGGAGGGGCATCGGGGGCGATTCGCCAATCCGGGTCACTTCGACGACCGGTTTGGTGCGCAGGAGGCCGCCCTGTGGGTGCGCCGCCCACTCCCCCGCCGTCCGGCAGAC
>JBPCLM010000106.1:0-34357 GCA_051003295.1 Tepidiformaceae bacterium | reverse complement strand
GGCCTCGCCCATCATCGCTTCGTCCTGCGCGCCGGCGCCGATGCAGCCCTCATAGCGGCAGCCAGGAGTGCCGGGCTCGCAACCGGTCACGAGATGCCATCGATGGCCCTCGAGCCGCTTCCCGGCGCGCCACCCCCCCTGCCGGAGGGCCTGCGGATCCGGCCGGTTGACGATGAAGCAGACCTGGCGCTCTATACCGCCCAGTTTATTGGCGCCGACCCCGAGTGGGACCAGGTCGTCAAGGCGATTGGCCGGACGGCGATGTCGCTCCCCGGTTTCACCCTGCTGCTGGGCCTCTGTGACGGCGAGCCCGTGGCCACCTCCATGGCCGTGGTCACCGGCGCGACCGTCGGGATCTACAACGTCGGCGTGGACCCGCGCTACCGGCGGCGCGGCTTTGGCAGCGCCATGAGCCTTGCCGCCATGGCCGCGGGCGCCGCGGAGGGCTGCAGGCTGGCCGGTCTGCAAGCCTCGGAGATGGGGTACTCGATGTACGAGGGCCTCGGGTTCCGGACCGTCGAAACCTATCTCAGCATGGAACGCACCTGACGCGCGCCGCCGCATCTGGATCGTCAGCTAAATAGTCAGCCCGCCCAGCCCTTGCACGCCGCGCACGTATTCGATTTCGCCCACGTGCCGGTAGCCGTGGCTCAGGCAGACGCCGTAAATTCCGTCCCAGAGCGACATCTCGCCCAGCGGTTTGATCGTCACGCGCCGCTCCTCGAACTCAGCGGGCGACATGCCCTCCAGGTACGCGTCTGTCGCCTGCCACACGCGCTGCTGGTACTCCGACCATCCCGCCACGTCCTCGATCTGCACGGCGTTCGCCTGCTCTTCGGTCATGCCTGTGCCCTGGCTCGTGCGGTGCAGCCCGAAGAGCGTGTCGTAACCACCTTCGAGCCATACCGTCGGGCGGCTCTGGGTCACGTAGTTCACGATGTTGTCTTCGGTGCGGACGTAGTGCCAGAGGCTGAAGAACGCGCTCACGCCGCCTTCTCGCGGCCGGAAGTTGAAGTGCTCCGCCGTCATGCCTTCGACTGCCTGGTCGAGCAGGCTGTGCATGGAAACGAGGCTGCTGCGAAGGATGGCGTGCGGCGTCATGTGCGGCTCCTGCAGGACGTGGAGCGCCAGCATGCATCGCCAGCGCCGCCGCGTCCAACGCGTCAGGCAGCGGCCGCCGGCTCCTCCAGCGCATAGCCCGCGCCCCAGCGATTGACGATGTAGCGCGGGCGACTGGGGTCGTCCTCCAGCTTCTGGCGAAGGTACCGCACGTACAGCCGCAGGTAGTGCGTCTCGTTGGCGTACTCGTTGCCCCACACCCGCGCGATGAGCGCCCGCGCGGGCACCACTTCCCCGGGGCGTTCCGCGAGCGTCGCCAACAGCCGGAACTCTGTCGGGGAAAGCGGGACGATGATCCCCGCCTTCCGCACGCGTTGCCCCGCATGGTCGATTTCGATGTCACCCACCTTGACGATAGGCGGCCGGATGTGTGGATGTCCGCTCGCGCTAGCGCTGGAACGGCGGAAGATGGCTCGCAGGCGCAGATCGATCTCCTCCGTTGGACAGCGCGGCCTGCAGTAGTCGTCTGCGCCCGCGTCGAAGCAGCGCGACATCTCCGGGGCGCTGCCTGTACAACCAACCACCACGAACGGTACCGGCGTGATTGCCCGCAGGGCGAATGCCAGGATATCCGGCGTCCCGATGTCGCGCCCGAGGTCGATCACGACCGCGTCCGGCTCAAGGTCGATGATGAAGGAAGCAGCAGCGTGTGGTTCGCCCGAGGCGGTGACCCGATAGCCGATCGTCTCCAGGCCGCGGGCGCGGTCGTAGGCGCGCGCAAGCCCGTGCGAAATCACCGCCACGCGCAAGCCGACCAGCGGCGGCAGGCCACAGGCTGGCGCCCTGTTGGGCTGAAGCTCCAGTGTTGCGCCCACGGGTCCCCCTCGGGGTCGCCACGCTGGCCGCCACGGCGGAATGCGTGAAAGGGACCCGCACTCCAAGCTTCGGCAGGCCATGGGCTGCCCTGCCGCTCTCTCCAACGTTTCTCAAACAGTGTCACGCAATGACAACCGCGCGTACGCCATGCTGCCGGCGCATGTCCCTCGCCCCCGGGGCAGATGGCCTTGGTGGGCGATGAGGGGCTCGAACCCCCGACCCCCTCGGTGTAAACGAGGTGCTCTGACCAACTGAGCTAATCGCCCGCTGCCTGTAAGTCTACAACGCCAGGGCTCATGCCTTCTTCGGCGAGGCTACTCCAGAAGCCGGCCCTGCCCCGTGGGCCCGCCCGGATGCTCCCCGGCG
This sequence comes from Tepidiformaceae bacterium, assembly GCA_051003295.1. GTDB lineage: Bacteria > Chloroflexota > Dehalococcoidia > Tepidiformales > Tepidiformaceae. Next base: position 32,056 of record JBPCLM010000106.1, on the reverse strand, counting down.
ATCGTTGCCAGCGCCCGCGCCGTCCCCTCGATCTCGCCGCCGGCGATGCGCTGTTCCTTCACCCACGTCCGAAACGCCCCCTCATCCCAGGCCCCGCGCGTCGTGTATTCCTCCAACGAAGGGAACCGTCCCGCAGCCGCGCGCAGGTCCATCAACTCGCGATTCCGTTCAAAGACCGTCCGCGCCTCGCCCGACGCCAGCGCTGCCTCCAGGCGGATCTGGCGTCGGCCCAGCGCCCTGGTGGCCAGGCGCGGAGCAGTGAAATACTCCTCCATCCTCGCCTGTGCCAGCAGCCGCGCCGCCGTCAGCGGCCCCACCCCGGCGATTCCCGGCAGGTCGTCGCTTGCATCACCGCTCGCCGCCCGGTAATCGAGATAGCGCTCGCGTGGGAACCGCGCGGCGGCGCCCGCACTATCTGTCGGCGCGCTCACGTCGCGGAAGTTCGCCACCGTCACCAGCAGGCGCTTCACGGGCGAGTAAACGGTCACGCGTTCGTCGACGAGTTGCAGGAAGTCACGGTCGGTAGAGGCGATGCGCACCGGACCGGGTGTCTGCAACGTCAGCGCGGCCACCAGGTCATCCGCTTCCGTGTTCTTACCTCGCAGCACCGTGACCGGCAGACAGGCCGCCAGTTCGCTGAACTGCGCAATCCCCTCGAGGACAAAGCGTTCGTACTCCATGAACGACGGATTGTTCTCGCGGCCCAACTGGTACCCGGGGAAGATCGAGCGCCGCCGCAGGGGCCGCCCTTCGTCGAACGCCACCGCGAGCGCAGTCACGGCTTCGCCACGGCTGCCGGGCGCCGCCCCACCCCGCGCCACCAGCCCCAGCACGCTCTGGCTGAGCCCCAGCAGCGCCGCCCGGGTGAGCTTTTCCGGCGTATCGGCGCCCATCGGCCGCCGCAGCGCGTGAAAGCCCGCCCAGGCGAGATTGTTGCCATCAGCAATCAGGAGCACGGGCTCAGTATCGCCGCCGCGGCACGCGGGCTGCCACCGCCAACCCTAGAGCGCCCGCTGGTGGCGGCCGCTGCCTTCGGGCGCGAAGCCGCGCCGCATCGTGTTCTCCGTTACCACGCGCGGCACCATGAACTGGCGCAGATAGTCCGGCCCGCCGGCTTTGTCGCCCGCGCCCGACATTGCGAAGCCCCCGAACGGCTGGCGGCCAACTATGGCCCCTGTGATCTTGCGGTTGATGTAAAGGTTGCCCACGCGAAAGTCCCGACGCGCGCGCTCAATGCGGCGCGGGTTGCGTGAATACAGCCCACCTGTGAGCGCGAACGGCGAATCGAGGGCGACCTCGAGGGCTTCATCGAACGTCGCCGCATGGAAGAGCAGCAGCACCGGCCCGAACACTTCCTCGCACGCCAGCCCCGAGTCGCGGCGGACGCCTTCGAACACGTGCGGCGCAACGAAGTGCCCATCATCTCGCGCGGCCCCACGCACCACGAGCGTGCCCTCCGCCAGCCCCATGGCGATGTAGCGCCCGATCCGTCCCTTCGCCTCCGCGGAGATGACCGGCGGCACGAAGCTGAACGGGTCGTCCGGTGGGCCTACCACCAGGCTCTCCACGGCCGCCGCCAGCCGCCTCCGGAACTCGGGGTAGGCCGAACCCACGACGATCACCCGGCTGCAGGCGCTGCACTTCTGGCCTGCGTATCCGAACGCCGATGCCACCACGCCCGAGACCGCCTGGTCCAGGTCGGCGTCGTCATCGACGATCACGGCATTCTTCCCGCCCATCTCGGCGATCACGCGCTTGATGTTCCGCTGCCCCGGCCGCACCTCTGCCGCCGCGCGCATGATCGCGAGTCCGACCGCGTTGCTCCCCGTGAATGCGACCATGTCGACCCGCGGGTGCGCCACAAGCGCTCCTCCCACCACGTCGCCAGGGCCGGGCACGAACTGGACCACCGGCCCCGGCATGCCCGCTTCATGAAGCAGCGCAACCAGCCCCGCCGCCACGATGGCCGATTGTTCGGCCGGCTTGAGGATGGCCGTACAGCCCGCCGCGAGCGCCGCCGAGGCCATCCCTCCGATGATCGCGAGCGGGAAGTTCCACGGCGCAATGATGGCGGCCACGCCCCGCCCCTCGTAGAGGTAACGATTCTCCTCGCCAGGGCCGATGCTCAGGTCGAAACCAGCATCCAGCCGTTCCGCTTCGGCCGCGTAGTAACGCAGGTAGTCGATCGTCTCGACCACATCGCCGTCCGCCTCCCCCCACGGCTTGCCGCTCTCGAACACCATCGTCGCGGCGAAGTCGTAGCGGCGTTCGGCGAGGAGATCGGCCGCGTGGCGCAAGATGCCCGCCCGCTCGCCCGCCGCCGTAACCCGCCAGTCCGGAAAGGCTGCCGCCGCCGCGTCCACCGCTGCCTCCACTTCCGCCGCACCCGCCTGCGCCACTCGCCCGACCACGATCGATGGCCCCGCCGGGTAGCGCACTTCGTTCCAGGCGCCCGTGACTCGATGCTTCCCTGCGATGGACAGCGGAAACTCGCGGCCGAAGCTCGAACGGGCGCGGTCGAGCGCCTCCAGCATCTCCTCGCGTGGGCCGGGCAGGTGGAACTCGGCCGGCGGATGGTTATCGAACGCGCCCGCGTTAGCGGGGGGCGGCTGCACCTCATCCGGCGGCGGCGCGAGCAACGCATCCGCTTCGCCCTCCTCGTGGCGGTGGATCAGCCAGGATTCGTTCGATGTGTTTTCCAGCAGTCGCCGCACCAGGTAAGCCATCCCGGGGATGATCTCGCCCGCCGGGACGTAGACGCGCGTCCGGTAGCCCGCGCCCTTCACGGCCTTGCGCAGGCCTTCCGCCATCCCGTAGAGCATCTGGAACTCGATGTCGTCGTCCGGCAGGCCCGCCGCGCGCGCCCGCACCATCGCCTGCGCGATGCTGCGCGGGTTGTGCGTGCCAAACGCCGGCCGCAAGTGCGGGTAGGCCTCCACCAGCAGGCCGCTGCAGCGCTCGTAGTTCGCGTCCGTCGCGCCCTTCTCTTCGAAAACCGGCGTGGGATGGTTGTCGAGCCGCGCGACGATCACTTCCTCGTCCCAGTAGGCGCCTTTGACCAGTCGCACCGTGATCGGCGTCCCGCGCTCGTTGGCCAGCGCGTGCAGCCGTTCGATGTCTTCGGCGGCGTCCTTCAGGTATGCCTGTACCACGATCCCGGCGTCGCCCCAGTCGCGCAGCGCGGCATCGCGCAGCGCTTCGGCGAAGATGAAGTGGACTACGTCCTTGAAGCGATACTGCTCCATATCGATGTTCACGAACACACGGGCATCACGCGCCGCCTGCAGCAGTGGCATCAGCCGTCGCAACACCGCCGCGCAGGTCTGCTGTGGCGCTGCCGGCTCGAAGCGCGATGTCAGCGCCGAGAGCTTCACGGAGACGTTTGGCTGACGGACATTCGCCGGCGCACCCTGGTTCCCCACATCCGCGGCCAGCACCGCCACCAGCTCCAGGTAGCGAGCCAGGTAGTCGTCCGCCTCCTGCTCCGATAACGTCGCCTCGCCGAGCAAGTCGATCGTGTAGGCGGTGCCGTCGCCAACCAGGTCGCGCAAGCGCGGGAGCGCGCCCTCGGGGCTATCGCCGCCGATGAAGCGCTCCGCCATCGTGAACACTCCCTGGCGCACGACGCGCGAAAGAGCTGGCCGAAAAATCGGCGCCGCTGCCACCGCTGAACCCACGCGCACCGGCAGCGGCGCTTCGCCGCGAAAGTATTGCCTCACGTGGTCGGCCACCGAAGCACCGGTCCGCAGCGTCGGCAACACATCCACGAAGCGCAGGAGCTTGACGCGGAACTCCGCGTCGCTGGCCGCCCACGCCATCAGCCGCTCCTGCCACCAGCCCGGACTGAGCGCGATCAACCGCTGAGGTTCGACGCCCGCCAGGAGTTCCCGGCCACGCGCCTGGATCGCCGCTTCGAGCGCCGCGCCGGTGGCGCCCGCGGAGAGAACTGTGCCTGCCATCGGCCCTAATCGTAGCGGGCGCCGCGAGCGCTCCGCTAATATCGCCCTGCCTTCTACCTCTTCGCCGCCCACGGGGTACCATGGCTGTGTGGAGAACGCCCCCACCCGCGTCGCCATCCTTGGTTCCACCGGTTCCATCGGCCGCCAGGCGCTCGATGTCATCCGCGCGCTCCCCGGGCGATTCGAGGTCATCGCGCTGGCGGGCGGGAGCAACACGGAGGAGCTCGCCGCGCAGGTAGCTGAGTTCGCCCCCCGGTACGCCTCCGCTGCCCGAGACTCGACCGCCCTGCGCGATGCCATGGCAACCGCCTCCTCGTGCTGGCTCGATATGGACGAGATCGCCGCCGCCGAGGGCCTGGATGTACTGCTCGTCGGTACCGCGGGCGCCGCCGGGCTCACGCCCACGCTGCGCGCTCTCGAATTGGGCCGGCCAGTCGCCATCGCCAACAAGGAAGTGCTTGTCATGGCCGGGCATCTCGTGCGCCGCGCCCTGCTGGCCGGCGGGGGCGAGTTGCGCCCCGTCGATAGTGAGCACTCCGCGATCTGGCAGTGCCTTTGGGGCGAAGCGGGCCACCCTATCCGCCGCATCATCCTCACGGCCAGTGGCGGCGCCTTCCGCGATTGCGATGCCGCCGCCCTCGACGCCGTCACCCCTGAACAGGCACTTAACCACCCCACCTGGAAGATGGGACGAAAGATAACCGTCGATTGTGCCACCCTCATCAACAAGGGCATGGAGACGATCGAGGCGATGTGGCTCTTCGATGTCCCCATGGCGCGCGTCGAAGTCCTCCTCCACCGCGAATCCATCATCCATTCCCTCGTGGAATTCAGCGACGGTAGCGTCAAAGCCCAGCTTGGCCTCCCCGATATGCGCCTTCCCATCCAGTGCGCCCTCGTCTTTCCGGAACGGATGCCGATGCCGCCGGGGCCACCGCTGGACCTTGCTGCCGTCGGCGCGCTCCACTTCGCGACGCCCGACCTCGCGCGCGTCCCCTGCCTCTCGGTCGCCATGGAGGCCGGTCGCCGCGGCGGCACCTACCCGGCCGTGATGGCCGCCGCTGATGAAGTGGCGGTCGCCCGCTTCTTGGCCGGCGAACTTCGCTTCACCGATATCGCGCCCATCATCGAAGCGACGATGGAGAAGCACCGCCCATCCGTCGATCCTGATCTCGAGACCGTGCTCGCCGCCGATGCCTGGGCCAGGCAGACGGCCCAGCGAATTGCCCCCGGAGTAGCCGCCTGATGCCCTTCCTCGAAGTGAACCCCATCGGCATCTTTAGCGCCGGCGGAGCGTTTCTGCTCCTCCTCATCCCTCTCGTGCTCATCCACGAACTCGGGCATTTCATCGCCGCCAAGGCCTTCGGCATCAAGGTGCTCGAATTCGGAATCGGCTTTCCTCCCCGGATTAAGGGGCTCAGTTGGAAGAAGGGCGAAACCGAGTACACCCTGAACTGGCTGCCCATCGGTGGCTTCGTGCGCCTGCTCGGCGAAGAAGACCCCACCGACACGCGCTCGCTCGCGGCCGCCGCCCGCTGGAAGCGGCTCACCGTCATGTTCGCGGGCGTCGCCATGAACGTTGTGCTCGCCATCCTCCTCTTCTCCGTCAGCTACATGGTCCCCCGCGAACGATCACTCGCCCTTGCACAGATCACCGATGTCGCACAGGGTTCGCCCGCTGCCGAAGCCCAGATCACTGGCGAGATGCGCGATGGCAGCCAGCCCGAGCAGGGCCTCCAGCCGGGCGATATCGTCCTCGAAGCCGAAGGCCGCGAAGTGCGCAACACCGGCGAACTGATCTACGCCAACCGCCTCAACCTCGGCGAGACGCAAACCTGGAGCATTCTCCGCCAGAATTCGAACCTCACCGCGCAGGTGTACGCCCGCTGGCACCCGCCCGCGGGTGAAGGCCCCACCGGCATTCGCGTGGGCGCTCCCACCCGCTGCACCGATATCGACGACCAGGGCAACCCCATCAACTGCCAGCTGGTCAACCCCTTCACGGAAAGCGTCTGGTACTGGCCCTGGGAAGCCCTCCCCAAAGGTGTGAACGCGCTCGTCGATACAGTAGTGCTCACCCGCAACGAAATCCGCGTGCGCTTCTTCGGCGGCGGCGGCGGCGGAGTGCCCGATGATGAGCCCGCCTTCACCGGCCCCGTCGGCATCGCCGAAACCACCGGCGACATCATCGACCAGGCGGGCTGGCGCGCGCTCATCGAATTCGCCGCCCTCTTGAGCCTGAACCTCGCCATCTTCAACGCCCTGCCGCTGCCCATGCTCGATGGCGGACGCATGCTCTTCGTCTTCATCGAAATCCTGCGCGGCGGCCGCCGCATCGCCCCCGAAAAAGAAGCGCTCGTACACCTGACTGGCTTCGTGCTCCTCATGTTCGCCGCCATCATCGTCACCTACTTCGATATCTCGCGCCTGGCCTCGTGAGCGCATGACCTTCGACGCCATCTTCCTGACTCTCTTCGTCACGGGATGGCTGTTGTGTGGCATGGTGCCGTGGCTGGCGCTCTCCGTTGCCACGCGCGGTAACGCCGGCCTGGGCTATCTCCCGCTGTCGATGTTCGCCGGTGTTGTCGGTGGCCTCGCCGTGCCCATCCTGGGGATGACGGGGCTGGCCGGCCTGTGGCTGAGTTTCGTGGCGGCGGCCGCGCTGCCCGCACTCCTGCTGGCCGCCCGTCGGCTGAGTCTCGCCGCCAGCGCAGGACTCCACGCCGCCCACAAGCCCGCGCGCAGCGGCGAGCAGCCGAAGTGAAACCGCTCGCTCTCTCCACCATGTACGCCCAGCAACCGCGCTTCGAAGATGGCGCCGCCTTCGCACGCTACGCCGCCGCCGCTGGCTACGACGCCATCGAAATCAGCCATTCGACCCACCGGGAAAAGCTTCAGCAGATCATCGACATCGGGGTGTTGCCCATTTCCTCCGTGCACCAGCCCGCGCCCTGGCTCAAACACGGCGACGGCCGCGGCAACTCCCACCTCAACCTCGCCTCCATCCACCCCATCGAGCGCCGTGCCGCTGTTGAATACGCCCGCGCCAGCATCGGCTGGGCCGCCCGCATCGGCGTGCGCCACGTCGTTGTGCACCTGGGCGCCGTCTGGGACGAAAACGGGATGTTCCCCGAGGAGCTGCAGATGCGGCAGATGTTCGACGCGGGCCGTGCCGCCGAGGAGCAGTTCGCGAAACTGCGCAAGGGCGCCATCGAACGGCGCGCGCTGTCCGCGGGACCGTTCCTCGCCGCCGCCCGCCACTCCCTGCTGGAGCTGCTGCAGGTGGCGGGACCGCACGGGATCACGATCGGCATCGAGAACCGCTACCACTATCACGAGATCCCGCTCCCCGATGAGTACGACGCACTCCTGGAGGGCCTCACGAACGACCAGGCGGGGCACTGGCACGACACCGGCCACGCCGAGGTCCTGCATCGCCTCGGCTTCGTTGACCGCCACGCCTGGCTGGACCGGCTTTCCACGCATACTGTCGGCGCGCACCTGCACGATGTCCTGGGCATCGGCGATCACCGTGCCCCCGGCCACGGCGACGTCGATTGGGGCTACATCTCCGCCGGCCTGCAACATCTCCCCCGCTACACCCTGGAGATTAACCAGCACGAACCGGACGACCTGGTTTCAGCCGCCCCCGCGTTCTTGGCGGGCGTCGGGCTGCGTTAGGGTTCGGGGAGCGGTCGAATTCGCGCCCCCCGTTCGGTGAGCACCGTAAACGAGCCGGCCAACTCTTCCCCGCGGTCCTGAACGAACGTGGAGACCAGAGCCGCCCTCTCGGCGATTGGCACTTCGGCGAGCCGCAAGAGCACCACGCCGATCGCTTCGTGGCGGTCCCGGATCACCAGGTCGCCGAAGTCCTTGTCCTCGGTCACGAGCAAGTCATGACCGTCCCGTTAAAGCCGCTCCGCGATCCCGCCGCGCACGCTTTCGTCGATGACCAGGCGCACCTACTGGGCGCTGACCGGGTAGACGACGTCGGAGCGCAGCACGTCGAGCGCGTAACGCACAGCCGCCCGGATGTCCTCCGGCGTCAGGAAGGGGTAACCCTCGCGGATTTGCTCCTCGGTCGCGCCGGCCGCGAGTTCTTCGAGGATGAGTTCAACGCTTATCCGCGTCCCGCGAATGACGGGCTTGCCGAGCAGCACCGCCGGATTGGCAACGATTCGCTCTTCGCACATCTCGCCACCAAGTATACCGACATAGGAACGCGGGCAGCGAGGCAAGCGCAGGCCCGCCCTTAGAACACCAGCTCCAGGCTGATGTCCAGCGCCCGCGCGCTGTGCGTGAGCGCCCCAACGGAGATAGCATCCACACCGGTTTCGGCGATAGCCCGCACCGTCTCCAGCGTCACCCCGCCGCTCGCTTCGAGCTTCGCGCGTCCCGCCGTGCGGCGCACCGCCTCCGACATTTCCTTGGGCGGCATGTTGTCGAGCAGCACCCATTCCGGGCGCCCCTCCAGCGCCGCTTCGAGGTCGTCAAGCGAGTCCACTTCCACCTCCACCGGCGCGCCAGGAGCCAGCGCGCGGATGGCCGCCACGCCCTCTGCGAGCGACCATCCCCGCTTCGCCAGCGCCTCGCGGTGGTTGTCCTTGATCATCGCCATTACCGCCAGGTCGCTCCGGTGATTCGTGCCCCCGCCACAGCGCACGGCGTACTTCTCCAGGGCGCGCAGGCCCGGGGTCGTCTTCCGCGTATCGAGGATCGCGACGCCCGTGCCGCTCACGGCATCGGCGAAGCGGCGCGTGAGCGTGGCCGTCCCGCAAAGCCGCTGCAGGAAGTTCAGGGCCACGCGCTCTCCCTGCAGCAGGGCCCGCACGGGCCCGTCGGCCTGCGCGAGGATGTCGCCTTTCCCGAACCGTCCCCCATCGACGCACAACCGTTGGAACGTGACGGCCCCGTCGAGCTGCCGAAAGGTCTCTCTCACCGCGTCGAGCCCCGCCAGCACGCCTTCCTCCTTCGCGAGGAAGCGCGCACGTCCCGTGAGCGCCCCATCGACGGTCGCGAGCGTCGTGATGTCGTCATGCGCGTGGTCCTCAGCCAGAGCGCCCCCAACGATAGCAGCGAGGATCGTGGCATCGATCGGCTCAATCTCCACGGCGGTACACCTGCCTGCGCTGCCAACGGGCGTCATCGCGCGCCGGGAAGTCCCTGCGGAAGTGCGCCCCGCGGCTCTCCGTGCGGGCCAGCGCGGCCTGCAGCATCAACCCGGCGACGACAGCCATCTGGTGCCGTTCGAACTCCTCCCGGGTAGCAGGTCGCTCGTCCGCCGGCCACGCCGCCATCGTCGCGAGCGCCGCTTCCAGGCCCGCGCCATGCCGCTCGATGCCCGCGTTCGCCCACATGAGAGCCTGGAGCACCGCGCGCTCTGGCGTGCTGCCCCCCGCCGCCCCGACCTCCATCGCATCAGCCGAGGCTGCCTGGGCGCCGCCGTCGCCCCGCGCGATGTGTTCGACTACGCGCTTGCCGAAGACCACCGTCTCCATGAGCGAGTTGCTCGCGAGGCGGTTCGCGCCGTGCACGCCCGTGCAGGCCACCTCGCCGCAGGCATAGAGGCCTTGCAGCGTCGTGCGCCCCTCGATATCCGTGCGCACCCCGCCCATCAGGTAGTGCGCCGCGGGCGCGACCGGGATGGGCTCGCGCCGAATATCGATGCCCCGTTCCCGGCAGAAGCCATAAATGCCCGGGAAGCGAGTTGCCAGGTCCACCGAGCGCAGGTTCGTGCAGTCGAGAAGCACGTGGTCGGCGCCCGTCGCGGCCATCTCCGCCACGATGGCGCGCGCCACCACATCGCGCGGGCCGAGGTCTTTCAGGTCGTGATAGCGCGACATGAAAGCCTCGCTGGCGCTGTTGCGCAATACCGCCCCTTCGCCTCGCACGGCTTCGGAAATCAGGAAGGGCGGCGCGCCCTCCCTTCGAAACGCCGTCGGGTGAAACTGGTAGAACTCTAGGTCGGCAACTTCGGCGCCCGCTTCGAACGCCAGCGCAATGCCATCGCCCGTCGCCACCGCGGGATTGGTCGTGTGCGAAAAGAGCTGTCCCGCGCCACCCGTGGCGAGCACCACCGCGCCCCCTGCGTAGTGCTCGGTCACCCCCGTGCGCAGGTCGATTGCCTCCACGCCGCTCACCCCCCCGCCGTTCACCACCAGCCGCGAGGCGAGCGTGAAGTCCAGGACCGTGATCGCCGGGTCCCGCACGGCATCACCGCCAAGCGCCTCCTCGATCGCGGCGCCCGTACGGTCACCCCCCGCGTGCAGCACCCGTGGCTGGCTGTGCGCTGCCTCGCGCCCCAATGCGACCTCCCCGCCGAGCGAATCGAAGGCGACGCCGTATTCCACCAGGTCGTGGATGCGCGCAGGCGCCTCTTCGCACAGCACCCGCGCAGCCACCTTATCGACGAGTCCGGCACCCGCCGCCACGGTGTCAGCGAAGTGTTGCGCCACCGAGTCCAACTGGCCCACCGCAGCGGCGATGCCGCCCTGTGCCCAGCGCGTGTTGCAATCGTCGATGCTGCCCTTGGTCAGCACGAGCACCGGCCCTAGGTGGCGTGCTTCCAGCGCCACGAACAGCCCGGAGATGCCGCTGCCGATGACGATGACCGCGTACTCGCCGCGCCGCTCGCCGCTGCCGGGACGTGTCGCGGGCCTGGTCTCAGGGGTCGTCATTAGGGACTTAGTGTACAAGGTACACGAAGTCCCCGGCCACTCTCGCGCGCGGGTCCAGCGTCCGCGTTACACTACCGTCTGGCGCGCCGCTCGGCCGCCTCAGTCGTTTCGCGGAGCCCTCACTCTTGGCCATCATCCCCATCCGCCGTGCCGGCGACCCCGTCCTGCGCGAACGGGCGCGTCGCGTGCGCACCGTCGATACCTCCATCCACAAACTCATCGAAGACATGTGGGAAACGATGTACGACGCCCCCGGCGTGGGCCTCGCCGCCCCGCAAATCGGCATCCCCCTCCGCATCGTCGTGATTGATACCCACGAACAGCCGCCCATCGCCCTCCTCAACCCCGAGATCGTGAAGCGTTCCGGCGAACGCCCCCTGGAAGAAGGCTGTCTCTCCGTGCCCGGCTTCCGCGGCGAAGTAAACCGCTCGCTGAAGGTGCTCGCCAAGGGCCTCGACCCCAAGACCGGCAGGGAAGTGCGCGTCCGCGGCGACAACGACCTCCTCGCCCAAGCACTCGAACACGAGATCGACCACCTCAACGGCATCCTCTACATCGATTACCTGCCCGGCCCCGAGGCGTTGCAGCCCCTGAGCGACGCCGCCGAAGTGCGCGTCTGAGGCCGTGAGCCGCCCCGAGGAGAAATCGCATGTTCGTTGACTCGGTCGAAGCGCGCGAGGTGCTCGATTCGCGCGGCAACCCAACCGTGCATGTCACCGTCTACCTCGCTGATGGCCATCTCGGCACCGCGATGGTGCCATCCGGCGCTTCCACCGGGGCCCACGAAGCCACCGAGCTGCGCGATGGCGACCCGCGCCGCTACGGCGGCAAGGGCGTGCTCAAGGCCGTTTCCGCCGTCAACAAGGAGATCTCGGCGAAGCTGCGCGGTGTGCCTGCGACCGAACAACGCGTCATCGACCGCGTGCTCTGCGAACTCGATGGCACCCCCAACAAGAGCCGCCTTGGCGCCAACGCCATCCTCGGCGTATCGCTCGCCGCCGCCCGCGCAGCAGCGGATTCGCTTTCCCTGCCGCTCTTCAAGTACCTCGGCGGGCCCATGGCCCATCGCCTCCCCGTGCCCATGTTCAACATCCTCAACGGGGGCAAACACGCTGAGGACTCCACCGACTTCCAGGAGTTCATGGTGATGCCCGTCGGCGCCGAGACCTGTGCCGAAGCCGTGCGCATGGGCGTCGAGGTCTATCACGCGCTCAAGGCCATCCTCCACGACCGCGGCATCTCCACCAACATCGGCGACGAGGGCGGCTTCGCGCCCTCTCTGCCTTCGAACGAAGACGCCGTTGCCGTGGTCGTCGAAGCCATCGAGCGCGCCGGCTACCGGCCCGGCGACGATATCATCATCGCGCTCGACCCGGCCTGCACGGAGCTCTTCCACAACGGCCAGTATGTGCTCCGCAAGGAAAACCGCGTGCTTTCCACCGAGGAAATGGTGGCCCACTGGACCGCGTGGCTGGACCGCTACCCCATCAAGTCCATCGAAGATGGGCTCGCCGAGGACGACTGGGACGGCTGGATCGCGCTCACCGCCCTGGCCGGTGACCGCGCGCAACTCGTCGGCGATGACCTGCTCGTCACGAACCCCGAGCGCATCCGCCGCGCAATCACCGCCAAAGCCGCCAACAGCGTGCTCATCAAGCCCAACCAGATCGGCACGCTCTCCGAGACCTTGGAGGCGATCGAAGTCGCCCGCCGCGCGGGCTGGACGACCGTTGTCAGCCACCGCTCCGGCGAAACCGAAGACACGTTCATCGCCGACCTCGCCGTTGCCACCGCTGCCGGCCAGATAAAGACGGGCGCCCCCGCCCGCGGCGAACGCACTGCCAAGTACAACCGCCTGCTTGAGATCGAAGCTGAATTGGCCTCATCCGCCAGCTATGCGGGCTGGGATTCCATCCGCCAGCTGGGCGAGCGCCCGGCCCGCGAACCCCGCTCGCGCCCCCCGGGACGGCCTGAGCGCCGCCGCAACCCGCGCACCCGGCACTGAGCGCGGTAGACTGCCCGCGTGCTCCCCGAAATGCGCGCTCAGGCAGACAGGCTCATCGTGGACGTAGCGAACACGAAGTACCTGGCCGCCAGTCTGGCCGAAGGCGACATCGACCGCCTTTGCCCCGCCACGGGCTGGACGGTGCGCCAAACGCTCGGCCACCTCGCCCTCATGCTCGAATTCCATGCCGATGGGTTACCCGGTCTGTCCGGCGTGGCGCCTCCGGGCCCTGGCAGCGTCCCCGATTGGGATAGCATTAACGCCGCCATGGCCGGGCAGACCGCGCACATGCCCCTGCCAGAGATCCACGCGAACCTCGTCCGCGGCCGCGACCGCTGCATCGAGGGCTTTCTCGACCTGACGATGCTCCAGTTGGGACGGGAAATCGTGCCGGGGGTCGATCTGCTCGCGGTCCTCAAGACGTGGGATCGCCACTTCGCGATCCACGCCATCGACCTCGCTGATGCGCTCCCCGCCCTGCGCCGCGACCCGCTGGTCCTCAATTGGGTGCTGCACGCGGATTACCGTCGAGACCCCGGACGCCTTGCGCGCCAGCAAGCGCTCGCCGCCGAGGCGCGCGAGCGTCTCGCAGAGGAGGAAGACCATGCACCCTGACGTCGCCCCGGTGGTCGCCGAACTCGACGCCCACCGCGCCCGCTTCGAAACGCTTTGCCGCTCTCTGACGGGCGAGGAGCTGGAGCGCGCCGTGCCCGGGAGCACCTGGCTCGTGCGCGACTTCGTCGCCCATCTCGCCACAATCGATGATCCCGTGCGTGAAATGTTCCGCGCCATGCAAGAGGGCCCTACCGCCCGCCTCGGTGCCAGAGAGAGCAACGAACGCTGGGATGTTGATCGCTGGAACAATTCGCGCGTCCACGAGCGCCGCACCGAGGGTGTGGACTCCCTCCTCGCCGAAGCGGCCGCGAAACGCGAGGCGATTCGCTCGCAGATGGCACAACTGACCGGCGAGGCGCTCGCGCGCACGCTCGACTTCGGCGGCGATGACAAGCGCCCGCCATCGAAGGTCGAACTGCGCGCCTACCTGCGCGGCTGGTGCAAGCACGACCCGATGCACGCCCTCGATATGCTCCGCGCGATGCCCGAGCGCCTCACGCCGGCGATGCAGGCCTGGTTCGACGACCCCGTGATCGCCGGTTACCAGGCCGCGATGAACCGCTAACGTGGCCAGCCAGCGCGTCTCTCCGCCCCGCGTGTTCCCCCAGGCGACGCGCGCAGCGAAGCCTCCCCCAAGCGCCGCCGGCTCTGCGGACGCCTATCGCCAGACCACCTTCGCTCTCGGCACTGAAGTCGAATTGGCCGTGGCATTGCTCGAATTCGAAGGCCAGCTTGCGGCCGCCTCCACGGGCGCGCGCTACCGCTCGCAGCAGATGGCAGCCGCGCTGGGGCCCTGGTCGCGGTCATGGTTGAGCCGCCTCGCTGCCCTGCACGCCCTCGAGTGGGGCAACTACGCCGCCGCCTTGCCGCTTGTCCGCGCCGCCGCCGACTACCAGGCCGCCGGGGTCGCGTTGCTTCGCAACGCCGCGGGCGAATGGGAAGAATGGCTCGCCGGCGGCGGCATCGCCCTCGCTCCCGCCGACCACGCGCTAGAGTACCGCCTGCACGCCTTCCGTTCCGGCGAGGTGCTCGCGTCCCACGATGTCCTCGGGCCCGTGTATCGCATCTCCACCGACCTTTCCCTGCCCCACTTCGGCGCCACCCTGCTGGTCGCGGGCGATGCCTCCGATCCCGCCCGTGTCGCCCTCACCTTCGGCGACCGCGACTTCCACCTGGGGCTCGCGGAACTCGTACTCGGCTGGCTCTTCATGCTCAGCGCCGCCCAGGTCGAACCGCTGCTCGAATTCGACACCAACTTCTCCGTCACCGACCCCGCGGCGGCGCGCGAAAGGGCGGCCGCCACCCGCGCCGCCGCCGCGCGGCCCGAACGTTGCCAAATCGAGGTGCTACAGCGCGACGAAGGTCAGCGGTACATCGTCCGTAACTGGCGCCGGCAGCCCGGGGCTGCCTACCGCCGCATCCTGCTCTAACCCCCCACGCGTCGTCCGTTCGCCTGCTCCCCGGTAGCATGGCGGCCAATGCCGCGGCTGTTCGCCTCGTCCCTCCTGTTCTCGCTGCTCGCCCTGCTCGTGGCCTGCGATCCCAACCAGGCGCCCGACGACAACGGCGTCAGCGACAAGGCCTACCTGGCCGCCTTTTGCACGAGCCTCGACCACTACTCCGATACGCTCGCGCGGGCGGACGACGCCCCCGCGATTGAAGCGGCCATGCGCGACTACATCGCCGCCCTCCAAGCCATCAGGGCGCCACGCGACCTCGCGCGCTTTCACGCTGACTTCGTTGCCTACGTCGCGGCGGGGTTGGCCGAGCCGTCGGCCCGTGTCGGCCGTCCCGCCCCGCGCCCTCAGGAAAAAGTAGCTGACCGCATCGCCGCCGCCGAAGGGGCCGTCGATGAATGCCAGGAGGCCAGCTACTTCGGCGAAGAGTAGCTGGCTTCCTGGCCGGGACGGCCGCCCGGCATCCTGTCGTCGAGGGCGCAGGGCCGTATACTGGCCGTAGCCGGCAGCCCCAGCACAGGAGTACCCGTCGATGCCCACACCCTACGCGTACATCCGCCGCGAGATCGTCCCCATGGAGCAGGCCAAGATCGGCGTCATGACGCACGCGTTCAACTACGGCACGGCGGTATTCGAAGGCATCCGCGGCAACTGGAACGAAGAGGACCAGTGTCACTACCTCTTCCGCCTGCGCGAGCACTTCGAGCGCCTCGCCCAGAGCGCAAAGATCCTCACCCTGCAAATGCACGACAGCATCGACCGCCTCTGCGACCTCGCAGTGGAACTGGTCGAGCGCAGCGGCTACAGCGAGGACATCTACCTGCGCCCCATGGTGTACCTGTCCTCGGAAATGCTCGGCGTCCGCTTGCACAACCTGGAAAGCGACACGCTCATCTTCCTCACGCCTTTCCCGGCCTACCTTCCTGATGTGGCGCGCTGCCACACCAGCACCTGGCGCCGCGTCAACGACACCGGTATCCCCCCCCGTGCGAAGGTCACCGGCATCTATGTCAACAGCGCCCTCGCCAAGACCGAAGCGAACCTGAACGGCTTCGATGAAGCGATCATGCTTAACGAAGACGGACACGTTTCCGAAGGCAGCGGAGAGAACATCTTCATGATCCGCAACGGCCGTCTCATCGCCCCTACCCCCGCCGACAACATCCTCGAAGGCATCACCGCCAGGAGCGTCGTCGAACTCGCCCGCGAAGAACTCGGGATCGAATACGTCGAGCGACAGATCGACCGTACCGAGCTCTACATCGCCGACGAAGCCTTCATGACCGGCACGGCCGCGCACCTCACTCCCATCGTTGAAGTCGACCGGCGCACCGTCGGCACCGGGCGGCCCGGCCCCCTCACGAGCCAGCTCAGTCAGCTCTTTTTCGATTGCATTCGCGGCAGGAACGAGAAGTACAAGCATTGGTGCACGCCCGCACGCGTCCGCGTCGCCCGTTAGAGCGCGCGCAGTTCCGCCCGCCTCGCGCCCTCGGCGCCATCGCCGGGGGTGCATTTTGCGCGTGGGCGCTGCTGCTTGCCGCCTTGATGGTGGGTCTCGCCATCGGTGCCGAACCGGCCTTCAGGACGTTCCTCGCCTGGCTGGTGGCGGCCGCGCTGGTGCTCATCGGCGCCGTCTTCCTCAACTGGACCTACGCCGTCCTCCGCCTCGCCTACGTCATCGATAACGCCGCGCTCACCATCGTCTGGGGCTTCCGGCGCGTGGTCATCCCCATCGATAGCATCCAGCGCATGCTCCCCGGCCGCACGCTCGATGGCGCGCACGTGCAGGGCATCAACTGGTGGGGTTGTCATGTGGGTGGGGCAGACGTCAAGCGCCGCGGTTACACGTTCTTCTACTCCACCCACAGCAGCCCCGAAGAGCTCCTCTACGTCGTCACCACCGAAGAGTCGTACGCATTAACGGTGCTCAACCAGGCCGCGTTCGCTGAAGAGGTGCAGTCGCGTGCCGCCCTCGGTCCGGTCGAACGCCACCTCCAGCGCGCGACCGCCACGGGAGTCGCGGCCTTCCCCTTCTGGCGTGACCGCGTGGCCATCGCCGCGGCGGCCGCCTCCGTGCTCGCCTCGGTCCTTCTCTGCGGCTACGTCTACGGCCGTTACCCCTCCCTGCCCGAAGTAGTACAGCTCGATTTCCCGGCACTGGGCGGCATCGTCCGCATCGGGGCCAAAGAACAGTTGCTGCGCATCGCCTACCTCGGCGTCGGCGTCCTCGCCCTCAACCTCACCCTTGGTGTGCTCGTGCACGCGCGCGAACGGGCCGCGGGGCTCTGGCTTATCGCTTCCGGCGGGATGCTCCAGGCCGTGCTCCTCGCCGCCGCCGTGCTCGCCTTCCAGCGGGCCTGATCCCGTGTGGCGCGAACGGGCCCACTACGACCCGCTGCTGTTCGCCGGCACCGCCTGGTACTACGCGCGTTACCGGCCAGGACCCCCGTCCGATATGTGCCGCCACTTGGCGCAGCGGCTCGACCTCGATGCCCGCGCGCGCGTCCTCGACCTGGGCTGCGGCACCGGGCAGGTGGCGCTCGAAATGGCCCCCCTCACGGGCGAGGTGGTCGGGATGGACCCCGACTCGGCAATGCTCGTGGAGGCCGCGCGCATCGCCGCGGAGCGCGCAATCACCAATGTCACGTGGGTGAGCGGCTCTTCGTGGGACCTCGGAGCGTCGCTCGGGGGCTTTCGGCTGGTGACGATGGCGCAGTCCTTCCATTGGATGGACCGGCCGGCCACCATCGCCGCCCTCGACTCCCTCGTCGAACCCGGCGGCGCCATCGCCCTCCTCAACAGCTCCCCCGGGGTTGCGGGCAGTTACAGCCGGGCGCTGGAGGTTTCGGATCAGGTTGTACGCGAGCTTTTCGGTCCCGAACGCCGCGCCGGTGGTGGCGTTTACCTAAACCCGCCCGAACGTCACGACGCCATCTTCCATCGCTCCGCTTTCCCGAGGGTCGAAGTGAGCCACTACCCGTATCGGCGCGCATGGACCATCGATCAGGTGGTGGGCAACGTCTTCTCGTCGTCGGCCTGCGCCCCTCACTTGCTCGGTGGCCGCGGCGACGCCTTTGAACGCGCCTTGCGCGAGCGGCTGGCGGCCATCTGCCCCGCGGGCGGGTTCGTCGATGAAGGCGCCGCCGAACTGGAGATGTTCTTCCGGGCGGAAGGCGAGCCTCCGCCCTTGCAGGGCCGTCTGCCCATGTGACGCCCCGGCTGGATACGCGCGCTCGCCCCTAACCCGCCGCCATATCCCTCGCTATCCTTTCGAGCATGCCGATGCCTTCCGCTATGCCGCGCTCATCGATGCTCGAATAGCCCATCAGGAAGCTCGCGCCGGGGGGCGGCTCCAGAGTGTAGTAGCCCGCCGCCGAGGTGATGCCCACGCCCTGCTCCGCCGCCTTGCGGATGAACGTCGCCGGGTCGCCCACATCCTCCAGCCGCACCAGCACGTGCATGCCGCTTTCGGTGCCCATGACCACCGCCCGATCACCGAAGTGCCGTTCGAAGGCTTCGAGCATGGCGGCCCGTCTGCCCTGGTAAACCTTGCGCATGCGGCGCAGGTGCCGCTCGAAGTACCCCTCTTCAATGAACAGGGCGAGCACCGCCTGGTAGAGCAACGCAACGTGGCGGTCCGTCAGCCACTTCGCCGCCACGATCGCCGGTTGCAGCGCCGGCGGTGCCACCATGTACCCGAGCCGCAGCGCCGGCAGCAGCACCTTCGATAGCGTCCCCGTGTAGATCACCTGGCCCGCGTGGTCCAATCCCTGCAGGGCCGTCAGTGGCCGCCCTTCGTAACGGAACTCGCTGTCGTAGTCGTCTTCGATGATGACCGCGCCCGCCCGCTGCGCCCACGCGAGCAGCTCGAGCCGCCGCGTGGCCGACATCACCACGCCCGTTGGGAACTGATGCGACGGCGTGACATAAGCAGCGCGCGCCTTCTTCGGCAACCGCGACACCACAATGCCCTCGCTGTCGCAGGCGATGGGTACCAGCGTCGCTCCGTTCGCTTCGAACACCGCCCGCCCGCCGAAGTAGCACGGCTCCTCGATCACCACCGTGTCGCCCGGGTCCACAAGCACGCGCGCGGCGAGGTCGAGCGCCTGCTGCGACCCGTTGACGATGAGCACCTGCTCGGCCGTGCAATGCACGCCTCGCGAACGCTGCAGATAGCGGGCCAGCGCTTCCCGCAGCGATGGCAAGCCTTCCGACGGCCCGTAGCCCAGCAGGTCGCGTGGTGGGTAATCGAGTACCCGCCGCGTCAACGTGCGCCATGCTTCCATCGGGAATTCCTCCAGCGAAGGCGTGCCGTAGCGAAACTCGTAAGGACTGTCGGCACCGCGTGTGAGCTGTTGGGGTACGTCGCCTTCGATCAGTCGCGCGCCGAATCGCGAAAGTGTTACCGGCGAGTGTTCCAAGGGGCCGTCCGTGCTCGCCTGCAATGCGCGCGCCCGGAAGGCCCGGTCCGGCAAGTTCGGCGCCACGAACGTGCCCGAACCATGCCGTCCCGCCACGTAGCCCTCCGCGGAAAGCAACTCGTACGCTTCGAGTACGGTGTTGCGCGCGATCCCCAGGGTGGACGCCAGCGCCCGCGTCGGCGGCAGCTTTTCGCCGGACCGGAAACGGCCCGAGAGGATAGCCTGGCGCAGCGCTTCTGCCAGCCGTCGATACGCGGGCCACCCGGGCACGTTCGCGAGTTCCAGTACCACATCCAAAGTGGCCCTACCGTATCAGCCCCGATTGGCCATTGGGAAGTGCCACAACCCCGATACCATTAAGGCAGGAGATCGAAGTGGACTTCATCTGGGACGCGACCTGGCGCGCCTACCCCGCCGCCGCCCTCATGGCGGCGGGCCTCCTGATGACCGCAAGGGGGCTCCGCCTGGAAGTGCGCGGCTGGCGCACTCCACTCGGCCGCCCCGGCAAGGACCTCACCTGGATGCGCGGCTTCCGGCTCGCCATCCTCGGGCTCGCCGCCGTTACACTGTCCGCGGGCTGGCTGCTGCAGTGGCCCGTCCTCGTCGCCGCCGCGCTCATCATCGCTTTCGAAGAAGCCCTCGAAACCAGCATCGCCATCTGGGCGTTGAAGCAGGAACTCCGCTGCGAGCAGCCCACAATCCGCGCGGGTGATCCCCTGGGCTGAGCCGCCCTACGGCTCCCCGGTGCGCTCCTCGATCCACGGCACCATCAGGTCGATGATGCGCTCACGCGGGTCTGCCAGCTTGTGTCCTTCTTCGCCCACGGGGTGGAGGTAGTGGTCCGCCCACGGCAGGTCCACGAGCCGCTTGTCCTTTGCGGCGCTCTTCGCCAGTAGCTCCTGCTGTTCCGCCGGGTAGATGTCGCAGTCGCCGTCGGCGTAAACGATGAGCGTCGGGATGGTGACGTGCTGGATGGTATCTGGCAGATCGGCCTGGCTGCTGAGGCCGCTCCAGGTGCTGAGCCACGCCCGCGGCGTCATCACCCGCGCCAACCCGCCCGGCCCGTAATTGCCGATGATCGGGTCCCCCGGCGAAAAAATGCTCCCCAGCGGGCGGCGGCTCGGGTCGATGTCGGGATCCAGGTACGCCGGATTCGCCAGCGTCCGGTAGATGATCATGTACCTCCCCAGGCGCGCGTGGCGGTTGATGAGCCCCTGCACGCCATCCGGGAGCGCGCCGAATCCCTCGCCCCGCAACTGCGCCCGGAAGTACGCGTGGTCGGCTAGAAACTCCCGGGCGATGTTGTCCAACCGCCGGTTGCGCTCGCGCTGGCGCAGGCGATACTCAGCCAGCCATCCCGCGTCATAGGAACTCGGGCCAGGCCATCCCCGGTACCCATTGGCGGGGTTGTACATGTCCCATGCGCGGTCCGTCGCCAGCGGGTCGTGCTCGTCGATGACCGCCGGGTCGAGCACGTTGAGGATGAACCGCCCTTCCCCCAGGTGCGCAGCCACGGGGATGAAGAGGTCGCCCGCAGGCATCTCTTCATCGGCGAGCGGCACCGGCTCGCCGCCCGGCGTCGTGCTCAGCCGCTCGCCCGGCGCGCGCCCTGCCTGCGACTGGTAGAATCCCAGCAACGAGCCTCCGCCGCTGTTCCCGAAAAGCACGATGCGCTCGAACCCGGCCTCCTTGAGATAACGCATGCCCGCGGCGATATCGAACAGCAGCCGCTCGTGCACCATGTCGATGTCGTTGTTGATGTAGCGGCTGTTTTGCCCGAAGACGGCAAAGCCGCGCGCCACCAGTCCGGGCACCACGTAGTGCCGTGTGAACTCCCCCCGCGGGTGCATCAGGTACACGGCCGTCTTGGGCTCGCGCGCGGCGGGCCGGTAGAGCACGCCGAAGCTATGCGCCGTATCGGTCGCCTCAAGGTAGACAACGTCGCGCCGCACGGAGCGGTCGAGCTGGCTGAAGGCGAACGGCAGCCGCCGCCCACGCTCCTCTGGTGCCTGTGTCATCGTCTCCTCCGCGGCGCTGTGCTGCGGGGATTTTACGGGAAGGCGCGGCTTCCCCGCCTCACTGCTCGAGCCGGGCGAGCGTCGCGTCCGCGATGCCCTTGCGTACCGCCCCCGAATCCTTATCCGCCGCCACGAGCTGAATCGTAAAGACCACGCGCCCCGAACGGATTGCCTCCAGCCACACGCGGTTGCCCTGGGGGTCGATGCCCGTCGCCTGATAGGCCTTCGACTCGTCACCGGCAGCGGTCGCTGTCGCGTCGCGAAACTGCGTATTTGGCCCGAAGGCGCCCGGCGGTGGGTTCTTGAGCGCCGCTGACTTCGTCGCGAAGTCTTTCCTGGCGATCGCCTCATCGGGGTAAACGAACACGTCCAGCCGCAGGATCATCGGCGGCGCCGACTTCTTTTCGTAGGCGGCCTGGTGCACGTCCTGCCCGAGGCGCACCGCCGCCGGGTCGGGCTGCTGGGACAACAGCGCGAAACCGAGCGGCGCAAGGTCCGGGATGAGGTGCGCAGCCTTCAGCGCGGTGGCCGGCTGCTCTGAGCCCGCCGGCGCCGCGTTCGTGGTGCCCGTCCCTGCGTCGTCGTCGTCGCCGCCACAGCCCGCCAGCAAGGCGAACGCCCCGGTGAGGGCGAAGGCCGCTAACGCAAAGCGGCCGCCGCTTCGACCAGCTGCGCCGCCTGGCCGGGGTTCAGGTGGTCCGTGTTGATGCAGAGGTCGTAGGTGCAAGCGGTCAGCCATCCTGTGTCGTAGAAGCGCCGGAAGTAGTCGAGGCGCTCATGGTCGGTTTTCTCCACGGTCTTGAGCGCCGCCTTCTCGTCGACGCCCATGCCGGCCATGATGCGGCGCGCACGGAACGCCGCCGAGCCCGTTACCAGCACCGAGAGGGTATCGAGCCTTTCCCCAAGGATCACCTGCGCGGCGTGGCCCACGATCACGCAGCTCCCCTGCTCCGCGAGGTCGCGGATGACGCTCTCGACGAACTTGCGGTAATCGGTCGACGTGAACAGCGGGCTCGCGGTGATGGGGACGGGGTCCGCCCACGCCGCCACGGGCATGCTCGGGTTGCGCGCCAGCGCCTCGAGGATGCGCGTCATCAGCGATGGCGTGTGCTCCGCCTCGCTCACCGTCTCCGGCGATACGCCCGCCTCCTGGGCCGCTGCCTGGATTACCTGGTAGTCGATGTACCGGAAGCCGAGCCGTCCGGCCACCGCCTGCGCTACGTCTTCGCCGCCGGTGCCAACCTGGCGCGCGATGGTAACTACGCGTGTGTTCATACTCCCGCACCCCGAACCCGTTTTCTGCGCGGCATTGTAGCGGACGGCGGCAAGCGGCTGTCAGGTTGCGCCCGCAAACGGCAACGCAGAAGCCCCCGCGAAGGCGGGGGCTTCTGCCAAAGCGGGAGTGCCTGGAAGGGCGGACGCCCTTCGTCAAGCCTGCGGTAGGCCGGCCACGCTTTCGAAGCGCGCCACGAGGTCGGGAGCGAAACGCGCGCCCGCCAGCCCGCGCATCACTTCCATCGCGTCGACAGCAGACATCGCTCGCCGGTAGGGACGGTCGCTCGTGAGGGCATCGAACGCTTCGCACATGCCGATCACCTGCGCCTCCGCGGGCACCTCCGCTCCTTCCAGCATGCCCGGGTAGCCCTTGCCGTCGATGCGCTCGTGGTGACAGCCAACCCACCACGCCGCCGCGCCCAACCCCGGCACTTCGCTCAGGATGTCGCGCGCGTACGTGGGGTGCATCTGCACCGCCGACATCTCATCGATCGTCAGGATGTCGGGCTTGTTGAGAAACTGCGCCGGCACTCCGAGCGTGCCCACGTCCTGGAGCAGGGCCGCAACCTGTACCAGGTCGGCACGGCGCTCTGTCATCTCGCATTCGATCGCTACGCGGCGCGCGAGTTCCGCCACCCGTCGCCCGCGCCCCCGAGCACGGCTGTTGCGCCCATCGACAACGTCGCTCACCACGCTCAGCATTTCCAACAGTTCCTCGTGATTCATGGCGCCGCCGTAGTTCAGCGACATCAGCGCAGTCGGCATGTCGTTGTCGTAGAACCCAAGCCAGAACGAATCCCGTGCGGCGAGGCGCGCCATGTGATGGGCGAGTTCTGGGTCTAGTTCGCGGCCCGCCATTTCGCGCACCAGCTGCGGACCGCGCTTGCGCACCTGCAACGGGGACCCATCGGCCTCGATCATCGACTCCACACGGTCGGCCACAGCAACGACGCGCGCGACCAGGGGCACCCGTTCGCCCGCGAGCGAACCGGGCAGCCCGGAGCCGTCCCAGCAATCGTGGTGGTTGGCCACCGCGCGCGAAACCGGTTCAGCAAGGCCGAGCTTGCGCACGATCTTCGCGCCCATCGCGCAGTGCGCCGTCAGAGCATCGATAACCTCGCTCCAACCGCCCGCGGGTACGCTCTGCAGTACTTCCGCCGTGGTCGCGCGGCCGGAAATGAAGCGCGACCCGCGGTCGCCATCGCTTCGCGAGCCACCTGTCGTTGCCGCTGCGCCCACGTCGTGAAGCAGGCAGCCAAAGAACACGTCCTCGACTCCCGCCGCGTCCATCTTCAATTCGCCGGCCAGGTACACGCCCACGTACGCGACTCGCTGGGCGTGCCCCGGCGGGCGCCCTTCCGCGAGGTCGAACGCGCGGCTGAGCGCCGTCAGCAGCGAGCCGCGGCTTATCCGGGGCAGCCCCGCGACACCCGCGTCTTCGTACAGCGATGGGTCTAGGAAATCGGCTTTGACCGTTTGGATCTTTGCGTTGGATGCCATCCGCGCGTTGCTCTCCCCGCGATGCTTGTACTAAGGGCTATATCGACGCAGGCGGCCGGAGCCCGCAGGGGCGAAGCGCGTTACGGAAGCGGTACAGGGGGAGCCGGCGCTGCCGCTAGGGCGCGCCGGGAAGCATGCCGCCATCTGCACATCGTGGAGGAAAGGCGTACACTACCAGAGGTAAGGTGTCTCGGCTCCCTCTACGGGCGTCCTCCTTGCCGGCACGCGAACGCACGAGCAAGCAGATGGACCGCTCCCGGCTCACCCAGTTTCTCAGCCAGCCGCTGGCGGAACTTCCGCTTTCCGAAGCCCCCGTGATCGCCCCTTCAGCCACCGTGCGCGCCGCCGTGGCCCTCATGCGCGAAGGCTCGCGCTCCTGCGTCCTCGCGATCCAGGACAGCGGTCAACCCGCCCTCGCCGGCATCTTCACCGAGCGTGACGTGTTGACCAAGTGCATGGCAGAAGGCTTCGATTGGGACCAGCCGCTGAGCAAATCAGTGCTCACCCGCGAACCCCAAACAATCCCGGTCACCAGCACCGTCGCCGAGGCGATAGCGACTATGCAACGCCACCGCTATCGCACCCTGCCGGTGACCGATGGAGAGAAAGTGGTTGGCCTCATTCGCCTCGGGGACTTGCTCACGCACCTCGCCGAAGCGTAC
This sequence comes from Tepidiformaceae bacterium, assembly GCA_051003295.1. Classification (GTDB taxonomy): domain Bacteria; phylum Chloroflexota; class Dehalococcoidia; order Tepidiformales; family Tepidiformaceae. The sequence continues at coordinate 7,467 of JBPCLM010000106.1, read as the reverse complement.
CCGGAGGATATTCTCAATCTGCCTCCACGCCCTCACCAGGTGATGGAGAAGCAAGAGGGTGGATAGTACGCACGCATGACAACTGAAACCCCTGTCCGGCCCGAACACGCCACCGAGTCGCTCGACCGCGTCACCATTCGCTTCGCCGGCGACTCCGGCGATGGGATGCAGCTCACAGGCACGCAGTTCACGAAGACGACTGCGGTCTTTGGCAACGACCTGGCCACACTCCCGGATTACCCGGCCGAAATCCGCGCCCCCACCGGCTCGTTGCCGGGCGTTTCCGGCTTCCAGCTTTCCTTCGCCAGCAGCGATATTCGCACCCCCGGCGATGCGCCCGACGCGCTCGTGGCCATGAACCCCGCGGCCCTGAAAACGAACATCGGCGACCTCCGCCCGGGCGGCCTCCTCATCGTCGATGAGGACGAGTTCAACCCCACCAACCTCAAGAAGGCGGCCTACAGCTCGAATCCCCTCGACGATGCCTCCCTCGCGCCCTACCAGGTAGTGCGCGTCCGCATCACCCGCCAGAATGAGCTCGCCCTCGAAGGCTCCGCTCTCAGCGCCAAGGACAAGTTCCGCTCGCGGAACTTCTACGCACTCGGCCTTATCCTCTGGCTCTATGACCGGCCCATGGAGACCACCATCAAGTGGGCCAACGAACAGTTCCGCCGCCGCCCCGAAGTGCTCGATGCCAACCTCCGCGCGCTGCGCGCCGGCTACAACTTCGGCGAAACGACCGAACTCTTCCGCGTGCGCTACGAAGTGGCGCCGGCGAAGGTCCCCCCGGGCACCTATCGTCACATCAGTGGCAACGAAGCGACCGCCATGGGCTTCGTCGCTGCCTCGGTGCTCAGCGGCCTCCCCCTCTTCTACGGCAGCTACCCGATCACCCCCGCCTCCGATGTCCTGCACGAGCTTTCGAAGATGAAAGCCTTCGGCGTCAAGACCTTCCAGGCAGAGGATGAGATCGCCGCTATCGGCGCCGCCATCGGTGCCGCCTACGGCGGCCACATCGGCCTCACCGGCACCAGCGGTCCCGGCCTCGCCCTCAAGAGCGAAGCCCTCAACCTCGCTGTCATGACGGAGCTCCCGCTGGTCGTCATCGATGTCCAGCGAGCCGGCCCCAGCACCGGCATGCCCACCAAGACCGAACAATCCGACCTCCTCCAGGCCATGTACGGCCGCAACGGCGATTCCTCCGTCTGCATCGTCGCGCCATCCACGCCAGCCGACTGCTTCACCATGGCCATCGAAGCCGTCCGTCTCGCCCTCAAATACATGGTGCCCGTCATCTACATGAGCGATGGCTACCTCGGCAACGGTTCCGAGCCGTGGCGCATCCCCGCCGTAAGCGACCTGCCTCGCATCGAATACCACTACGCCACGAAGACCGAAGGCGAGGAATTCTCGCCCTACCGCCGCGACCCGGAGACCCTCGCGCGGCCCTGGGCAGTGCCCGGCCAGAAGGGGCTGGAGCACCGTATCGGTGGTCTCGAAAAATCCGGCCAAACCGGCGATATCAGCTACGACCCGGAAAATCACCACAACATGACGCTCGTGCGCGCCGAACGCGTGGCCCGCATCGCCCTGGACATCCCCCTCATCGAAGTTACCGGCCCACCCGAAGGCGACGTGCTCGTGCTCGGCTGGGGGGGCACCTACGGCGCGATAACGACCGCCGCGGAGAACGCCCGCCAACAGGGCAAGAGCGTCGCCTCCGCCCACATCCGCTACCTCAACCCCTTCCCATCGAACCTCGGCGAAGTGGTGCGAAACTACGGGAAGGTGCTCGTGCCCGAACTCAACAACGGGCAACTCGTCACGCTCGTGCGCGCGCGCTTCCTCGTCGATGCCGTCGCCTTCAACAAGATCGCCGGCCAGCCGTTCAAAATCGCCGAGATCGAAGCCAAGATCGACGAGCTGCTCGGGTTGCGCGGTCCCTATTCACTCCAGTTCGGCCCTGTGGCTGTGCTGGGCGGAGGTTAGCCCCCAAATGACGTCTCCCACCACTCCCAACACCCCCACACGTAACGGCGCCACCATCGCCGCCGACCTGCCCGTCCTCACCCGCAAGGATTTCGTCTCCGACCAGGAAGTTCGCTGGTGCCCTGGCTGCGGCGACTACTCCATCCTCGCGCAAATGCAAAAAATGCTCCCCAGCATGAACATCCCCCGCGAAAACCTGGTCTTCATCAGCGGCATCGGCTGCGCCAGCCGCTTCCCCTACTACATCGAAAGCTACGGCTTCCACAGCATCCACGGCCGTGCCCTCACGCTTGCCACGGGCCTCAAGACCGCCCGCCCCGAACTCACCGTATTCGTCGTCACCGGCGATGGCGATGGGCTCAGCATAGGCGGCAACCACCTCCTGCACGCCATGCGCCGCAACGTCGATCTCAACGTCATCCTCTTCAACAACCGCATCTACGGCCTCACGAAAGGGCAGTTCTCGCCCACTTCCGAATTCGGCAAAGTGACCAAGTCTTCGCCTTACGGCACCACCGAACAGCCGCTCAATCCCATCCGCATCGCCCTCGCCGCCGGCGCTACCTTCGTCGCACGCACCATCGACCGCGACACTAAGCACCTGGAAGAAACGCTCAAGCGCGCTTCCGAGCACCACGGCATGTCCTTCGTGGAGGTCTACCAGAACTGCAACATCTTCAACGATGGCGCCTTTGCTGCCTTCACCGATAAGGAAGTCCGCCAGGAGCGCATGATCTACCTCGAAGATGGCAAGCCCCTGCGTTTCGGGAACGACCTCGAACATGGCATCAGGCTGGACGGTTTCAACCTCGAAGTGGTGCAGGACGCTGGCGACGATGCCGCCCTGCTCATGCACGACACCCACAGCGTCAATCCCACGCTCGCCAATATCCTCGTGGGAATGGACTACCCCGCCTTCCCCGTACCCGTCGGCGTCTTCCGTGATGTCGATGCCCCCACCTTCGACGAGCTTGTCGCCAGGCAAGTCGATGACGCGCGCGCCAAGGGCGAAGGCGATCTCGTCGCCCTGCTTCACGGCGGCGAAACTTGGGAAGTCGAATAGGGACCGCCGGCCCATCGTACGGACAGTCCGCCACAGGCTTCGCATCCGCCGCCAACTGATCCACACCCCCGCACCCGGAGGGACGCAGCTATGCCCCGTTTGACCCAGGCGACCGTCTGCCCCAGCTGCGGCACCGAAAACATCCAGGGCGCCGACGTATGTGAAAACTGTATGAGCGATCTGCGCAGCATCGATGTGCCCGTCACATCCCAGGTGGACTCGGATAGCGCCCTCAGCGAGCCCATCGGTGATGCGCGCCTGTCCAAACCAACCACCATCGAAGCCACTGCCACCGTCGCTGTAGCCCTGGACGTTTTGCGCCGTGACCCCAACGGCGCTGTGGTCGTCGTCGATGGCGCCCGCGTGACGGGCATCTTCACCGAACGCGATGTGCTCAAGTCCGTCGCCGGTCGGCCGGAAGCGCTTTCTCGCCCGCTTACGGAGTTCATGACGCACGACCCCGTCGTGCTGCGCGAAGATGATTCGATGGCGGTCGCGCTCAACAAGATGGGCGCGGGCGGTTTCCGTCACATCCCCCTGCTGCGCGATGGGAAGCTCGTCGCGCTCGTCACGGCGAATGACGTCATGAGCTGGGTCATGGACCGTTTCTTCGCCCAAACCAATGGATGACAACATCTAGCCTATGCCTCGGGGATAACGTATCCTTCAGCTATAGCGCGGTACTATGGCTGAAAGGTCAGCTATCCTGTGGAACTCGCCCAGCTCGATGCCTTCATCGCCGCCGCTGACTGCGGCAGCTTTAGCCGCGCCGCCGACTTGCTCAATGTCGCCCAGCCCTCTCTGAGCAACCGGATCCAGTCACTCGAACGTGAAGTGGGCCAGGCCCTCTTCGAACGCATGGGCCGCGGCGTCAAGCTCACCGATTCCGGCCGCGCCTTCCTGCCCTACGCCCAGCGCGTCCTGCGCACGCTCAATGACGGTATGACGGTCCTCGAAGGTACACGCGATGGCACCGCCGGCCGCCTCATGATTGGCACCGCGCCCGCTGTTGGCACCTATGTCCTGCCGCGCTTGCTCAAGGTCTTCTGCGATAACCGTGGAGGTGTCGATGTGCTCGTGCGCACCGGCCACTCCGACGAAGTCATCCAGATGGTGCTCGATGACGACGTCCAGGTTGCCTTCGGCCGCCCCATCAATCATCCCGATGTCCGCACGATAACCCTCTACAGCGACGAGCTCGTCCTCGTCGTCTCTTCGGAGCATCGTTACGCCAAGCGCGGCGCGCTCAAAGTTGATGACCTCTCGGACGAGTCGCTCATCCTCTTCGACCGCGATTCGGGCTATTACAGCATGATCCTCGGGCTCTTCCGTAACCTTGGCGTCGTGCCCCACCAGCAGATGCAACTGGATAGCATCGAAGCGACCAAGAAGATGGTGGAGGCCAACCTCGGCATCGCCCTCCTGCCCGAAGTCTCGGTCGACCGCGAAATCAAGCTCGGCACGCTGCACAAAGTCCACCTCGAGGCCGCCGGCCCCGTCCGCCGCGATATCGCCGTAATGTACCGGCGCAATAAGCCCCAGTCTGGCCCCATGGCGGCCTTCCTGGACCTGCTCGGCGAAATCTACGGCCTAGACTTGCCGCGCTAGCCATGGGTGCGTTGCCGCTTTCCCCCACCGAACAGAAGCGCCGCGTCGCTGCCGGCTACGACAAGGTCAGCATCGCCTACCGCGCGGACGACTTCGACTACGCCAACTCAGGTTACCAGCGCATCCTCGCGCTCATCCTCCTCGAGCTCTCCCCCGCCGACCACGTCGTCGAGCTCGGCTGCGGCTGCGGCGTCCCCGTCGCACAGGCGCTCTCCCCGCGCTGCCGTCTCACCGGCGTGGACCTCTCGGCCGTCCAGCTTGCCCGCGCTCGCGCACTCGTCTCCGCGGCGCGCTTTCTCCGCGCCGACATGGCCACGCTGCACTTCCGTCCTCGCTCGCTCCGGGCCGTCGTTGCGTTCTGGTCGATCATCCACGTCCCTCTCGAAGACCAGCCCCGCCTGCTCTCCCGCGTCTTCGATTGGCTCCAGCCCGGGGGCCTCTTCCTCGCGACGGTCGGTTTTCGCGAGTGGGTTGGTAGCGAGCCCGATTGGCACGGCGTCCCCGGCGCCACCATGTACTGGAGCCACGCCGACCGCGCGACATACCTGCGCTGGTTCGAAGAGGCCGGCTTCTTGGTCGAGCACGAAGACTTCGTCCCCGAAGGCGACGGTGGCCACACCGTCTTCTTCGCACGTAAACCGGCTGGCACAGCACCGGGCGCCGGGCACATTCGCTGATGCTCATCGACCTCCACTGCCACACCCTGCCCCGTTCGCAGTGCAGCGCGATTCGCCCGGAAGAGGCGGTGGACCTCGCGCGCGCACGCGGCCTCGATGCTATCTGCCTCACGGAGCACGACCGCTTCTGGCCGGAGGCAGAACTCGCCAGCCTGGGCAAGCGCTCGGCGTTCCCTGTCTTTGGCGGCGTCGAACTGACCACCGACCTCGGGCATGTGCTCGCGTTCGGCCTGCCGCCGGGACGCCTGCCCCTGGCGACGGCCGCGTCTGCCTTCGCCGCCGCCGAGGCTGCCGGTGGAGTGCTCTTCCTGGCGCATCCCGCGCGCGACGGGCTGCTCCGCGTCACCCGCGAAACCGTCGCCTACTTCGCCTCCGTCGAAGCCATCAACGGCTCCGATTCGCGCCTCCAGAACATGGCCGCCACCGGTCTCGCCCGCGGCTTCCGCCTCCCCGGCCTCGGCGGTTCCGATGCGCACATCCCCGCGGAGGTGGGCCGCGCGGCCACGCGCTTCCCCACGCCCATAACGGACCAGGCCTCCCTCGTCGCCGCTCTCCGCCGGGGCGAGTACGCGGCCGTGAACCTGGAGTAGAAGCCCGCCTGCCCAACCCGCGGGTACTGTAATGGCAATCGATACGCGGCCCCGGCGCATGGCTGCTATCATCGATGCTCGCCCGCGCCACCCGCCGCGGCGACCCACGAAAAAACGGAGGTGGCCCATGGTCACGACGGCTTACACCGAACGCGACGTCCTCGTGCGCGACCTCAAGCTCCACTACCAGGAGTGGGGCAGCCCCAGCGCACCCGCCATCCTTATGCTCCACGGCTTCGGCGTCTCCGGGCATATGTTCGATGAATTCGCGGCGCGCGTGCAGGAGCGCTACCGCCTCATCGCGCTCGACCAGCGCGGCCACGGCGATAGCGACTGGTCGCCCGAAGGCGACTATTCGCGCGACGCCTTCGTCGCCGACTTCGAAGGCTTCCGCGAAGCCCTCGGCATCGACCGCTTCGTGCTCGTGGGCCACAGCATGGGTGGCCTCAACGCCGTCGCCTATGCCGTCCGCTATCCGCACCGCGTGAGCGCCCTCGTCCTCGTCGATGTCGGTCCCGAATCTGCCAAAGAGGGCGTCGATAACATCGTCCGTTTCACGCGTGGCCCCGATGAGCTCGACTTCGAAGAATTCGTGGAGATGACCCACCGCTTCAACCCGCGGCGCAGCATCGAAAACATCCGCGAAAGGATGCGCTATCGCCTGCGCCAGATGGATTCCGGCAAGTGGACCTGGAAGTTCGACCGCCGCTTCCGCCAGGCGGATAACGGCCTGCGCATCGGCAGCGAGCTTTCCAACGACGAAAGCTGGCAACTGTTCCGCCGCGTCACCGTGCCCGCGCTTCTCGTCCGTGGCGCCGAAAGCGATGTCCTCACTCCCGCCGTGGCCGAACGCGCCGCTCGCGAAATGCCGCGCGCAACCCTGGCGATGGTCCCAGGCGCAGGCCACAGCGTCCCCGGCGATAACCCGGACGATTTCACGGCCGCCGTCCAGGGCTTCCTCGGCGATGTCGAGTCCGGCACCTTCGCTCCCATCGCCGCGCAAGACCCTCCGCCGCTGTCCGGCTTCGTCCCGGCGAGCCGCGGCACCCGCTCGCGCCGCCCGCCCCGCTGGCTCACGCTCGTGCTGCTCGGCGTCGGCGCCACCGTCGCGCTGGCTTCCACGCTGTACGTACTTCGCCGTGGCCGCGGGCACAAGCCGGCGCTGCCCGCCTCCGCGAAACAGGCCGCCGTGGCCGCCGCCGAATCCGCCGCTAGCGTCGTGGGCCGCGTCGATATCGAGCGAGCCCGCCGCCGGACCGCCGATCTGGCGAGCGAACTTTCCGGTGCCGGTCGCTCCTCGCTCGCCCGAGCGCGTTCGCATGCACGCGCTGTCGATCTCGATCGAGCTCGAAACGTCGCGCGCGAGGTGCTCTCCATGCTCGGCGAACAAACCCGAGCCACGCCCGCTGCCGTGCGCGGCGCCACCTCCCGCGTCGACCGCCAGAAGCTGAAGCGGCGTGATGGCATCGCGGCCAAAGCGGGCCGGGCCGCCAGGGGCACAGCCCTCCCCCCCCACCCCCCCCCCGCCACGCGCCCCACC
>JBPCLM010000105.1:0-13440 GCA_051003295.1 Tepidiformaceae bacterium | reverse complement strand
CCCCCCCCCCCCGCCCCCCCCCCCCGCTACCCCCGCCCTGCCGCCAATAAGACAAGTTCATCCCGGCCCTTTATCATCGACTGCACGTCCGCGATGGCCCGTGCCGGCGCCAATCGCCCGTTCTCTTCGCTGAAGGACACTGCATGGAAGCTTTCGACTATTCCGCGCCCCGCACACTGGCCGAAGCCTACGCCCTCATCGGCAACGGCAGAAGCAGCCAGTTCCTCGCGGGCGGCACCGATATCATCGTCCAGCTGCGTGAAGGCCGCCGCCATTGCGACCAGCTGATCGACCTCAAGCACATCTCGGAACTGATGAGCCTCGGCTGGGCGGCGGATGGGACGCTCGAAATCGGCGCCGCCCGCCCGCTCGCCGAAATCTACGAAGACGCCGAGGTTGCGCGCCGCCTCCCCGGGCTCGTCGATGCGGCAGCGCTCATCGGCGGCATCCAGATCCAGTCCCGCGCGAGCCTCGGCGGCAACCTCTGCAACGCCAGCCCGGCGGCCGATTCTGCACCCGCGCTCATGGCCCTCGGTGCCCGCCTGGTCATTGGCTCGGCGGCCGGCAACCGGGAACTGCCCGTGGGAGACTTCTTCCTCGCTCCCGGCCGGAGCGCCTTGCAGCCAAACGAGATCCTCGTGCAGCTGCGCATCCCGCCACCCGCGCCCAACGCCGCCACGTTCTTCCTGCGCTTCATCCCGCGCAACGAAATGGATATCGCGGTCGTCAGCGCCGGGGCGATGCTCCGCCTCAACCCTGCGCGCGATCGTATCGAAGCCGCCCGCGTCGCCCTGGGCGCGGTCGGCCCCACGCCCCTGATGGCGCCCGGAGCCGCCACCGCCCTCGTGGGTCAGCCGCCGACGCGTGAAACCTTCGAAAAGGCCGGCGCCGCCGCCGCCGAAGTGGCCACGCCCATCACCGACATGCGCGGCTCCATCGCCCAGCGACGCCATCTCGCCGCCGTCCTCACCATCCGCGCCCTCGAAGGGGCGCTCCAGCGCGCACGGGAGGCCCGCTAGCATGCGAAGAACTCAGGTCCAAGCCCGCCTCAACGGCGCCGAAATCGATTTCCTCTGCGAACCCCGCCAGAGCCTCCTCGAGGTGTTGCGCGATGAGATTGGTCTCACGGGCACCAAGGAAGGCTGCAACAACGGCAACTGCGGCGCCTGCAGCGTCCTCCTCAACGGCCGCGTCGTGAACTCCTGCTGCGTCCTCGGCGTCGAACTGGAAGGCGCGGAAGTGGTGACCATCGAAGGCATCGCGAGGGGCGAACACCTTCACCCTCTTCAGCAAGCGTTCCTCGAAGAAGCCGCCCTCCAGTGCGGCATCTGTACGCCCGGGTTCATCGTGGGCGCTTTCGCGCTGCTCGAACGCGAACCCCAGGCGGACGAAGGCCGCATCCGCCACTGGCTGGCGGGCAACCTTTGCCGCTGCACCGGCTACGATAAGATCATCCGCGCTGTCAGCCGCGCCGAACTCGCCCTCCAGGAGGCCCCGAAAGCATGACCACCACCGAACGCGCGCCCTACAAGGTCATCGGCACCCGCCCCATCCGCCCTGACGGCGTCGAGAAGGTCACCGGCAAGGCGCAGTACGGCGCCGATATCCGCCTCCCGGGGATGATCCACGGCGCCATCCTGCGCAGCCCGCACGCCCACGCCCGCATCCTCACCATCGATACCAGCGGTGCGGAGAGCTATCCCGGCGTCCTCGCCGTCCTCACCGCGAAGGACTTTCCCGCCGCCGCTGATATGGTGCAGGACCTCGGCGAGGGCGCGGTCAACCTCAAGGAGCTGAGCGACAACGTCCTCGCTTCCGACAAGGCCCTCTATCGTGGCCACGCCATCGCCGCCGTGGCCGCCGCCAACGCCCACGTGGCAGAAGAGGCGCTCGCGACGATCCGCGTCGAATATGAAATTCTCACGCCCGTGACCGATGTGCGAGACGCCATGCGCCCGGATTCGCCTCTCCTCAGTGAAAAGCGCTTCACCAAGGACCTGGGCGGAAAGGTGAGCGAAACGCCCAGCAACATCGCCAGCCACATCCAGTTCCAGGCCGGCGATGTCGCCGCTGCTTTCGCGGAAGCCGACCACGTGGTCGAACGCGCATTCACCACGCGCATGGTGCACCAGGGCTACATCGAGCCCCAGAACTCCACCGCCAACTGGAACGCCGATGGCACGCTCACGATCTGGACGAGCACGCAGGGAGCGTTCGTCGTGCGCGCTCAGGTAGCCGAAGTGCTGCGCATGCCGGTTTCGAAGATCAAGGTCGTCCCGATGGAGATCGGCGGCGGCTTCGGGGGCAAGATCCCGATCTACCTGGACCCGGTCGCCGCTTTGCTTTCGAAGAAGAGCGGCCGTCCCGTCAAGGTGCTCATGAGCCGCACGGATGTCTTCGAAGCCACGGGCCCCACGAGCGGAAGCGCCATCAACATCAAGGTGGCCGAAAAAGGCGGCAAGCTCACGGCCGTGGAAGCGTCGCTTGCCTACGAAGCGGGCGCCTACCCTGGCTCCGCTGTTGGTGCTGGCTGCATGACCATGCTTTCGCCCTACGACATCGAGAACTTCGTCATCGACGGGTACGACGTAACCCTGAACAAGCCCAAGACGGCTGCTTACCGCGCTCCCGGCGCCCCCGCGGCCGCCTTCGCCATCGAAACCTGCATCGATGAACTGGCCGGCGCGACCGGTGCCGACCCGCTCGAGTTCCGCCAGCGCAACACTTCCCGCGAAGGCACGCGCATGGTCAACGGCGTCGCCTTCCCGCGTATCGGCCATGAAGAATGCCTGGCGGCGGCCATAAGCAGCCCCCATTACCGCTCACCGATCGAAGGCCCCAACCGCGGCCGCGGCGTCGCCTCCGGCTTCTGGTTCAACGCCGGGCTGCAATCCAGCGTCGCCGTCTCGGTGAACTCCGATGGCACAGTCAACCTGATCGAAGGTTCGACCGATATCGGTGGCACACGCGCCTCCCTCGCCATGCAGCTGGCCGAGACCCTCGGCATCCCTTACGACGACGTGCGGCCCTCGGTCGTCGATACCGATTCCGTCGGCCACAACGATGTCACCGGCGGCAGCCGCGTCACCTTCGCCAGCGGTATGGCTGTCCACGAAGCCGGGCTCGAAATCCGCGCCCAGATGGCGAAGCGCGCCGCTAAACTCCTCAACGCCCCTGAAGGCGATGTCGTCTTCGAAGATGGCGAGCTGCGTTCGACCTCCGACTCCACCAAGAAGATGACCTTCAAGGAAGTCGCCGCGCAGCAAGGGCGCACGGGTGGGCCGATCGTCGGCAAGGGATCGGTGCAGGCGCGTGGCGTGGGCGCCGCCTTCGCCACCCACATCGTCGATGTCGAAGTCGATCCGGACACCGGCAAGGTCGAGATCCTGCGCTATACCGCTGTCCAGGATGTCGGCACCGCCGTTCACCCCGCTTACGTGGAAGGCCAGATCCAGGGCGGCGTGGTGCAGGGCATCGGCTGGGCCCTGAACGAGGAGTATTACTACGACGAGAATGGCCGCATGGCCAACTCCAGCTACCTCGACTATCGCATGCCCACCAGCCTCGATGTCCCGAACATCGATACCGTGCTGGTCGAAGTGCCGAACCCCGGCCACCCCTACGGCGTGCGCGGAGTCGGCGAAGTGCCGATTGTGCCCCCGCTAGCGGCGATCGCCAACGCTATCGCCGACGCCACCGGCCACCGTTTCACGGATCTGCCCATGTCGCCCCGCCGGGTAGTGGAGACGCTGCACGGTCTGGTATGACGGCGAACCGTGGGCAGGCGGCCGTGGGAATCACGTATCTCGAGGGGCGGCTTCGCGGGCCGGGAATCGAGCGCAAGCCCGACATCACGCTTGTCCTGGCCGACGGTTCGTCCATCGAACGCGCCGTTGGGGAGTGTCACATCACGCTGTCGGAAGGCGATGGAACATCGCCCGTGATCCTTGGCGAACCGGGTGATGTCGCGCTCCTCGGAGTGGTCACGCTCGAAGTAGTAGGCCTCGTCTTCAACCCGTTGAGCCGGACGCTGCACCCGATGCGCATGCTGCTCGTCTGACATGCCTTCCGTCTGGATACCGTCGCTGCTGCGTCCGCTTTGCGCCGGCGCCCGCCGCCTGGAAGTCCCGGGTACTACCCTCGGCGAAGTGCTGCTCGCCCTCGATAGTCGCTGCCCGGGCTTCTACGACCGTGTCGTTGCTTCCGGCCGCGTTCGCCCGGAGCTGGCCATTGCCCTCGATGGCGAAGTCCTCTCCCTTCCCCTCCACGAGCCCCTCTTGCCCGGCGCGGAACTCACCATCGTGCCCGCCATCGGAGGCGGTGCGACCTGATAAACTTTGGTCTGCAAGCTGGGAGGCGCGCGAATAATGACGACGGTCCAGGCAGCCCCCCGACCCCGGCGCGGCCCGCCACTAGAATTCGGCGACCAGCTAACGGCGGCGGAGTTCGACCGGCGTTACGAATGCCATCCCGAAATCCGCAAGGCAGAATTGATCGAGGGAGCGGTTTCGATGCCATCGCCCGTGTCTATCGATGACCACGGGACACCAACGAACCTGATGCGGACGTGGCTCGGAACCTACGCTGCCACGACCCCCGGCGTTCAGGCGGCAGACGACGCCAGCGTCCAGCTCGATGGGGACAACCGCGTTCAGCCCGACTGCCTGCTTCGCCGCACCGAGGGCGGCACATCGTCCGTTGGCGAAGACGAGTATCTCCATGGTGCTCCGGAGTTGGTGGCCGAGGTGGCGGCCAGCAGCGCCTCCATCGACCTCGGGCCCAAGATGCGCGCGTACCGCCGCAACGGCGTGCAGGAATACATCGTCTGGCAGATCTACGAGAACCGCCTGGACTGGTTCTCACTCGAAGATGGCGAGTACAGGCCGCTCCCGCCCGATGGCCGTGGCGTTATCCACGGCAGAGTCTTCCCCGGGCTCCGTCTCGCCCTTGCCCCACTCCTCGCACGCGACCTGGCGGCCGTGCTGAAGGAACAGCAACGACCGTCGCGCGCCCGCCGCAAGACGCAACCCTGAAGTTGCATCCGCCGGCGTTCCGAGTCCCGTCTACCCCCGCGGCAGGCCGGCCCCGCGTAGAAAGCCACTACTTTCGTTGCGTCAATTCGATGACGTTGCCATCGAAATCGCGGTAACGCGCGGACCGGCCCACGGCTCGTCTCGTGGCTCGTGGACGACGACAGCACCGGCTTCGATCGCCTTCGCATGCGCCTGATCGATATCGCCGACCGCGAACCCGAGCTGCGTGCCCTTCGTTGGCCCATCGTGCTTGGCCTGGTAGAGCGCGAAGTGCAGGAACGCGCCGTCCGTCCATGACACGGCCGCGTGGCGTCCACCGATCCAGCGGTCGCCGGTCTGATCATGATCCGAGGCGTGAAGGCTGAGACCAAAGCCTTCCACGTAGAGGCGCACGGAGCGGTCGAGATCAGAGACCTCGACCACGACAGCGACAAGACGGTTAGATTCACTCATGGTTCGAAGGCTCCTACCCCCGCGGCAGGCCGAGCCCCCGCGTCGCGATGATGTTGCGCTGGATCTCGCTGGTGCCCGCCGCGATCGTCGCGGGCACGCTCGTCATGTAATTCATCGATGCGCGGATGCGGTGCTCGTCCTCCAGGCCCACCGCCGTGCGCAGCTGGCCTGACATGCCGGTTACGTGCATCTCGGTGTAGGCCAGCCGCTGCGAGAGCTCCGAGCCGTACATCTTGTTCATGCTCGCTTCCATGTTCGGTACACCGCCCTTCGCCTGGATGGAGACAACCGTGAACGAAAGCAGCGCGCAGACGGCCGTCTCAACCGCCCGGTCCGCGACCTCCAGGCGATGTGAACTGGCGACGGGCTGGCCCGCCTTCGTGCGCGCGCGCAAGTAGGCCCCCAGCCGGTCCACAGACTTACGCGCGGCGACCGCCCGCGCGATGTTCGAACGTTCGAAATCGAGCGTGGTGGTGCCGACGTACCAGCCGCGGTTTTCTTCGCCGATGCGGTTTCGCACAGGCACGCGCACATCTTCGAAGAACACCTCGTTGAAGATGTGCCCCTCGGCGAGGTTGATCAGCGGGCGCACAGATACGCCCGGCGCCTTCATGTCGAGCAACAGGTAGCTGATCCCGCGGTGCTTGGGCGCGTCCGGGTCCGTCCGCGTGAGCACGAACATCCAGTCGGCGCGGTGCGCGCCCGATGTCCAGATCTTCTGGCCGTTCAGCACGTAGTCGTCACCATCGCGGACGGCGCGAGTCTGCAGACTGGCCAGGTCCGAACCCGACCCGGGCTCGCTGAAACCCTGGCACCAGGCCACTTCGCCGCGCAGCATCGGCGGGAGGTGCTCGGCCTTCTGCTCCTCTGTGCCATGCAGCATGATCGTCGGCCCGACAAGGTTCAGCATCTGGCGGCTCACGGGAGCGTCCGCTTCATGCAATTCCTCGCTCAGCACGAACTGCTCGAGCACGCTCATATCCGCGCCGCCGTACTTCCTCGGCCAGGCTGGCGCCAGCCAGCCCTTCTCCGCCAGCTGGTCGAGCCAGGCGCCCACCTTCTTCTCCCGTGCGGCGAAGCGCTCGGGGTCGGGCTCGCTGGTCGCCTCTATCTCGCTCTCGTACGACTCGCCTTGCGGCTGCCAGTGGGCGCGCACGAAGTCGCGCACAGTCGTGCGCCAGCCGGCGAGTTCGGGGGTGTCGTTGAAGCGCATGGTGGCCTCCGGGCGTTCTTGTGTGGCCGATTCTACACGGCAGGCTTCCCGCCTCGCTCAGCGCCGCTCATCTGCGGCGGTCCCGCCGGTAGTGCACGTACACCTCGCCGGTCCCTTCGTTTGGAATCGCCGATAGCAACTCCAGCCGCGGCGCCGTCTCCCGCGTGAATGCCGCGTCGCCAGCCACCGCCGTCAGGGTGTCGCGGCCCCCGACGATGACCGCCCCGACCGTCAGGAAGACCTCATCCACAACGTCCAGCACGAACAGCCCGGCGTTGGTGTCGGGGCCGCCCTCAACGAGCAGGACCGCCGCGCCCATCTCATGGCGCATATGGCGCAGCATGGCTGGCAACTCAGCGCCGTCCGGCAGCACCTTTACCGGCCGCCCGGTGGCCACCACCGCCTCCACGCGTTCCTTCGGGGTCGCCGAAGAGAGGTAGACGATCGCTTCGAAGTCGCGCGCCGTGAAGAAGATGCGGTCCAGCGGCAGGTCGCCCGACCGCGAGATCACGGCCGCGGTAGGGAAGCGTGGCTTGCCCCGCTCCAGCCGCAGTTTCTCCAGACGCTCATCGCCGAGCCGCGACGACGTGCCGCTCGCGCGCAGCGTCCCCGCGCCGTTCAGCACCACGTCCGCGTTCACGCGGAGCTCGCGCATGAGCGCCTGGTCCACCTTCGATCCGATGCCCTGCTCGGTCCCTTCGATGACCACCTTGCCATCGGCCGACATCACCATGTTCAGAAGGATGTAGGGACGGTCCGCGCGCGGTGGCGGCAGTTCCAGCGAGGTGTAATCGGGTTTCGTCACGTTTGCGTACTCCCTTCTGGGCGGACTAGTTGCGGGATTCGCTGGCTTGCTCCTGAGACTAATCCAGCGTGCTCGCAACCCTCCACCCGTTGGCAGTCCTTCCGCCGGCATCGCCCTCGGAGTGAGCTCAGGATACCCTTCGGAGCCGATGGTGGCGGCTCGTTGCCGTCGTGCGATCATTGGGCGATTGCGACGTTGGTATTCTTGGCCCAGGACAGCAGCTCGCCGAGAACACTGCCGCCCGACTCCCAGGGCCGCCCGCCTCAACGGACGGAACGGTGGCACATGCTTCATGAAGAGTGAAACAACCCTGCGCGTGGCGCGCCCAACAGATCGCCTCGACGAGGTCGTGCGGTTCTACACCGAGGGATTGGGCTTGACCCGGCTCGGTTCGTTCGAAGACCACGAAGGCTTCGATGGGGTCATGCTCGGCGTTCCAGGTGCTCACTATCACCTGGAGTTCACTCGCAGGCGCGGGCACACCGCCGGCCCGGCGCCTACCGAGGACAACCTGCTCGTCTTCTATCTCCCGGATGGACAGGAATGGCAGCAAGCGATCGGCCGGATGATCTCCGCGGGCTACGAGCCCGTCACCTCCTTCAACCCGTACTGGGCGCGTGCCGGCCGGACGTTCCAAGACCCGGACGGCTATCGCGTCGTGCTTGAGAACTCCGCGTGGACCGGGTGAGATCCCTCACTCCGGGCTAGCGGTGCCCCCCTTCAGTCCGCTGTCAGGTCGGACTCGGGATTCACCTCGCGGTAGTAGCAGGATTGGTGGCCCGTGTGGCAGGTTGGCCCCACGGGACGTGCCTTCACGAGGAACGAGTTCGCTTCGCAGTTCTTGTGCAGGCTGACGAACTCGAGCACGTTGCCGCTCGTGGCGCCCTTCTCCCAGAGCTCGTCCCGGGCGCGGCTCCAGAAGGTCACGTGACCGGTCCGGTACGTGTGGGCAATGGATTCGCGGTTCATCCACGCCAGCACGAGCACCTCGCCCGTCGTGGCATCCTGCACGACTGCGGGGATCAACCCCTGCTCATCGAAGCTGACGATGGTCTCTTCTGACATGGCGTAGGCTCCCCCGAGCATCCATCGTCAGCGGTCAGGCCGGACACGGCAAGTCCGAATAGACCCGCTCGCTACGGGCGTGCCGCAGGCGCGCCGTGCGCGGCACGGGCCGCGATTTCCGCCGGCGTGATCGGCCCCAGGTGGCCGTCTTCGAGCCACAACAGCCGGTCCGCAAGGTGGTGCGCGCGCAGGTCGTGCGTGACGAGGAGCACGCCCTGCCCCTGGTCTCGCGCCAGTGCGCGCAGGAGGCCCATCAGGTCCGTCGCGCGTTGTGTGTCCAGGTTGGCCGTGGGCTCATCAGCGAGCAGGAGCGGTGCATTGTTCGCGATGGCGCGCGCGATGCAAACGCGCTGCTGCTCCCCGCCGCTGAGCAGTTTCGGGAGCTGGTCCAGCCTGTGCCCGAGCCCCAGCATGCCGAGCAGTGCCTTCGCTCGTTCGCGCGTGTTCCCTCCGCGCTGGCCACCCAGCTCCATCGCGTACTGCACGTTTTCCAGGGCGGTGAGAGCCATCAACAGGTTGAAGCTCTGGAAGACGAAGCCGACCTGTTCGCGGCGCACCCGTGCCAGTTCGCGTTCAGGGAGACCGTGAATGGCCTCGCCCGCTACCTCCACCGTGCCCGATGTCGGTCGCTGAAGTGCGCCCGCGATCGTGAGCAGTGTGGTCTTGCCCGCCCCCGAGGGCCCCATCACGGCCACCACCTCGCTCGCCTGGAGCTCGAGATCGATAGCATCGAGCGTGAGTACGGCGCCGCTCCCCTTGCCGTAAACCTTCGTGACCTGTGACATCACTAAAATCGCCATCGGGTTAGGCCTTGAACACGGTGAGTGGGTCCACTCGCATGAGGCGCCGCATCGGCAACCACCCCGCCACCAGGCTGAGGAGCAGCGCCGCCGCGAACACCAGCACCGCATCCTGCCACTTCACGAGCGTGACGAATTGCGGCACAACCAGCGTCGCCGCCCGCGTGGCGCCCAGCACCGCCAGCTGCCCGATGACGAACCCCGCCAGGCAGCAAACGAGGCTTTGTTCGAGCACAACGCCAAGCAGGCGGCGGTTGGGCGTGCCGATCGCTTTCATGACGCCGAACTCCCGCTCCTTTTCCATGGTGGCCGTGTAGATGGTCAGCCCAACCACGATCGCCCCCACGGCGAAAACCAGCACCACAATCACGCCGAGCACGGGCAAGATGGTGCGTTCGAGCACACGACGGCTGTTGGCGACGAACTGGTCTGAGGTGAACACCGCAAGCCCGGCGCTGGTTGCCTCTATGCCTGCGGCCACGGATGACTCCTGTCCTTCGGCGGAATCGACGAGGTAGTAATTCACGAAGGGAAAGTCCTGCAGCAGCGCGCGCGCATCGAGGCTGTGCACGAAGCAGAGGATGCTCACCCCCAGGTTGCCTCCCCGGGAAATTCCTACCACCCGTAGCGGCAAGCGGCCCGCCACCACCTCATCGCCGATTTCGATGCCCGCGATGCGCGCAAGCACGTCATCGACCACGATCTGGCCGGTCGCCGATACTGGCGCCCCTTCCTTGATGCCAGTCGGCCCACCAAGAGGCTCTCCTTTCAGCGCTTCCACGCCCATGACGTAGGCATCGTAGCTCTCCCCATCGTGCTGGAGGCGGAGAGTACGCCCCCGGAACGCCGTGAGACCCTCCACCCCCGCGACCGATTCGATCGTGGCCTGGCTACTGATGGGGATGATGGACGGCGAAAAGAAGCTCTCGTTTCCGCGCTGCACCACCCAGAGGTCCGCATCCGCCTCCTCCAGGTACGAAGTGAGCCGTTCGCTCCAGCCGCGATAGAGGGCCAGCACGAAGGAAAGCAGCAGGACCGAGACCGCCACGCCAGCGACCGAGAAGGCGAAGCGCCCCTTCCCGGCGAGCATGTTCTTGCGGGCGATGGAGACCATGTGACGCTTCCTTGCCCGGCGCCGGGCGGGTCGGGGCGCATTCTACCGTCATGCGCCGAGCCTGTGCGCGTGGAGCCCGCCGAAGCCGGCCGTGCCCATGGCCGTGCCCACGTCTAAGCGAGCGGGATGACCACCGAATAAACCCGGTGCGTGCCCGCCAGGCCTTTGAGCTCCACCTCGCGGCCATCGTCGAAGGCGAAATCGCCGCCCGGCGCCAGCAAGTCACGCAGGAGCGACGATACCAGCACCTCGCCACCGATGGCGGCGTTGGCGACGCGCGCCGCGTAGTTCACTTCGCGGCCGAAGAAGTCGCCCTGATCGCGGATTGCCTGGCCGGCGTGGACGCCGATGCGCACGCGCACATCCGCGAGCACCTCGCGCGGGGAGTCGAAGGCGGCCTGGACGGCGAGAGCACAGCGCACCCCCGCCTCTGGAGAGGCGAAGACGGCCATGTAGCCATCGCCCATGGTCTTCACCGTGCGGCCACCGTGGGCCTGGATCGCGCCATCGAGGATGGTGTTGTGGGCGTGGAGCAGCTCGATCCAGCGGGAATCGCCCAGCCGCTCGTTCATGGCCGTCGAACCTTCGATGTCCGAAAAGAACAACGTCACCGTGCCGTCGGCGGCGGCATGTTCGGAAACGGCGAGGCGCTCCCCCTGGACGGCTTCGGCGACGTTCTCGATCGAGCTCCGGTAGACACCAGAGATGCCCTGGAGCCGCACCTTGGCCGCGATGACGCGGTCCAGGTAGAGGCGGGCGCCGTACTGCCTGTAGATCGCCGCCGCGCGGTCGAGGAGGGTCAGGGCATCGGGAATGTTGCCGCGGACGTGCGCGACTTCCGCGAGGCCTTCCAGGTTCCTTCCTTCCTCGATGGGGAGGTGGCCGCGGGTCGCCCATTCCAGCCCGGTGCGGAAGCGCGCCTCGGCGGCGTCCACGTGTCCGAGTCGAAGGCCAAGCGCGCCGGCGATGGCGTCCGCCCCACGCGCGAAAACGGGGTCCCAGCGAAACATGGAGAGCAGTTGCAGCTCTTCGAAGGCCGCCGCGGCTAACGCATCGTCGGCGAGGGCGGGGAGCGCCTCGCCCAGTTCCGTCAAGGGGTAGAAGCGCCCCCAACTGAAGCCGCCAGACGGGTACGCGGCGATCGCTTCGGCCCAACCGCGAAGCTCCTCTTTCGCACCGTCCACGTCGCCGGCCAGGTACCGTATTCGGCACCGCCCGGCGTGGATGTAGGCGACCCATGCCGGCAGCCCGCCCGCCGCCTCGCGGACATCGGGGAGCGCGGCGAGTGCCTTATGGATGTCCCCTTCCAGCTCCGCCTGCGCTGCGAGCTGAAGCGCCGTGGCATAGCCGCCTTCCAAGTGCATCTCGCCATGAAGCCGCTTCACCTGGTCGAACTCGCCGCGGGCCAGGGCAAGGCCAGCGAGCCGGAGCTGGAGGGTCAGCTCCAGCAGCCGGGCGTGCACCTTGCGCGCGTTGGCGAGTCCCTCCTCGATCGCCGCCACGCCGTCATCCATCGCCCCGGTCATGATGGGGAGGAGATACCGAAGCGGCATCACGACACCGAGACCGACGCCACCGCTGTTCAAGCCTCCAAGTTTCTGTTCCGCCTGGACGAGAAGTTCGGCTGCGTCATCGAGTCGCAACTCGTAGAGAGCAACCTGCCCCATGCGCATCAGCAACGCTCCTTCGATGTCGGGGAAGTGATGCTGGTTGACGATCTCTCGTACACGCGCCACAGCGGGGATTTCCCGCGAGCCGTCCAAGAAGTCCGGAAGCAGTATCAGGAGACGCGCCTCCAGGTACGGGTCTGCGCCGCCAAGCTGCGCGAGAGCGTCATGAACGATGGCAAACTGTCGCTCTGGGCCCCCCGGCATGGCGACGGCTTCCACGGCGGCGCGGGCCGCGCCGACCCCATCGTTGCGTTCGCGGTAGAGGGTGATCGCGCGCATCAGATTGCGAAATCCCGCGCGGTACTGGATGTCGTTTCGCTGGCACACGCCGAGCGCCACGCGCAGTTCAGCTTCATCCTCGCCGAGCCCGTCGTCGCTCTGCGTGACCAGGGAGAGGACGCGTTCATACCATTTCGCGGCCTCGTCCCAGGCCGTCTGAGCCTCGGATTGGGTGGCGGCCAGCTTCGCGTAATGGACGGCCTTCTTCGCGTGCTCGGCCGTCAGTGTGCTCGACTCCACAAAATGCGTGGCCAGTCGCGACGCATATTCCCCCGCGCGGTCGCCCCAGCGCTTCTCCAGCGCTTCGCCCACCTGGCCGTGCAGCCGCACGCGGCGCGTCGTGCTGAGCTCGCTCAGCAAGGTCTCCTGCATGAGGGCGTGCGTGAAGCGGTAGCGCCCCGGCTGCTCCATCTCCTCAATCACGCGGGCGGCCAGCGCCTCCTCGATGTGCTTCAGCAACGTCTCTTCGTCGCGGTCGCCGAGCAGCGTGAGCGTGTCGTATGAGAACTCGCGGCCCGCCACCGCGCAGACCTGCAGCAGCTCGTTCGTCTCCGCGCTGATGCGGTCGAGCCTTCGCCCCAGCGCCTCCTTCACCCCGTCTGGGACGGCGATGTCGCTGATGCTCCGTTTCGAGAACGCTCCCTCCTGCACGAGCAGGTTCACGACCTCGCTCAGGAAGAAGGGATTGCCCTCTGTTTCTTCGTAGATGCGGTCCACGAGCCCCGGCTGGGGGACGACGTTCGCCGCCTCGCGGATGTAGGCCGCGACCTCCGCCTTCGCCAGCCCCTTGAGCACGACGCGCTGGAAGCCCGCCTCGCGGTTCAGCGACGCCAGCGCCTCGCTCAGCGGGTGCGTGCGGCTCAAGTCCGTGTCGCGGAAGGTGCCGACGACGAGCACACGCAGGTTCACCAGTTCACGCGCGAGATGCTGCAGCAACAGGAGCGTCGGCTTGTCCGCCCAGTGGAGGTCGTCGAGCACGATCACGAGCGGACTCTTGTTCGCCATCGC
>JBPCLM010000104.1:0-8902 GCA_051003295.1 Tepidiformaceae bacterium | reverse complement strand
TGGCAAGAGGGCACGTAGGGAAGGCGTGGATGTCCTCTGCGGGCTGGATGGACTGTTTTGCGAGTGGGATGGTGACAAAGCGGCGGCGAACCTCGAAAAACATGGCGTGGATTCCGCGACGCCGCGGAAGTGTTCCTCGATCCTCTGGCTCTCTCCGGGGATACCCAGCTCGAGCCTGAGCCGCGCGGAAGCATCCTCGGACAGTCATTCCGCCTTGCTCCTGGTGCATACTGATAGAGATGCCGAGAAGCTGGAGATCGAGCTTCCAGAGTCTGCGGTAGAGCGGCTGAAGAGACTGGCCGAAGCGCAGGACACCACCACTTCGCGGGTTGAGCCGCTCCCGAAAACCTTCGACGGAGCCGGGGTCACGATCGGAGAACGCGAGTCGGGCGAGTCGCGCTTCGCGCCTGGCAGCGGCTGCGATGCGGCCTCGCATCTCAGTCCTCGACGATTTCGCGCTCGGCTGTCTCCCAATCGACCGGGACGTCCCGACACTCATCGATGGCCTTTATCCGCCGCTCGATCTCGGCCGCCCAGGCTTCGTAGCCGGGCTCCTTGTCGACGGAGAGGGCCAGTTCAACCGCGAGCCATTCGCGGTCTTCGGGCGAGAGCGACATGGCCGCTTCGCGGACCGATTCAAGGGTCGTCATCCACGGCCTCCGTCGCACCAGTATACCCCGTCGGCAGCGCGCTCCAGCGCCTATTCCCCGCGCGCTGTGGCGCTGCTACCATCTGGGGAGCGTCAAGAGGGCGCGGCGGGCGGGGCCTGCCGCGAACGGCAACCTGGTAAGCCTCCAAGGTGCCCCAATCGACGCGGTCCGCGGCCTACGGGTCAGCGGGCAACAAAAGGCGGGCCTCGACCCGCCCCTCCCACGCGAGGGGTGATGCTCTGGAAGACCATCGCACCCGCCCCTCGCAGCCTTCGAGGGGCTTTTCGTTGCCCGCCGCAACAGGCTACCGAGAAAGGAACAGCCCACCCCCATGGACGAACGCAAACTCCTGACCTCTGAGTCCGTCACCGAAGGCCACCCTGACAAGATGTGCGACCAGATCTCCGATGGGGTGCTGGACGCCATCCTCGCGCAGGACCGCATGGCCCGTGTCGCCTGTGAAACCGCCATCACGAACGGCCTGGTGCTCGTGATGGGAGAAATCACGACCTCGGCCTACGTGGATATCCCGAGCATCGCGCGCTCGATCATCGAGGGAATCGGTTACACGTCGTCTGACATCGGCTTCGACGCCGCAACGTGCGGCGTGATGACTTCCATCAGTGAGCAGTCGCCGGATATCAAAGAAGGCGTTGACCACTCGCTGGAAGCGCGCAGCGGCCGCGGAGAGGCCGAGGACCTGGACATTGGCGCGGGCGACCAGGGCATGATGATCGGCTTCGCCTGCGATGAAACGCCGGAGAAAATGCCGCTCACGATTTCGCTTGCGCACCGCCTCACGCGGCGCCTGGCGGAGGCCCGCAAGAGCGGTGAATTGCCGTGGCTGCGACCCGACGGCAAGTCCCAGGTGACGATCGAATACGACGACCGCTGGCAACCGCAGCGCGTCGAGACGGTGGTCATTTCCACCCAACACGCTCCGGATGTCGATAGCAGCACCATCGAAGCGGACGTGCGCGAGCACATCATCAGCACCATCATCGAGAGGCGCTTCGTGGATTCGGGGACGAAGATACTGATCAACCCCTCGGGCCGGTTCGTGGTGGGCGGCCCCCGCGGCGATGCGGGCCTGACGGGCCGCAAGATCATCGTCGATACCTACGGCGGCGTGGCGCGCCATGGCGGGGGCGCTTTCAGCGGAAAGGACCCGACCAAGGTTGACCGCTCGGGTGCCTACGCGGCGCGCTGGGTGGCGAAGAACATCGTCGAAGCGGGGCTGGCAACGCGCTGCGAGTTCCTGCTCTCGTACGCGATCGGCGTGGCCGAGCCGACGTCAATCGGCGTCGAGACGTTCGGCACGGGCAAGGTCTCCGACGAGAAGATACTGGCGGCGGTGCGCGAACACTTCGTCCTTCGCCCGGGCGCCATCATCCGCGACCTCGACTTGCGGCGCCCTATCTACCAGGCTACCGCTGCCTACGGCCACTTTGGCCGCATCGACCTGAACGTGCCCTGGGAGCGGACGGAGCGGGCGGCCGCCCTGCGGGCAAGCGCGGGGCTGTAGTAGCATCGCCCAGCATGGACGCCATTGTGCTCGTTGGCGGGCAGGGCACGCGCCTGCGGCCGTTGACCGCCACCCGACACAAGAGCCTGGTGCCCATCGCCAACCGGCCTGCAATCTCGCATCTGCTGGAATGGTTGACGAAGTCCGGCTTCGGACGCGCTGTGCTCGCGACCGGCCAGGAAAGCGACGACCTGCTGGCGGCCTACCCGGGCGGCCGTGCCCACGGCCTGGAGATCGTTGTTGTGCGTGAACGCGAGCGGCTCGAATCGGGTGGCGCGATCCGCAACGCGGTGCGAGCCGCCGCCGTGGAGGGCCGCTTCGCCGTGTTTAACGGCGATGTCTTCCTCGATTTCGACTTCGCGCGCGCCGCCGCCGCGCACCAGGCGGCCGATGCGGAACTGACGCTCGCGCTCTACGAAATGGATGACCCCTCGCCTTTCGGGGTAGCGGTGACGGGCGCGGATGGCCTCGTGACGGGGTTCGTGGAGAAGCCGCCGCGCGGCTCAGAGGCGAGCAAGCTGGTCAACGCCGGCGCCTGGATCTTCGAACCCGGGCTCGTCGATGAGATCCCCGCGGGCGCCGTGCGCGTCGAAGAGACGTTGTTCCCATCGCTCGTAGCGCGGGGGCGGCGGGTGCTCGGCTACCGCTTCGATGGCATCTGGGCGGATTTCGGCACGGCGGCGCGCTATCTCGAGCTCAACCAGGCACTGGTCTCGCGGCAGGGGCGTTCGTACATCGCGGGCGGCGTGCCCGTTGCCCCAGGCGCGCAGGTGCGGGAGTCGTCAGTGGGCGCCGGTTGCGTGATCGGGAAGGGCGCGATCGTCAGCGGTTCGGTGTTGTGGGAGGGCGTCCGAATCGAGGCGGATGCCACCGTCGATGGCAGCGTGCTGGCGGATCGTGTCTCGGTGGGAGCCGGGGCGCGTCTGAGTGGCGCCGTGGTGGGCAGCGGTGCAATGATCGCGGAACGCGCGGTGGCGCCGCCGGGCACGAGTATCGAACCAGGTGCGCGCTATGATGGCGCCGATGACTAGCGGGAACCCAATCCATTTCGGCACCGATGGCTGGCGTGCCGTCATTGGCGAGGAGTTCACGTTCGACAATGTGCGCGCCTGCATCCAGGCAGTAGCGGGCCATTTCGCGGAGACGTACGGGAACGCTCGGCCTGTGGTGGTCGGTTACGACACCCGCTTTCTTTCGGATGAGTTCGCCGCCGTGGCCGCCCGCGTGCTCGCGGGCAACGGCTTCCGGGTACAGCTGGCCGACCGGCCGTCGCCGACGCCTGCGCTGAGTTACCGCATCATCGAAAGCGGCGCTTGCGGGGGCGTGATGGTAACGAGCAGTCACAACCCGTTCCGCTGGAACGGGATCAAAGTGAAGCCACACTACGGCGGCAGCGCAAGCCCGGAGATCGTGGGCGATATCGAACGGCGCGTGCCCGCGATCCTGGCGCGGCCGGCGAACATTAAGCTCGCGCCCGCCACCAGTGAGGACATCGAGCCCTTCAACCCGCTGCCGGGCTACTTGAAAAAACTGACCGCGCAGGTGGATGTGCGGCGCATCCGCTCGGCGGGGCTGAAGATCGCCGTTGACCCCATGTACGGTGCGGGCGCGGGCCTGATCGCCGACCTGCTCAGCGGGGGCAGCACTTCCGTCACGGAAATCCACACCGAGCGCAACCCGCTCTTCCCCGGGATCCGCGCACCGGAGCCGATCGAGTCCAACCTTGGCGAATTCATGCTGCTCATGGCTTCGCGAGACTACGCCGCCGGGATCGCCACCGACGGCGACGCGGACCGCCTGGGCCTCGTGGATGAGCAGGGCGCCTACGTCGATCAGCTGCGCACGTTCGCGCTGCTGATCAACTACCTGCTTGGTGAACGCGGCCTGCGCGGCGCGATCGTGCGCTCTGTGACGACGACGAACATGGCGAACCTGCTCGCCGGTCACTACGGCGTGCCCTGCATCGAGGCGGCCGTTGGCTTCAAGCACATCGGCCCGGTGATGATGGAGCACGACGCCCTGATCGGCGGGGAAGAGAGCGGCGGCTACGGCTTCCGGGGGCACGTTCCGGAACGCGACGGCATTCTCTCGGGGCTCTTCCTCCTGGATTATGTCGCGGCCACAGGCGAACGCCCGTCAACGCTGCTCGAGCGCGTGTTCGCGATCACCGGCGCGCACTTCTACGAGCGCCTGGACTTCGAACTCGAAGCAGGCGCGAATGCGGCCGTGAAGGCCAGGCTCGACGAGGCCAATCCCACCGAGATCGCCGGCCGCCCCGTGCTGCGCAGCGACCGCAGCGACGGCTGGCGGTTCTTTATCGACGAGGGCTGGCTCCTATTCCGGCTTTCGGGGACGGAGCCACTGTTGCGCATCTACACGGAGGTGCGCGACAAGGCGCTCGTGCGCGATGTCCTGCAAGCGGGGAAGGCGATCGCGGGTGTCGCGCCGTGACCAGGCTGGACGATCCGGGCCTGTACGCGCTCGACACGGAGGGAATGCTGGACCGCGTCGACGAACTGGGCGCAGAAATGCTGCGGGCCTGGCGCGACTCGGCGGAGATGGAACTTCCCCCGGGCGCTGCGCGGGCGACCAGCGTGGTGGTGGCGGGCATGGGCGCCTCGGCAACCGGCGGTGACTATCTGGCGGCGATCTGCGACGTATCGGCGGAGCTCCCCGTGAGGGTGGTCAGAGCGTACACGCTGCCGAACTACGTCTCGGACCGCACGCTTGTGGTCGTCTCTTCTTACAGCGGCGAAACGGAAGAATCGCTCAGTTGCTACGACGACGCCTGGAAGCGCGGAGCTGCGATGCTGGTGCTGACCACGGGCGGCAAGCTGGCCGAACGCGCTCGTGCGGACGGCGTGGCGGTGTACACGTTCGTGTACCCTTCGAGCCCGCGGGCGGCGCTGGCGCACAGCCTCGCCCCGCTGCTGCGGCTCGGCAGCCGGCTCGGACTGTGCGGCACGGACGATGCCGAGGTGGAGCAGGCGGCAGCGCTGCGGACGGCGTTTGCTGCCAATCACGGCCGCGCGGTGCCAACCGCCACGAACCCCGCGAAGCAGCTGGCACAGGAACTGCACAGCCGGATTCCCCTGGTATTCGGCGCGGAGCACCTGGCGCCGGTGGCTTCGCGCTTCAAGAACCAGGTCGCCGAAAATGGCAAAGCCCTCGGCGCGGCCGATGCATTGCCCGAGGCCAACCACAACCTCATCGTGGGGCTGAGCACGGGTGAGGCGGCAGCACGCTCGCTGTCGCTCGTCACGTTGGAATCGGCGCTTTACGACCAGCGCACGCAACGGCGCTTTGAGGTAACCGCGCAGCTCTTCGAAGGGACGGGGGTGCCGGTGCACCGCCTGCAAGTGCAGGGGACGACACTGCTCGATCAGCTCCTGCTGGGCACGGCCTGGGGTGACTATGCCTCCGTGTACCTGGCGCTCCTCAACGGCCAGGATCCGACACCGGTGCCGCAGATCGTGCGGCTGAAGGAAGCCCTGGCCAACTGACCGCCCCAACCTTTGCGGGCGGGCGGGACACTCAGCGGACGGGGCGCGCGCGGCTGCCGTAATCGCCGAAAGGGTCGTCGCGTTCGCGGACGGACTGGCGGAACCCGGCTTCGCCTGCGCGGGCGACGAAATCGAGGCCTTCCTGGGTGTGGCGGGCGACGCCATCAAAGATGATGCCAAGCTGGCGGCTGCTGGCGAGGCCCATGTTCTCGGCGGTCTGGTTGCAGAGGAGCTTGAGCATGACGAGCTGGTTGATGGGCACGCGCGCCATGCGCTTAGCGAAGGCAAGGGCGTGGTCCTGCAGGGCGTCATCCGGGACGGCTTCCAGGATAAGTCCGATCTGGGCGGCGCGCGGCGCCGGTATCTCATCGCCGGTGAGCATGTAGCGCTTGGCCTGTTCGAGGCCCATGCGGTAGACCCACATGGCGGTGGTGGGAGTGCCCCAGACGCGCGAAGGCGGGTAGCCGAAGGTGGCCGATTCGCCGGCGATGATGATATCGGCGCAGAGCACCATGTCGGTGCCGCCGCCGATGCACCAGCCCTGTACGGCGGCGATGGTGGGCTTGCGGGCGTACCAGAGCTTCATGTACGTCTCCGCGTAGCGGCCGATCATGGCCATGTCCTGGACGGTATCCCAGGCCGGCGTCTCGCCCGCTTGGGCCATGGCGGTTTCGCGCTGCTGGGCAACGGTGCCCGTGTTGAGGGCGTAACCCGCGCAGAAGGCGGGCCCCTCGGCGCGCAGGAGGATCACGTGGACGGCGCGGTCGCGGTCCGCCAGGTCGATCGCCTCGGCGAGTTCATCGCGGAGCGCGGGAATGATGGTGTTGTATTCCCGCGCCCGCGAAAGGGTGATGACGCGCACGCCGTCTTCGGTGGCGGTGGTCAGCGTGGAGGGCATAGTGCGCAGTCTATACGAGGGATGAGGGATGAGGGATGAGCGCTCGGGACGGGGAGTCCCGCCAACGGAGCCTCGGACATGGGTCCGCCCTCAGGCCAGGAACGGCGTCCCTTCGTAGTGCGCCGTAGGGGTCACGCCGAGCCGTTCGAGGATCGTCGGGGCGAAATCAAGGTTATCGACTTCTTCGCGGAGCAGCTGCGGCGGGGCGCCGGCGGCCGGGCGGTAGAAGCAGAACCCACGGCCGGTGTGGACGCCGTTGCGGCTCTCTGGGTTCTGCAACACCACCTCGAAGCCATCATCGCGCGTGAGCCTGCGCGTGCGCAGCACGTGCGGGTTGAACAGGAGGGTGCCATCGGGCAGGCGATGGACGCGCGGGCCGTTGAACACCTCTTCGCTGAGGATGAGGTCGCCGAACGGCTGTAGGCCGTCTTCGGTGCGATAACGCTGAGACTCACGCTCGACAGCGGCGAGCAAGGCGCGGCCGTCGTCGCGCGCGACCACGCCGAAACGCTCGCGCCCCTCCATGTTCAGCCGCAGGGGCACCGCGCAGTCGGCTTCGAGGACAAAGACGGGGTCACGGTGAATATCGATGCGGTTGAGCCAGGCCTGGGCAACCCGTTGGATGCGGACGGATGCGGGCAGGCGCAGCCAGATCGCCTGGTGTAGCCCCTCTGGGAGCAGGTTGCGTAGCCGGCGCACGAAGTCCTGGCGCGCAGGTCCCGGCGGGGGTTTGCCTTCCATCGCCTGGACGATGCGCTGCGCCGCTTCGCCATAGGGCACCCGGTGCTGCATGCCGTGCACGGCGAAGAGGGCGATGTCGCAGTCATCGCCGGCGGCGGCGACGATCGCGGGCCAGGCGCGATCGAGGGGCTCAAGAATGGCGAGCATGGCGGCTTCGCTGCTGACCTTCGGCGAGAGCTGCATGGGGGCGGAGAGGTGGTGGCCGCCGAGGTGGAATTCGCCGAAGCCGAAGATGAGCAGGTCCCAATCGCGCGCCTCGACCAGGCCCTGAAGCACCTCGCCCCGCTGGCGGCTGCCCATGCGCAATTGCCTGGCCAGCCTCAGCCGGTCGTGCGGCGTGCGCACCAGTTGCGTGTCCTTACGCACGTGGCTGCGCCCGTGGCGCTTGCGGATAGCCTTGCCGAAGGTGGCCGGGTGCGCGTTCTCGGCCATCTCGTCCTGGAGGCCCCAGCCCGTGTAGGCGCGTTCGTTGGCGTGGCCGATGGGGAGCGCGTAGGCGATATCGAACAACGTCACGCGGCGGCCGGCATTGAGCGCTTCGCCCCAGAAGGGCTCAAGGGAGAGTCGCGGGTCGCTCGCGGGGACGAAGGCGGCGTCCTCGGCGATCCACTGGGTGAACCAGTGGTGGCCGTGAATGCCGGGGCCCATGCCGGTGGCGAAGGTGGGCCACACGCTGCCTTCTATCTGTTCGCCTAGGGAGTTGACCGCGCTTTCGAGCGAGGACTCAACGAAGGCCTTGAGGTTGGGCATGCGGCCCGCTGCGAAGGCGTCACGGAGGACGGAGATATCGAGCCCATCGAGGGCGACCATGAGAACACGGCGATTGGGCATCGGCGGATGGTAGCGCAGGCCGTCGCAAGGAGGTACCGGAGACGCGTTCCACCGAGGATCTCGCGGAGGTGCTGGCCAGCAAGCGGGAGAGCGCCGCCGGTGAGTCCGCCACGGGCGACGAGGTGTTCCGGCGCCTCAACCTGTACCGGGGGCGCTCATCCGGCCCCGGGATCGCCGCCGGCGGTCCCCGCGGGCGGGCTGGGAGTAGTAGAGTAGCGCGGCAAATCGACACGCCGCCGGAGCCTGCATCCATGCCCGACTTCCATGATGTCCGTTACGAAACCGACGGTCCCGTCGCGCGCGTCACGCTCGATAGGGAGCGCTATCACAACGCGCAGAGCTACCGCCTGCTCGATGAACTCGATGCCGCCTTCGACCTCGCGATGGCGGACGCGGCCGTGAAGGTGGTCGTGGTCACCGGCGCGGGCAAGCACTTTTCGGCGGGACACGACCTGGGCACCCCGGAGCAGCTGGAGATGCGCCAGCGGCGGGCCATCCCCGATGCGGGCATTGAAGAGTACGACAGCTTCCGCAGGTACAACTACGACCTGACGATCAAGTGGCGCAACCTGCCCAAGCCCACGATCGCGATGGTGCGCGGCTACTGCATCTTCGGCGGCTGGATGATCGCCGCCTCCATGGACCTGGTCTTCGCCGCGCCGGATGCGAAGTTCCTCGCAGGCCTGGTCGAATACTTCTCCATCCCATGGGATGTGGGGGCGCGCAAGGCGAAGGAACTGCTCTTCGAAAGCCG
>JBPCLM010000103.1:0-21524 GCA_051003295.1 Tepidiformaceae bacterium | reverse complement strand
GCACGAACAGTTGGCAGCAGCGGCCTGCATCGTTTGTGGCTTCGGCCGGGTCCAGTTTCGAGCGGAGAAACGTCTCCGCCGCCTGGGGATCCGGGATTCGTTCGCGGGCCCGTGGGTCGGAGAAGGCAGCGAAAGCGGCGAACTCCGTGCGGCGGCCCTCGGTCACGCGGCGCCCGAGGCCGGGCTCGTGATCCGTGAAGTAGAGGAAGGGAGTGCTGGCGGCGTATTCCTGGCCCTGGAAGAGGAGCGGTGTCTGGGGCAGCAGCAGGAGCAGCAGCATCGCGACACGAAAATTGGCCGGCGAGACGGTCTTGCTCAGACGGTCGCCCAGGGCGCGGTTGCCGACCTGGTCATGGTTCTGGATGCAGTAGACGAACTGGCGCCAGGGGCGGTCGCGGGCGGGGGTCCCGCGCGGTTCGCCGAGGACGGGATCGACCTGGCCTTCGTAGAGGAACCCCTGCGCGACGGTGCGGGCCAGTTCGGCGGCGCTGCCTCCGTAGCTGGCGTAGTAACCTTCGCGTGCGCCGCCGAGGAGGACGCGCAGGGCGTGGTGAAAGTCGTCGGCCCAGACGGCGTCGAATCCGAAGCCGCCTTCGTCTGGGGGCCGCAGATAACGCACATCGTTCTCGTCCGTCTCGGCGATGAGGATAGGGGGCGTGCCGCCCCAGCCGTCGCCGAGGGCATCGCGCAGTTCGGCGAGGATGTGCAGGGGCGAGGCATCGATGATGGCATTGGTCGCATCGAGGCGGAAGCCATCGATGCGATATTCGTGTACCCACATGAGCATGTTTTCTCGGACGAAGCGGCGCACTTCGGCGGAGGCCGCGTCGTCGTAGTTGACGGCGGCGCCCCACGGCGTCTGGTGCAGGTCTGTCAGGTAGCGGTCTGAGTAGAGGCCGAGGTAATTGCCGTCGGGGCCGAAGTGGTTGTAGACGACATCGAGGAGCACGGCCAGGCCCGCTTCGTGGGCGGCATCGACCAGGCGGCGCAGACCGTCGGGGCCGCCGTACACGGCGGCCGGGGCAAAGAGGGCGACGCCGTCGTACCCCCAGTTCCAGCGGCCGGGAAATGAAGCCACGGGCATGAGCTCGATGGCGGTTACGCCGAGGCCCCGCAGGCGCGGGAGTTCGGCGATCGCGGCATCGAACGTTCCCGCCGTGGTCAGGGTGCCGATGTGGCATTCGTAGATGACGAGTTCACTAAGAGCCGGCGGCGCGAATGCGCGCGTGCGCCCGGCGAAGGCGCCAGGCGCGGTCACTTCGGAGAGCCCGTGCACTCCATCGGGCTGGCTGCGCGAGCAGGGGTCCGGGAAGGGGCCTTCGCCATCGATCAGGTAGCCGTAGCGGGCGCCCGATTCGAGGGCGGGCACGAACGCCACCGCATATTCGCCATCGCGTTCCGGGGTGAGCCGCCGTTCGCCGGCGGGACCGCGGAGGACGAGTTCGAGCGACCGCGGCCGCGGCGCCCAAACGCGGAATGAGACCCCGCTGGGGCCGGGGATGGCCCCGAGCGTGGCGCCCCACATGGCGCCGTTGGCGGCACCCTCTGCCGTCATTCGCTTACCAGTACGGCGAATGGGAACCGGTCAAGCACCTCACGGCAGGAGACGTACCCGCTGGCGGCGACGGGAGCGCCGGTGAGCAGATTCCTCCAGCGGCGCCTCCCGGGCGGCAGTTCGACCTCGGTGGACCCCCAGACCTGCGGGTTGATCGCCTGCTCGCCATCGAGGAGGAGGAGCGGGAGGCGGGGGATGAGCGCCACGAGGGCCCGGCCGCCGGCGGTGCGTGCGAACGCGAAGATATGGCGCTGAAAGGGCCCGCGCGCGGCCAGCGGCAGGTAGTCGCCGCATTGGAGCAGCTGGCTGTGCTCGCGTCGGACATCGAGGAGCGTGCGCATGAGCCAGAGGCGCGCGGCGGGCGTGCCCATCTCCGAGGCCCCGGGAGGGTTGGCGGCACGCGTGAGGATATCCTCGAGAGCGGCGAAATCCGGCGGGAGCCGGTTATCGGGGTCGGTGAGGGTGAGCCCGCCTGACTCGGCTTGCTGGTAGAAGTCGGGGAACCCGGGCGCGAGGGCTTTGAGGAGCAGCTGGGCGGTACCGTTGAGGGCAGCGGCGGGCAGGAGACCATGCACGAAGGCGTTGAGCCGGCGCACGAACGCTGGCGAGCGGCGTCTGTCGAGGACGGCATCGAGAAAGCCGTGGCAGGCGGCTTCGTAGTCCTCGTTGATGCGAGTCCAGGTGGTCTGTTGCTTGGCTTCGCGCATCGCCTTCGTGAGGTGTGTGTGCAGGCGTTCGCGATAGGCCTCGTCGATGCCGCCTTCGGCCAGGCTCGCGACGAGGGTCTGATAGAGGTAGTACTCGAGCGCGGCCGAGGGGGAAGACTCGCCTTCGAGGGTGGTGCGATGGCGAGCGTTAATGCGTGCCCAGGCGCGCACTTCGCGCCGCCATTCGCGCGGAAGTTCGGAAAGGACGTGGAGCCGCGCGCGTGCGCCTTCGCCGCGCTTGGTATCGTGCGTGGAGGTGGCGGACATCGCACCGGGCCACGCTCGCGCGCGGTCGCGGAACCAGGCGTGGACAGCGCTCGGGTCCGCGCCCAAGTGCGCCGGGTCGGAACCGACTTCGTTGAGGGAGAGCAGGCGGGCATAGCGAAAGAAGGCGGTGTCCTCGACGCCCTTGGCCATCACCGGCCCGGAGACCTGCTGGAAGCGGCGGCGGAAGTGCGTGCGGCGAGCCATTTCATCCGGGTCGTAGTCTCCCCCATGGAGCAGCAACACCTCGCGGAGAAAATCGAGCGCGTGGCCGGAGAGGCTCGGGTCCGCGAGGCGGGCGTCGCGGACAGCGCGCTCGATGGTGGCGTCGCTGCCGGGGGCTGGCTCGCCGTCATCGATGTACGTCCGGTAGACCGGGAAACGCGCCATGACGGCGACGAGCGCTTCATGAAGCGAGCCCAGGGTATTGTCGCGATGACGGCGGTGGCGGCGGGCAATGCGATGCAGCTGCATCGCCAGCACGTTCAGCTCGCCGGCGAAAGACTCATCGGCGACCTGAGTACGCGCTTCCGCCGTCACGCGGCCGAAGCGGCGCGACTCGCCTGCGAACTCTGCCCAGGTGCGCGTTAGGACGCTCTCGGCGGAGCGATCGATAAGGAGCCCATCGGCGCGGGCCATGAACTCGTAGCCGGTGGCGCCGGCTACGGGCCAGGATGCGGGCAATTGCTCGGCCCCTGCGAGAATTTTCTCGACGTAAATCGGCACGGAGCCGGCGGGAAGGCTGGTGAGGCACCTATCGAGCCGCTGCCGCAGTCGCCGGAGGTAGGCGAGGGGGTCGTAGAGCCCGTCGATGTGGTCCACACGCACCGCGGTAGCGATGCCACGAGCGACCAGGTCGAAGAGCAACTGGTGGGTGGCTTCGAAGACGTCCTCGCGTTCGACCCTGATGGCGGCCAGGTCGTTGATATCGAAGAAGCGGCGGTAATTGATCTCTTCGCCGGCGACGCGCCAATCTGCGGGGCGGTAGTGCTGATCGAGGATGACGCGCTCGAGCCGGTCGAAGCTAGAAGGTTGCCCGGGGCTGCCGGTGTATTCGTCAAGCGCATGTTCGACGTATTGGCGGATGGCCGGATCGCCGTTTACCAGCGCGGCGAAGCGGTCGAGGAGGCGGCGCTGCTGAGCGGAGTCGGCCCGCGGCAGCAGATCCAGGATTTCTACCAGGGCGGGCAGGCTGGCCGGGTCGGTGAGGCGGCTGGCCGGGCCGAGCGCGGGGAGGCCGAGGATGGATGAGTAGTGGCCGGGCGCGACGGGCAGGTGGTGGTGGTAGTAGCTGAGCCCGATTTCGCCTTCGTGGAGCGTCAGTGAGAACTCGGCGGCTTCGAGCGCCTCGCCGAAGGGCTTGCCGAGGATGGGCAGTACAAGCACTCCGCTTGCCAGCTGCGGCTGCGCTTCCCAGTCGATGTCGAAGAAGTCGGCGTGGTGCGATGCGGGTCCGAAGCGGAGGACATCACGCCACCAGGGGTTGTCTCCACCGGCGACGCCGACGTGGTTGGGCACGACATCCAGGATGAGGCCCATTTCGCGCGCGACGAGGGCCTCTCCGAGCGCATAGAGCGCCGCCAGGCCGCCCAGTTCGGGGTTGATGCGCCCGTGATCGATGACGTCGTAGCCGTGGGTGCTGCCGGGCGAGGCCGCCCAGATGGGGGAGAGGTACAGGTGCGAAATACCAAGCGAATCGAGGTAGGGGACGGCGGCGAGGACGTTGGCGAAGGTGAATTCGGCGTTGAGTTGCAGCCGATAGGACGCGCGCGGGGTGCCGTAGCGGGCGGGGGGCGGGTGGTGAACCGGAGGAGGAGACACGAGCGTGCGGGCCCCCGGTCGCGCGTGGTGCACTTCGAGCGAAAAGGCTGTCAGCGCCCCGGTCGCGAGGAGGCTGCTTCGTCAGACTTGCGGGGGCGGCTGACCACGCGGTGAGAGGCAAGATCAACCACCCAGACGCGCTCCACGCTGTCCGGGGCCTGCCGGAGGAGGGGGGCGTCTTCGGCTGCTGTTACGACCACGCGGCGCGCGACGGAATCCATTTCGGCGTCCCTTCTCTCGACCCGCGGATGCTGCCTCGTGGCGCGATGTACGGGGTTCCGACGAGTATAGGAGCGGAAAATGCGCCGCGTCCGTTAAAGGCGTGCGGGGTTTATAACAAAACCGTCGCGGGCCGCCGAGGGGCAGGCCGAAGATCGCGCATTGGGGCCTACGGCGTCCTGGCGAACCGTCCGCTAGGCCGGCAGCTCCAGGTGGATGCCCACGGGGCAGTGGTCGGAACCCATGACGGACGGCTGGACGAAGGCGTCGCGCACGGCGGGAAGGAGGTCGTTGCTGACGCAGACGTAGTCGATGCGCCAGCCGATGTTGCGTGCGCGGCGTTCGCGCCAGGCGTCCCAGTAGGTGTAGACATCGCGCGCTTCGGGGTTCAGGGAACGGAACGTATCGGCAAAGCCGTGGGCGATGACGCGGTCCATCCACTCCCGCTCGATGGGAAGGAAGCCCGTGCTACGGCGGTTCTCGTCGGGCCGGGCGATGTCAATCTCCGTGTGAGCGACGTTCAGGTCACCCATGAAGACCACGTTGCGGCCGCCCGCGACGAGCGCATGGGCGTGGGCGAGGAAGGCATCGTAGAAGGCGAGCTTGTAGACCATGCGGTCGCCCCCCCGCCCGCCGTTGGGGAAGTAGGCGGAGAGGAGCGTGAATCCCGGGAAGTCGGCTTCGATGACGCGGCCTTCGCTGTCGTATTCCGCGATACCGAGCCCGATGCGCACCTGCAGCGGCCGGACGCGGGAAAGCAACATCGTGCCGCTGTACCCGGCACGCTCGGCGGGGTGCCACCAGACCGCGTAGCCGGCGGCCGTGAAGAGTTCGGGAGGCACCTGGTCCGGGGTCGCCTTGACTTCCTGCAGGCCGGCGATATCGGGCGCTGTTGAGGCGAGCCACTCCTGGAAGTCGCCCGTGCGCACGGCGGCGCGCAGGCCGTTGACGTTCCAGGAGCAGATAGTGAGCGGAGGCAATTCGAACTGGTTCCTACACGAATGCGCGGGTGAAGACCACGGCCGTGGCGCCGACGGCCGTGACAAGGAGGTACTCCGCCATGGTGCCGGCTTCGAGGTCATGATCCAGGAGATGGTGGACGAGCCCGGTGGCGAGATAGAAGCCGACGATGAGCAAGGCGCCCGCGAGGATGCCATCGAGCGGGAAGAAATAGAAGGCGAGGCGCAGTTCGGCCAGGGAAACGCCGATGGCGACGCCGGCAAGCAGCGAACTGGGCCCGAGCAGACGGCTTTCGCGTAATAGCTCGAGGGAAAGCGCCAGGCTGACCAACCCCACCGCAACAGCGCTGAGCGCGAGCGCAGGCCCATCGGTGTAGATGACCGTGAAGAGAGCGAAGGCTGCGAGATAGGTGATGACGGCGAGCGCGAGCCGCATGGGGCCGTACATGCGTGAACTCGAATCGACGGTGTGGTATTCACCGTAGGCGCTGAAGCCGACCGCGGCTGCCGCTGCGACAGCGAGGAGCGGCCGCGTGTAGCCATCGATTGCGCGATCGATGAAGAAGCCGGCAGCGAGCGTCACGAGGGCGGGGAGAAAGAGGTAGACGGCGGAGGCAAGTGCTCCTTCACCTTCCCATGAGGGATGGGAGCGGACGATCCCATCGACGGCGAGGGCGGCGAGGCCAGCTGTGAGCCAGAGCAGCCAGGGCTGTTCGGGGCGCATCCCGAGGTAGCCAGCCAGGCCTGCGCCGGTGACCAGCGCGAGCAGCACAAAGCGGGCGCCCGTCCCTGCCACCACCGTCCGGCCGGTCACTTGCTCAGCCAGGCGTCATTCCCCTGCGAAGGATGGCGCTTCGAGGCCGTAAATCTCGGCGCCATTGCGCCACCAGAGGCGCTCTCGCTGGTCTTCGCTGAGTTCGAGCAGATCGAAGATGGCCTCGAAGCGATCGATGTGGGCGCGGATATCGTCCATGCCGCAATCGCTGCCGAAGACGAGCTTTTCGATGCCGAATTCGCCGTTGATGAGGTTGCGCTCGACGGCGTGCCGTTCGATGGTTTCGCCACCG
The DNA here is from genome assembly GCA_051003295.1 of Tepidiformaceae bacterium. Lineage (GTDB taxonomy): Bacteria > Chloroflexota > Dehalococcoidia > Tepidiformales > Tepidiformaceae. The sequence goes on along the minus strand of JBPCLM010000103.1, from coordinate 14,932 downwards.
CTCATATCGAACCAGACGTTGTGGCGCCAGCGAGCGACGGAGGCGGCATATTCGTAGTTTCCCTGGTTGCCAAGGTGCGCGCCGATGACCTTGAGGCGGGGGAAGCGGTTCGCGATTGTGTCCAGGTGGAGTGGGCTCATGCGCGCGGCGGAGACGTTGCGGACGGGCAGGCGATCCATCATCGCGAGCATGCGCTGGTAGGCCTGCGCGGCGGCGGCATCGCGGCGCGGGTGGGTTATCGAATAGTCGAGGCCACCGCCGATGACGCCCATGTGGAAAAGGACCGGCATCTCCAGTTCCTGGGCCTTCGCGTAGGAGCCCATGTAGTCGGGGTCATCGTAGTTGCGGGCGACGCCGATGAGCTTGAGCCCGCGATAGCCCATGGCGTGCAGGCGCTGCACCCCTTCGCCATCGATCTCTTCGGGATCGATCATGGCAACGGGGATGAAGAGTTCGGCGTAGCGGCTGGCGAGCTCCATGCCGCGTTCGTAGGAGGGACCGAAGCGGCCGCCGGTGAGCAGGCAGGCCTTCGTCACGCCGGCGGCCGTGGCCACTTCGGCCAGTCGATCCAGCATGGGCGCCTGATCCTCGTCGGGGTTCTCCCAGTTACGGGGGAAGTGAATGTGGATATCGAAGATCTTCATGCTCGCCTGTTCTGATTTGGGAGGTGCGCGCCGGGGGAGCTCTGGCTGCCGGATGGCCCCTCCGGGGGTATTCCGAGTGTAGCACGGGGCTCCGCTCCGGACAGCCGCCGGCGGCGGCGCCGACCCTTCGCGGGGCGTGGTGTAGTCTCGTCCATGTGCTGTCACGGCCGTTCATCGCGCTCTACGTGGCGGTATTCGTGGCGACCATGGGCATCTCCATGGTCAGCCCCCTCCTACCGGTCTACGCGAAGGACCTGGGCGCGAGTGGAGTCTGGCTGGGGCTCACGTTCTCCGTCTTCGCGGTCGTGCAAACGTTCGTGGGGCCGTTCGCCGGGCGGCTTTCAGACCGCTACGGCCGAAAGCCGTTCATCGTCGCGGGGCTGCTTATCTACGTGGTGGCGGCGCTCGGTTATCTGACGGCGCAGAGCTTCTACCAGGTGATCGCTTTCCGGGCGTTCAGCGGCCTCGGGACCAGCTTCATCTTCTCCGTAGCGCGGGCTTACGTGGGTGATATGACGCCGGCGGGACGGGAAGGGCGCTGGATGGGGGCGTTCGCGACGGCCGACATCATCGGCTTCGGTACGGGTCCGCTGATAGCGGGCGTCCTGCGTCAGCTGGTGGGGTTCCACTCGGTATTCGTGGCGATGGCGGCGCTGCTGGCGCTTTCGGCCTTCGTGATAGCGGTGTGGCTGCCGCGGCACAGCCCCGCGGAGCGACGGCAGAGCGCCGTGCCCAGTCCCCGGCCAGCACAGAAGAGCTTGCGCGAGGCGCTCGGCGACCCGCTGGTGATGGCGCTGACGACGCACATGGCGTTGGTTTCGGTGGGGTTCGGGGCGACGTTCGCGTTCCTGGCGTTGCGCCTTGAAGACGGCCTCGGCGCGAGCCCCATCCTCATAGGCGTCGCCTTCGCCACACAGGACCTGACGGCGGGGGTGGCGCAGCCGGTGTTCGGGCGGCTCGCCGACCGCTTCGACCGGCGGCCGCTGGTTGCGATCGGGCTGCTCCTGAACGGCGTGCTACTGATTGCGCTCGGGTTCGCGCCGAGCTACGCGCTCTCGGTGACCTTGCTCCTGGCGATGGGTGGCGCGGGGGCGCTTTCGCAGGTGGCGGCGGGCGCGATCCAGGTGGTGGCGGGGCGGCGCAGCGGCATGGGCACGGTGCTCGGGCTGGGGTCCGCGGGGGGTGGCGCGGGCATCGTGATCGGGTCCGTGGTAGGCGGGCTGCTCGTGGACCAGTCGGGGATTGGGGCCGCGTTCCTGTTCGGCGGCCTTGTGATGGGCGCGGGCGTGCCCGTCTTCCTCTGGCTGACACGGGGGCTGGCGACCAGTGAGGAGTTGGGCCTGCGGCCGGTGGGCGATACGCAACTGGAAGTGCCAGTGGCTGGGCGCTGAGCGTTGCGCCGCGGGGTAGCATTGCGGGATGGGCGAGGCTGACGACGAGCGCGAAGAGCGCGGCAGGGCCACGGCGCGTTATGCGGAGGTGGCGGTCAACTCCGGGCAGCCGGCGCGCGAGCCGTTCACGTACGCCATCCCGGAAGGGATGAGCCTTGAGGCCGGGCAGGCGGTGTTCGTGCCCTTCGGCCCGCGCGTGCTGCAGGGGATCGTGCTGGCGCTTAGCGACCAGACGGGGCTGCAGAGCGTCCGCCCGATCGATGCGGTGGCGGACGCATCGCCGGTATTGGATGAGCCCCACATCGCCCTCGCGCGCTGGCTTTCGGCGACCTACCTGGCGCCGCTGTGGGATTGCGTCTCGGCCTGCCTGCCATCCGGCTACGGGCAGAAGCCGGTGACGATGGTGTCGCCGGTGGAGGTGCCGCCGCTGCTGCCCGTGTACCCGGGCGACCAGAAGGTGCTGCAAGCGATCGTCGCGCGCGGTCAGATGACGATCGAGGCGCTGCGTGAGGCGACGGGGCCGCTCGCCATGGCGCGGCTGCAACGGTTGCAATCAGAGGGCTACCTGACGGTCGCCCAGGGGCTCGCGCGGCCGGGCGCACAGCCGCGCATGGAACGGCGCATCGCCCTGAGCCGCCCGGCGGGAGAGGCAGCCGCGCGTGCGGCCGAGCTGGGGGCCACGAACCCGCGGTCGGTTGACGCGCGCGTCCTGCGCCTGCTCGCGGCGGAGGGAGAGGTGCCGCTGAGCTGGGCGCGCGAGGCGGGGGCGCAGGCGGGTCACATCCGTCGGCTCGCGGTGGAAGGCTGGCTGCGCGATTACGAAGCGCGCGTGCAACGCAGCCCGCTGCAGGGCCATGAGTTCGCGCAGCGGCCGCCGCTCGTGCTCACGGGCGAGCAGGAGGTAGCGGCGGCAGCCATCGCGGCTGCCGAGGGCACGTACTTGCTGCAGGGTGTCACCGGTTCGGGGAAGACGGAGGTGTACCTGGACCTGGTGCGGCGAGCGCTGGAGGCGGGCCGCGGCGCCATCCTGCTCGTGCCGGAAATCGCTCTCACGCCGCAGGCGATCCGGCGCTACGGCGAGCGCTTCGGGGAGACGCTCACGGTGTTGCATTCGGGATTGAGCGCGGGCGAACTGTACGACCAGTGGTACCGCATCCAGCGGGGGGAATCGCGGCTGGTGTTGGGGTCGCGCAGTGCGCTGTTCGCGCCTGTTCGAAATCTGGGGCTGGTGGTGCTGGATGAGGAGCACGAGTGGAGCTACAAGCAGGCTGACCCGCAGCCGCGCTACCACGCGCGGGAGGCGGCCGAAGAGCTGTGCCGGCGGACGCATGCCACGCTGGTGCTGGGTAGCGCCACGCCGGACATCGTCACCTATCACCGCGCGGAGGTGGGGTATGTGACGCGCGTGGAGCTGCGCGAACGCGTGTCGCCGGGAGAGGACGGCAGCACGCGCCAGGGCGAGATGCCGCTCATTTCCGTGGTGGACATGCGCGAAGAGTTGAAGGGGGGCAACCGCGGCGTCTTCAGCCTCCCTCTGCGCCGGGCATTGCTCTCTGCGTTGCGGGCGGGGGAGCAATCGATCCTCTTCGTCAACAGGCGTGGATCGGCGCGCTTCATGCTCTGCCGCGATTGCGGCCACCTGCCCCTCTGCCCTTCGTGCGAAGTGGCGATGGGGCTGGACCTTTCGGACCCGCACCACCCGAGGGTGTCGTGTCACGCCTGCGGACGAGGCCGCCGGTTGGAGGACCGTTGCCCGAAATGCGATGGGGGGCGCTACCGGCCGTTCGGGGTAGGCACGCAGCGCATCGAACAGGAAGCGAGGCTCGCGTTCCCGGGCGCACGCATCGCCCGCTGGGACAGCGACATCGCGAGCAAAAAGGGAAGCCACGAGCGCATCGTGAACGCGCTCGAGGCGCGCGAGATCGATGTGCTCGTGGGGACGCAGATGCTGGCGAAGGGGCTCGACCTGCCGGGGATGACGGTGGTGGGCGTCGTGGATGCGGACGTGGGGCTGAGCCTGCCGGACTACCACGCGCAGGAGCGCACGTTCCAGTTGCTTTCGCAGGTGGCGGGCCGGGCGGGGCGGCGGGACCGCGCGGGGCGCGTGTACATCCAGACGTATGACCCTGAGGCGCCGCCTATACAGTGCGCTGCGCAGAGCGATTACCGGGCTTTCTACGACTACGAGATCGCGCACCGCCGGCGGGCGGGGTATCCCCCCTTCGCGCGGCTGGCGCGGCTGGTGTATCACTCCACGAACCGCGAGCACGGGCTGCAGGAGGCATCGCGCGTTGCGGCAGACCTGCGCTTGCGCCGCGACGCCGCCGGGCGGGCGGAACCGGACGTGCTGGGGCCGACGCCGGCGTACATCGCGCGCGTGCGCGGGCAATACCGCTGGCAACTCCTGCTGCGGGGGAAGGAGCCTGGCTCGCTGGTGGCCCGGGTGCGGCTGGGGCAGGGGTGGTCGGTGGATATTGACCCGGCCAGCCTGCTCTGAGATTTCCCTGTATCGGCGTGCGGGGCTCTGGTATCCTGAGAGGACGGGGCCGGTGGCGCCCCGCGACGGAGGCCTCGCAGTCCGCATGGACCAGGTAATCAAGCCGTGGCGGCGGTTGGCGGTGGTATTTCCGGGCCAGGGTTCGCACCACGTGGGCATGGGCGAGCGGCTTTCCCAGGTTTCGCGGGCTGCGCGGGACGTGTTCAAACGCGCCGACGAAGTGCTCGAATCGCGTCTTTCGAAGCTGTGCTTCGAAGGCCCACTGGAAGAACTCGAACAGACGATCAACCAGCAGCCGGCCACGTTCGTCACCTCGATGGCGTGGTTGGCCGCGCTCCAGGAGCGCTGGGTTGCGCTCGACCGCAAGCTGGAGCCGCACGTGTTCGCGGGCCACTCCATGGGCGAATTCACGGCGGCTGTGGCGGCGGGGTCGCTTGACTTCGACGAGGGGCTGCTGCTAGTCAAAGAGCGCGGGATCCTGATGGAAGAAGCGGGGCGCGAGCACCCGGGGGGCATGGCCTCTATCCTCGGGCTCTCCGAAGAGCGCGTGGCCGAGATTTGCGCGCAAGCGGCGGACGATGGCTACGTGGGGCTTGCGACATCGAACTGCGAGGGGCAAAACGTCATCTCGGGGGCGCTTAAGCCGCTGCGCGCTGCGATGGAGCTGGCCGAGCGCGCGGGGGCGCGCCGCGTGGTGAAGCTGCCCATCACGATCGCCTCGCATTCTCCACTGATGGCGCGCGCCAGCGAAGGAATGAACCGCTTGCTGCAGAAACTGCCCATGCGCGACCCCGCGAGCCCACTGGTGGGTAACGTGAACGCGGAGCTGCTCGAAACGCAGCCCGAGGTATACATCGAATTGCGCGATCAGTTGCTGAGCGGCGTGAAGTGGCAGAAGTCGGTGGAAGAGATGAAGGCACAGGGCGTGGACCTGTTCGTGGAGGCGGGGCCGGGCAATGTGCTCACGCGGCTGGCGCGGCGCATCGACTACGACATCAACAGCCTGAGCCTGAGCGATGAAAACGAAGGCCTGCTGGCGGAGAACTTCCGGCTGGTCGAGGCTGCGGCGCGATGAGCGGGCGTGTGGCGATCACGGGCGTGGGTGCCGTCACGGCGGCCGGCAATACGGCTGAGGAGACGTGGCAGGCAATGCTTGCCGGGCGCAGCGGCATCGGCCCCATTACCCTTTTCGACCCCGAGCCCTACCCCGTACGGATCCAGGCTGAGGTGAAGGGCTTCGAGCTGGGCGACCGCGTGGATGCGAAGCAACAGCGGTACATGAACCGCGGGGTCACGTTCGGGGTTGCGGCCGCGCTCGAGGCGCTCGCCGATAGCGGATTCGAGATCACCGAGGAGAACGCCGACATGGTGGGCGTGGTGTTCAGCGCGGGCGGGGGCGGCACGGAGATGGTGGTGGAGTACCAGCGGACGCTCGACGAGAAGGGCCCGCGGCGCGTGACGCCGTTCCTGGTGGCGAACTTCATCCCGGATGCGGCGAGCGGCCATATCGCCATTGCGACGGGGGCGCGCGGGCCGAACATGGCTGTGGTGAGCGCCTGCGCCACGGGCGGCGCGACGCTCGGCGAAGCCTTCGAGACGATCCGCCGGGGCGACGCCGATGCCATCATCGCCGGCAGTTCCGAGGCCGTGCTGCTGCCCCTCTATCACGCGACCTGGTGTTCCATGCGCGCGCTCGCCGGGGACAACGAACATCCCGAGAAGGCGCTCAAGCCCTTCGACCTGAACCGGGACGGCTTCATCGCGGGCGAAGGCGGGGCGGCGATGATGCTGGAGGACTACGACCAGGCGCGGGCGCGCGGCGCGCGGATTTACTGCGAGATCATCGGCTACGGCAGTTCCAATGATGCTTACGACATGATCGCCCTGCACGAAACGGGGCGGGGATTGAAGCGCGCGGTGAAGGCCGCTATCCGTAAGGCCGGCATCGACCCGGCGGAAATCGACTACATCAACCCCCACGGCAGCGGTACGCCGTTGAACGACCGCGTGGAGACGATGGTGTTCAAAGAAGTGATGGGCGATGCGGCCTACAAGGTGGCCATCAGTTCCGTGAAGCCGATTACCGGGCACTGCATGGGGGCTTCGGGTTCGGTGGAGGCACTCGCGTGTGTGATGGCAATCCGTGACCAAAAGGTGCCCCCGACCATCAACTACACCACGCCGGACCCGGAATGCGACCTGGACTACGTGCCCAACGTGGCGCGCAGCCAGCCCGTGCGCGTGGCCATGACCACTTCCGTGGGCCTGGGCGGACACAATTCGTGCGTCATCTTCCGGCAGGCGAGTTAGCCCGCACCGGGGGGCTGAAACGTTGAAGGAATACGCCCTCTACCTGGAGTCGGGGCCGCAGCACAAAACGACGCTCGCACACGCCCTGGAACTGTTGGGCTGCGTTCACCAGGCGCCAACGACGGAGGCGGTGGTGGTGGCGATGCCGGGCGTCGTCCGCGACTACCTGCGCTTCCTGGCGCGCAGCGGGGAGGACGTCCACCCCGAGGGGGAGTTCGCGACGGCGGTGGCCGCACACGACACGAGCGGCAAGTTCCCCGGCGGTGCGGGGTTCGGGACAGACTTCGAGCCAATTTCCGCGGCCGAGTGCGAGCGGTACATCCGCCGTTTCGAGGCGCTCCGTGGGGAAACCTTCGAGCTTGTGGGCGGGCTTTCGGCGGAGGAGCGGTCGGCCGCGCCGGCGAAGGGCAGGGCGATCGGGCGGGTGCTTTCGCACATCCTCGGCGGCGACTACAGCTACCTGGGGATGGGGCGGCTGCGGGTACCCGGGCTGCACGCTATCTACGCGGCCGCGGACAAGGGCCTGTGCGACCCGCTCGTCGCACTGCACCAGGCGACGCCAATGATTGTCGAGCGGCTGCGGGCGATGACGGAAGAGGAACGCACGCGGGTGATCGAGCGGGCATCGGAGCCCGGGACGGCACGGCGCATGTTCCGGCGCCTGCTCGAGCACAACTGGGAGCACCACCGGGAGATCGCGATGCGGCTGGGACGCGCTGGCTGAGCGGGCGGTGGGCTGTGAGCGCGCACGGGCTAGAATGAGAGGCAACCTGGCGGCGGGAACGGCCCGCCGCGCGGAGAAGAGCTGTGACACGAGCCCTGGTGACCGGCGCCGGCGCAATCACCCCCATCGGCCTGAGTGCGCATGAATTCTGGGCGAACCTGGTGGCCGGGGTGTCGGGCGTGACGCTCATCACGCGCTTCGATACATCGGACATGGCAGTGAAGATAGCGGCCGAGGTGAAGGACTTCGACGCGGCCAACTACATGGACGCGAAAGCGGCGCGGCGTATGTCGCGGTTCGCGCAGTTCGCGGTGGCGGCAGCCGGATTGGCGGCCGAAGATGCGGGACTGGAGCTCACGGAGGCGGAGCGGCCGCGAGCGGCTTCGGCGATCGCGACGGGGGCGGGGGGCGCGATCGACACGATGGACGAAATGGAGGCGCTGCTGACGCGCGGGCCATCGCGTGTGAGCCCGTTCTACGTGCCCACGATGGCGCCGAACATGGGCGCCTGCCAGGTGAGCATGACGCTGGGGCTGCGCGGGCCGGCTCTCGCTAGCGTGGCGGCCTGCGCCAGCGGGCTCTATTCGTTCATGGAAGCGAAGTCGCTCATCGAGAGCGGTGTGGCGGATGTGGTGCTTGCCGGTGGCACGGAGGCGGCGCTGCACCGGTTGCCGATAGCAGCGCTCGCGAACATGCGCGCGCTCAGCCGCCGCAACGATGACCCGGAGGGGGCATCGCGGCCCTTCGATGCCGACCGTGACGGCTTCGTCTTCGGCGAAGGGGCGGTCGTGCTGGTAATCGAAAGCGAAGCGCGAGCGCGCGCCCGTGGGGCACGTGTCTACGCGGAGTTGATGGGCGGCGGGCTGAGCTGCGACGCCTATCACATCACGGCCCCACGCGAAGACGGCACGGGCGCGGAACAGGCGATCGCGGCTGCGCTGGCGGCATCGGTAATGGATGCCGGCGAGATCGACTACATCGCAGCACATGGCACGGGCACGCCGCTCAACGATGTCGCCGAAACGGTCGCTATCAAGCGCGCCTTCGGCGAAGCGGCGGCGGGCATTTCCATCAGTTCGCCGAAGTCGATGGTGGGGCACCTGTTGGGGGCGGCAGGGGCGGCCGGGTGCCTGGCCGCTGTCATGGCAATCGCGAAGGGCGTCGTGCCCCCAACGATCAACCTCGAAACGCCCGACCCCCAATGCGACCTGGACTACACGCCGCTCGTAGCGCGCAAACGGGACGTGCGGGCTGCGGCCGCCAACGGCTTCGGTTTCGGCGGCCAAAACGGCTGCGTCATCTTTCGCAAGTACGAAGGGTGACGTAGCATCCTCGCCGTTCGCGGCGCACCGTCGGGCGTCACAGTGGCCCGGTCATCCGTCAGGAGAACGTCATGGCTTCCCTTTTCGAACGAGTCCGCGATGTTGTTGTCGCGCAACTGAAGGTCAGCCCTGAAGAGGTGCAGCCGGGGGCAAGCCTGATCGATGACCTGCGCGCCGATTCGCTAGATGTGGTGGACCTGACGATCGCGATCGAGGAAGCGTTCTCGGGGGACGCTGAGTTCGAGATCCGGGACGAAGACGCCGAGAACATCCGCACGGTGCAGGACATCCTGGACTTCCTCGAGGCGCAGGGGATTTCGTAGGGGACGCGTTCAGCCGGCGAGGGCGCGCAGGCGGGCGATGATGGCGGGGAGGGTTTCGAGGACGCGATCGATCTCGGCGTCGGTGTTGTCTTTGCCGACGGTGAGGCGCAGCGAGGCGTGCGCGAGATCGTTATCGATGCCCATCGCGGTGAGGACGTGCGATGGTTCGAGCGCGCCGGTGGTGCAGGCGCTGCCGGAACTGGCGGCGATATCGGCCATATCGAGCGCCAGCAGCACGCTTTCGCCTTCGACGTTGCGAAAACAGCAGCTGAAGCTGTTGGGGAGGCGAGCGCCGGGGTCAGCCGGCCCGGTGATGACGGTATCGGGGACGCGTTCTGGCAGCCCAAAGAGCAGGCGGTCGCGCAGGTGGCGGGCATGCGCGTTGCGCGCGTCCACTTCGTCCCAGGCGAGCTTCATGGCGGCCGCGAGGCCGGCGGCGCCGGCGACGTTTTCCGTGCCGGCGCGGCGTTCCTTCTCCTGGGTACCGCCCACGATTGAGGGCTGCCAGGGCGTGCGGTTGCGGACGTACAGCAGCCCCACCCCCTTCGGGCCGTAGAGCTTGTGCGCGGCGATGCTGAGGAGGTCCACTCCCAGGGTTGCGGGGCGGATATCCAGGACACCCGCGGCCTGCACCGCGTCGGTGTGGACAACGACCTGGGGGTTGCGAGCCTTCGCGATACGCGCGATTTCGGCGATCGGTTGAATGGTACCGACTTCGTTGTTGGCGGTCATCACGCTGACCACGGTGGTCTGGGGTCCGACGGCCGCTTCGAGCGCGGCGAGGTCCACGAGTCCATCGGAGCCGACGGGCAGATAGGTTGCATCGAAGCCTTCGCGCTGCAGCTGTTCGACGGTGTGGAGGACGGCGTGGTGTTCGACCTGCGTGGTTACGATGTGGCTGCCGCGGCCCGCCTCGCGCTGGGCGAAGGCGGCGCCGCGGATGGCGGCGTTATCGGATTCGGTGCCACCGCTGGTGAAAACGATCTCCCGCAGGCTGACTCCGAGGAGGTCCGCGCAGAGCTTGCGCGAGGCATCGAGGGCGTGGTGCGATTCCTGCCCTTCGAGGTAGATGCTCGAGGGATTGCCCCAATGGCGGGAGTACATGGGCCACATCGCCTCCAGCACGCGCGGGTCGGGCGGCGTGGTTGCGGCGTGGTCGAGGTAGATGCGGGCCATGGGACAAGGGTAGCGGTTTCGGTGCGAAACTCGAAGGTGAGGCGCGCTTGGACTGGCGGGCCCCGGTACGCTATACTTTTCGTAGTGCCGCGCATTCGCGGCCACCAGCCATCCCCGCGGGAGGATACTCATGACCATCGAAGCCGAGCCGACCACGCAGGTGCTCGTCAACATTTCTGATAAGGCCGTCGAGAAGGCCAAGGCGCTGCTCGCCGCGCGCGAACTTCCCGAGGGAGCGCTGCGCGTGTTCGTGGCGGGCGGCGGTTGTTCCGGGTACCAGTACGGGATGGCGCTCGCCCGTTCGGCTGAAGACGATGACATCGTCCTCGTGCAGCAGGGCGTCCGCATCCTCGTGGATCCCGAGAGCGCACGCTATCTGCAGGGCGCTGAGATCGACTACGTCGAAGACGTGATGAAGAGCGGCTTCAGCATCTTCAACCCGAACGCGACGAAGAGCTGCGCCTGCGGCTCCAGCTTCCAAACCGAAGATGGAAGCGGCCAGCCACGCGCCTGCTGCTAGCCTTCAGCCAGTGACGATCAGCCCAAAGGGGCGGCGGACGCCGCTCCTTTTCGGTTTAATGTGAACGGCGTGGGAGGCCCTCACCCCCAACCCCTCTCCCACTGCGGTGGGCGAGGGGAGCACTAAACCGGGCCGGTTCCGAATTGGCCCGAATCTCGTCACAAGAGTGCTAGAGCAGGTTGCGCATGAGTTCGACGTGGCTCGTGAGGAAGACCATGCTGGCGCGCGTGGCCTTGCGCAGGCGCGCGAACTCTTCGTCCTTCATGGCCATTTCGTCGAACTTCTCCAGTTCGGCCATGCTATCGAATTCGGCCACGATTGACACAGCGCTGGTGCCGCCGGTGACCGCCGTCCAGACGCTGGTGTGGGCATCGATGCCGCGCTTCTTCTGGTAGTCCAGCGCCTGGGAGATGGACATGACGAAATCGCGGTGGTGGCCCGCCTGCACCTCGCCTTCGAGGGTGCGCATGAAGCGGCGGGGCTCGGTTGCTTCCTCACTGGAAATGAGTCCTTCGGAGTGGTAAGCGAGGCGGTGTATGGCCACTTCCGAGCCGTCGTACACCATCTGTGAGCGCACGGCGCGGCGGATGGCGGCGAACTTTGCATCCTCGGTGGCCAGGTCGCTGAACTTCTCGAGCTCGTCGAGGGTGTTGAAATCGCTGGCGATGAGGACGGCATTCGTCTGGCCGGTCATGGAGCCCCAGACGGTGGTGCGAGCGCGGATGCCGCGGGCGGTCTGGTGTTCGGCCGATTCGCGCATGGCGGCGAGGAAGGGGCTGGTCTTGCCCTGGTCGATGATGCCGTTGAGGAGTCTGCGGTACATGCGCCGGTCCCGTTCGGCCATTCCCGTGCTCCCAGGCGCGGGGGGCGAAGCGCAAGTGTAGCAGAGGCGCGCGCGCAGGCGGCGGGAACGGTGGACGTATAATCCGCCGTCGTGGCCCTGTACGTCGCGTATCTGCAGTTCAAAGCTGGCGCGAGCGTGCTCACGGGCCTGGAAGCGTTCGAGCGGCGCAAGAGCTTCGCTCACCCTTCGCAGGCCGAGGTGTTGGGCGAATACTGGGTGAACGCGCCCGCCGGCCAGCCGCAGGTCGTGCTCATCTGGTTGGCCGAAGACGAAGCCGCCGGTGACTACTACGAGGCGGCGTGGGGCGACCTCTTCGACGTCACGATATCGCTGGCGACGCCACCCGTAGGGGAACTGCCCGGGGAGTTGCCGGGGGGCCTGCGTTCGACCACGCAGGCGGCGGGCGAGGGCAGCGAGAGCGCTAGCGGCCCTTGAAGTGCGGTTCGCGGCGCTCGGCGAAGGCGCTCAGGCCCTCTTTGAAGTCCTCGCTCTGGAAAAGCGGCAGGAGCTGCAGATAGATGTGATCGACGGCGGCTTCGAACGTCTCGTCCTGGCCGAGGCGCATCATGCGCTTGGTGGACTGCACGCTGAGGGGGGCGTTGTCGGCGATCTTCCGTGCCATGGCCATGGCCTCGTCCATGAGTGTGTCGTGCGGGACGACGCGGTTCACGAGCCCGAGTTCGAGGGAACGCTGGGCGTCGAGGACATCGCCCAGGAAGGCCACTTCGGCGGCCTTCGCCCAGCCGAGCAGGCGCGGCAGGTACCAGCAACCGCCGGATTCGGGGAGGACGCCGCGCTTCGCGAAGACCGCACCCATCTTCGCGTGCTCGCTGGCGATGCGAATGTCGCAGCCGAGCGCGAGGTCCATGCCGTAGCCGGCGGCGGCGCCATTGAGAGCGCAGATGATGGGCTTGTCCATGCGGTTGATGACGATCGGTGGCGAATTGTGGAGGTCGAAGAGACGGTAGCCGCGGGCGCCGAGCGTGCTATCTCCCGAAACCTGGTCCTTCAGGTCCAGGCCAGCGCAGAAGCCGCGTCCGGCGCCCGTCAGGACGACGACGCGCACATCCGGGTCGGTGTTCGCCTCCTGGAGGGTGGAGGAGAGGGCGGCGAGCATGGGGCCGCTGATGGCGTTGAGGCGGTCCGGCCGGTTGAGCGTGATGGTCAGGATGTGGCCTTCGCGTTCGATGAGCAGGTCGGTGGTGGCGGGTGCGGCAGCGACCATGGCAGGCTCCGTTTCGTGATGAAATTGGCTGTCCGAGTGTGTCACCCGGCGGCCGTCGCGGCAACCGGTGCGGTCCCCGTTGCGAAGCTCAGCGCAGCAGGAATTCGTGGAGCGTGAGGTTGCTCGCGCGGACGTTGGCGGCAGCGTCCTTGCCAACGAAGCGCAGATGCCAGGGTTCGTAGACGTAGCCGGTGATGGCTTCCTTGCCGGGCGGATAGCTCAAGACAAAACCCCAGCGGTGCGCGTTGGCGGCCACCCAGCGGCCTTCAGGGGAATCGCCGAATGCCTGCGTGAGGATATTGCCACCCGCCGGGCTGGTGATGTCCATGGTGGTGCCCAGTTGGTGTTCGCTGTGGCCTGCGCGCGCGCTCTGGCGGATGGCCTGGTCGTAGCCGTAGCTGGCGACTTCGCTGGCGAAGACTACCTGCTGGGTCGAGTAACTGCGGTAGCCGCTATTCGCATAGAGCGAATGGCCTTCGCGGGCGGCGGCTTCGAACATCTCAATGAGCGCCGTCGCGGCAGCGGCGCGCAGATACTGTGTGCCGTTGGCGGTCCACTGCTGTGGGATGGCGCGCAGGTCTGCGGGAGCGCAGTCGGCCGGGAGGCGATGCTCCTTGTCGATGGGGGCGAGGATATCGCCGCAGGCGACGACCGCGGAGGTATCCGGCGGCGGGCCCCCATTGGCGGGCGGCGGCGTGGCGGTCGCGGGGGAAGCGGCGGTCGCGGGGGAAGCGGCGGTCGTGGCGGTGGCAGTGCCCTCCGGGGTGGTGGCTACGGGTGGCGCCGTGCCCTGCACGGGGCCGGCGGTGGTGGGGGTATCGGTGAGCACAACGAGGGTGCCGCCAGCCGCGTCGTCGTCGCCGCAAGCCGCCAGGATGAGGAGGAACGGGAGAATGCCGCAGGCCGCCCGCAGCGCGCGCTGGATTCGCATTCGCTCCACCTTAGCGCGGCGCTTGCTTCCGTCCTACGGCAGCGGACGAAGGACAAGAAAGGCGGGCTTTACGAGGGCGGCTGAAGGCGGGGATCGCGCGCGACGTCATCGAGGAAGGCGCGAAGGAGGGCGTTCGTGATGGCGGGCTGTTCCAGCTGAAAGAAATGGCCGGCGCCCGCGATCGGTTCTTGCCGGAGGAACGTCGTGACTTCGCGAAGCCACGGGGGATCGCCCGCCGGCCGCTCCGCCCAGATGGCCATGAAGGGCTTCAGGTCGGCCTTGCGGAGCAAGTCGGCCATGCGATCGATGAAGGGCTCGCTGTTCTCCAGCATCCCGGCGGCAACATCCGGCGGGCAGGCGAGCATCGTCTGCCGCGCGTGGTCGGCGACGGCTTCGGGGGTGCCCTCGACGAAGAAGCCATCGACGAGGCCGCGGAGCGCATCGCGCGTGCCCTGTTCACGGATACTGGCGGCGAGCCGTCCGAAGCCGCCCGGCTGGTGGGCACGGTAAGGCGAGTCGCCGGCGACGATGCCGAGGACGAGTTCGGGATAGCGGTCGTTGAGGAGCAGCGCCGTCGGCCCGCCCAGGCTGTGGCCCACGATGATGGCGGGCCCGAGGGAAGCTGCCACCATGGCGTGAGCAATGTCTTCTGCCTGTTGCGAGGTGTCGTACGGGGGCACCGCAGGTGACTCGCCGCGCCCACGCAGGTCGACGGAGAGGCAGCGGTGGTCGCGCTTCAGGTCGTCGGCCTGTGGCTGCCAGAACGTGTGGTCGCAGGCGAGGCCGTGGATGAAGACGAAGGGCGGGTCGCCCTGCCCTTCATCGTAAACGGCGATGGGGAGACCGCCGGGCTGGGTCACCCGCCGCCCCGCGTGAACTTGCGGCGGCCGCGACGGCTTTCGATCAGGCGCATGGCGGCGAGGGTGGCGAGGTGGAGTGCCGTGCCGCCGGCGACCCAGCCCGCCTTTGCCACGCTGCCACCCCGCCGCTTCCGCTTCTTGCGGTCGCCGCGGGAGGGGGGGTCG
>JBPCLM010000102.1:0-5702 GCA_051003295.1 Tepidiformaceae bacterium | reverse complement strand
ATCTCTTGGCGCCCGCGGCCGCTTTTCGGTCGGCGGCGCCGCTGACCAACGTGTGCACCGTGCGCCCGGGGTCGTTCTCCAGCCACTGCGGGATCGCCCCCTCCAGGTCCCCCGCGGGACAGTCGATGACCACGCACAGCCACCGGTCGTCGGCCGGGCGCGTCATCCCCGCCGTGGCCATCTCCGTCGCCAGGGCAGCGCGCCACGACTCCTCATCGCCGGCGAGCATTGACGGCTGCTGCCCGCCTTCTACCGGAGAGGGGGGCGGCGCAACCGTTGCCCCGACGCCTGCCCCCTCCACCGGCTCTATCGGGCGCGTCTCGCCCTCGATGATCTCCCCCGTCTCCTGATTGACGTTCTCAGCCAGCGCGGCGAGGTCCTGAGCGCCCGCGGCCAGCTCCTCATCGCTCACCGTCTCGACCGTGACGCCGAACGTCTGGATGGCTTCCTGCACGCCCGCGAACGCCTCCGGACACGCCTTCTGCAGCGCCTGGTGCTCAGCCCTCACGGCCAGCATGTGCGCCGGCTTCTCGTCCCAGAGAGTCGGCCCCTTTGCGCCCGTGCGTGCCTGTGTGCGGGCGAACTCCCTGAACGTCACGACGCCGAAGATCGCCTCCGGCGCGCCCACGCGGTAGACGCCCACGCGCGCCGCCGCCGGCGGGGCTTCCTCGAGCCACACGTCGCGCCACGCGCCATCGGGACCGCACCACTGCGGCTCCGTCTGGCCGGCGTAGGAGCCGGTCCGTGCTGCGAACGCGCGCCATCCGCCGACCGAGACGTGGATGGTCAGGCGCCCGTTGTCCTTCCACGCGTAGATCTGCTTGCGGAACGGGTCCAGCCCCGTGTGCTTGCAGATCGCCGCGTAGGCGCGAAGGTCTCCCTCGGTCAGGCCGCGCCCGAGGACGTTGGCGATGATCGCCGCTTCCCCGCGCGACCACTGGCCGGCCTGCTGAATCACGTGAGCGCCAGGCGTAACCACAGTCGCCGCCTTCGAGGTTGCTGCTGGTGTCGAGGTCATTGGGTTTCCACCTTTCGTCTTGGTCCGAATAGCCCGTCGGGCGATCTCTCGCTGTCGTATCCGGCTGGGGGACGCCGCTCGGGCAGCCGTTCCCAGCGCTCCATCAGGTAGAGCGCCACTTCGTACGTTGCCCGCCGCGAGCTGTCTTCCCAGCCGGCGACGATGGCGCGCACGTCGTCGATGGTGTCGCCGTTGCGCAGATGAACATCGGTGGCCACGCACGCCGCCTGCGTCGGGATGTCCCACGCCAGCACGGGCGCCTCCGGGTGCTCCGCGCATTGGAGAGTGATGGGCACGTGCCGCTCGCTCGCCGCGTCCCACACGTCCACCGTCGCGCACGGCAGGCCGCACAAAGAGCAGCGGTGCTTCGTCTGAAGGAGTCCACTCACGACGCCCCCCCCGCCTTCGCAATCGCGCGGTCTACAAGCGCTAGCACTTGAGCCTTCGTGCGGCCGGGCGTGTCATTCCAGAAAGATGTCGCCGTGGAGCCCGGAAGAGCCTTGTTGATAGCAACTGTGAGGGGCCAGAGCGGTGTCGCTGGCTGCCACACGCGCTGAATCGCGCCAACTAGGCAAAACCGCACGGCCGTGCTTGATTCCGGCGGGACGGCCCGGTTGTTCCCTGCGCGCGCCAGAGCGCCCTGGCACCAGCCCGCCTCTAGCAGCGCCCGCACTTCCTGTAGCTGTTCAACGAGGCTGGTCACGATAGCCGCCTTAGCGTCTCGGGTACCACGAGCATGGAGATGCACACCGCGAGCCCCCCCCAGGTGAGGATGCTGTCCCAGCGGCGGAGGATCATCGCTGGCCTCCCGCTCGCGCAGTCCCCGCCGTGTGATTAGGTGTGGCGACGTACTCCTTCGCGGCGCCCGCCAGCGTGAGCGAGCCGTGGATGTCGGAGAGGATGTTCAGCAGGCGTTCGACTTCGCCCCGCTGATAGGCGCGGCAGTGGCGCGCGTAGTAGTCGCATTCGGTCAGGGCGCGCACGGCGTCAGCGGCGCGCACGACCTTGAGGGCCGTCAATCGCTCGCTCATCGCGCCACGAACCCGTCACGGACGCTCGCCAGCGGTTCGGGCCGAGCGGCGTTAGTATCCGCACCCGTCAGCATCTCCAGTTCCGCGAGGTTCAGCAGCGACTGCAGGGCATCCACGTCCGCGAGCCCCCGCAGCGGCAGATACGCGAGCCAGGTGGGGGCCTGCTCCGCGGGCCACTCGAGATACCACGTTGGATACCGCGGCACCAGATAGGCCTCGTGGTTGTTGGTGATGTCGCGCTCGTTGCGGCGCAGCCCGTACACCGTCTGCGCCCCGCGCGCCGTGACCACATTGCCCGCGCGGTCCCGGAATTCCTCGCCATCTTTCATTGATGCCATTTCTGCTATACTTCCCCTGGTTGCTCGGATTGGTGTTTGGCGTTGAGGCCCGGGATCTAACCCCCGGGCCTTCGCCTTGCCGGTCGGACAATCAATCGCCCATCCGTTCCCCTCCCCTCGCTGTCATGGACTGCGCGCGGCCGTCGCCAGCCTCGCGGGTCTGCTTCTCTCGCCGCTCTTCCTGGAGCATCTGCACGACGCGGATGTCGAAGTCCCGCTCGCGTTGCGCCACGCGCTTCCGCCCCGCCGCCGTGGCCGTCATCTCGTCGTACGTCTTTAGTCGAGGGCGCCCGCCGCCCGCCTTCGCCCCTGCCTTGCCGAGCCGCCTGTAATGCGCACGCCCGTACTTCAGGTACGTCGCGACGCCGCCGAGATAGCCCGCCTGCGCCCGGCTCATGAGTGGCGCGCCGGGAAGGGAGAGCGTTGTCCCCCTGCCCGGCATTACGGCGAGGGATGCCGCCTCGATAGGTGGAGTGGAGGCGCCGTCAAGCACGATGCACCGCCTTGTGGTGGATCTGGCAGAGCCAGCGCACGTCCAGGGGTTTCGAGTAATCGTCGTGATGCCCTTCCGTACCGCTCAGCCCGCATACCTGGCACGCCTCGCGGACCAGGAGACCGCGGCCCACCGCGTCATGGACCCGGTGGCGCGCATTGACCTTCACACGCCGCAAGGGGTCGACGAGGCGGCGATGGGCTTCCCATTCCCGCCAGTTCTTCCTCGAGTCGCGTTCGCGCTGGCGAACAGTCGTGCAGGGCCGGCAGATGTTCTGGAGCCCGTCGTGGCGAGCGCAGTTCCGGTGAAACATCTGGCGGCCCTTGTGTGAGCGGCACCAGTAGCACCACTTGACATCGAGGGCCAGCCCCGCGCTCACGACGCACCCCTCCGTCGGAAGTCCGGCGCCGCTTCGCCCGTCAGCGATTCATAGAGCCGTTCGAGCGTCGCTTCCTGGCTCGCCACTGCCGTGAGTCCACGGAGGTACCCGTCGCGGATCAGCTCCAGGTCCATGCGCGCTTCCTCCCACTGCCGCTGGATGTCCGCCATCGAG
This sequence comes from Tepidiformaceae bacterium, assembly GCA_051003295.1. Taxonomy (GTDB): domain Bacteria; phylum Chloroflexota; class Dehalococcoidia; order Tepidiformales; family Tepidiformaceae. The sequence goes on along the minus strand of JBPCLM010000102.1, from coordinate 2,269 downwards.
ACCCGGCGTGGGGTCATGGCGCGATCTCGATCTCTTCGTTCCAGTTTCGGGCGCTGGAACCCGAATTACGAACATGTCGGGTAGCAGCATACCGGCCCTGGACGATTTCACGAAGGAGCGTGCCGGGTGACTTGCCCAGCTCCTTTGCATCAGCTGCCAGGGCATCTGCAAGGAAGAGGGGGAGTCTGACGGCTACCGTTCTGCTCGATGTTTGCATGTCGGGCAGACTATATCACGACGCAAACACGGTTGTAAACACCCCGCTGCCCGAAAAGCAAACATGTTCCCACGCCGTTCCCACAGAATAGGCGGCGTGCCTAAACCGACGCCACGGCGAAAGCCGCCCAACCGTGCGCTGGCCGCGCTCATGCGCTCTGCCCTCGATGCGGCGGGCCTGACTATTGAAGAGTTGGGAGACCGCACGGGGTTCGGGCGTCAGGTGGCTGGACGCATCGTAAGAGGGGAGGTTCGGCGCATCGCACCCGAACAGGCGAACACTCTGGTAGTCACTCTGCCGCTCACCATGGAACAACTGCTCGCCACGAGCGGCTACCACATGGCCGTCAAGGGGCAGCAGCGACTCCCTCAGAACCTGGTAGAAGCGCTTCTCGCGCTCCCGCCGGATATTCAGCAGAGCGTGGCGCGGCTAGCGCGCGCAGCAGCCAATGGTCTTCCCGCTCAAGGAGGGTCGGCCCCATGACAAATTCCCCCGCCCGAGTCGCTACCGCCGCACCAACCGAGTCCTCCGCCCGGACCGCCATCACCCAGATCTCAGCCACGTTCATCCTCCACGGGAGTTCCCAAACGCTATTCGCCACATATTTACACCCCGGCAACACAGCTCCCACACCCGCCACGTCACTCGGACAACATCTGTCGCGTTAGAAACACGGATCTTCACAAACGGAGGCTCACCGCCATGCCCAAGCTCCTCTGGATTCTTCCCGTCCTCGCCCTCATGCTCGCCACCTGGGGCAGCCTCGCACACGCCCAGCCCGCCGCCGCACAGCAGTGCGATCCCCACTACGACGGCGTTTGCCTGCCCGTCTACACCGGCACCGACAACATCAACTGCCTCTCGCCCGAGGTCACCCTGAGCAGCTTCCCCGCGCGCGAGCCCGACCCCTATAGGCTTGACGAGTCCGGCGTCGGGGACGGGATCGCGTGCGTGGACAACGGCAAGCCCGCGTACCAGGCTCCCACGCCGACGCGCACCCCAACAGCCACCGCTACCCTCACCCGAACGGCCACGGCCACCAGCCCGGCAACGGCGACCGCGACACGCACGGCCACAGCGATCGCCACGGCAACCTCTCCCTCCACGGCAACCGGCACCGCCACCACAGCAGCCGCCACGGTGGGCGTCGTCGCCCCCCCCAGGCCACCAGCCACCGGCACCGGCACGAGCGCAGGCGGCCAGCCCCTCGCCCTCTTCGCCATTGCGGGCCTCGCCGTCATCGGCGCCGCCGGCTTCCTCGCTGCCCGCCGCCGCTAGAGCACACGATTTCCGCACGCCCCCGGAGGACCCCGCCCGAACCTGCGCCACCCCCGAAGAGCCCGCCTTTTTCGTCCCCTTTCTCATAATCGTGAGGCCGGGAGTTCAAGTCTCCCCCCTGCTACCACTTCGTTCCGTATCTGAGACCATCACCTTCGCCGCGCTCGCCGCGAAGACGTATGGCGACGCGGCGTTCACCGTTAGCGCCAGCGCCTCATCGGGCCTCGCCGTGAGCTTCGCGGCGTCCGGCAACTGCACGGTGAGCGGGGCGACGGTCACCATTACAGGCGCGGGCAGCTGCACCATCACCGCCTCCCAGGCGGGCGACGCCAACTACAACGCGGCCACGAGCGTGCCGCAATTGTTCACGATCGCCAAGGCCCCGCTGACGATCACAGCTTCCAGTCCCGCGGACATCCTCTACGGGGCGGCTGCGCCCACGGTCACGGCGAGCTTCAGCGGCTTTGTGGCCGGTGACGACGCGGGCGACCTGGGCGGCACGCTCACTTGCGGGACGGCCTACACGGCCGGCAACCCGGTGGGCCCGTACACGACGAGCTGCTCGGGGGCGACCTCCAGCAACTACGACATCACCTACGCCGGCGGCTCCTTCGACGTGACCCCCGCCCCGCTGACGATCACCGCTTCCAGTCCCGCGGACATCCTCTACGGCGCGGCTGCGCCCACGGTGACAGCGAGCTACGCGGGCTTCGTGTTGGACCAGACGGCGGCCGTGCTGACGACGGCGCCGACGTGCTCGACGACCTACACGGC
>JBPCLM010000101.1:0-23455 GCA_051003295.1 Tepidiformaceae bacterium | reverse complement strand
ACTCTTCGGAGACGCGGGCGGAGCGTTCGAGCAGGCGCGAGTGCAGGTAGAAGACGTCGCCGGGGTAGGCTTCGCGGCCAGGAGGGCGGCGCAGAAGCAGCGAGATCTCGCGGTAGGCCCAGGCGTGCTTGCTCAGGTCGTCGTAGACGATGAGTGCATCACGGCCACTCTCCAAGAACTCTTCCCCCATGGCGCAGCCCGAGTAGGGGGCCAGGTACTGGAGTGCAGCGGCATCGGAGGCGTTGGCGGCCACCACGATGGTGTGCTCCATCGCCCCGTACTCTTCGAGGATGCCCACAACCTGCGCGACCTTGCCCGCCTTCTGGCCGATGGCTACGTAGATGCAGGTCAGGTCGCCGCCCTTCTGGTTGATGATGGTGTCGAGGGCGATCGCGCTCTTTCCCGTCGTGCGGTCACCGATGATCAGTTCGCGCTGGCCGCGGCCGATCGGGATGGCGGCATCGAGGGTCTTGATGCCCGTCTGCACAGGAGCGTCTACCTTCTTGCGAAGGGTGACGCCGGGAGCGATGCGTTCGACGGGACGCGTCTTCGTCGTCGCAATGGGGCCCTTTCCGTCGATCGGGTTCCCGAGCGGGTCGATGACGCGCCCGATCAGGGCATCGCCGACGGGCACTTCGATGATGCGGCCGGTGGAGCGCACCTCGTCGCCTTCTTTGATGTCCTGGTACTCGCCGAGGATGACGGCGCTGACGGATTCTTCTTCCAGGTTGAGGGCGATGCCCATGGAGCCGTTGGAGAATTCGAGCAGCTCGGAGTACATGGCGCCCGTGAGGCCGTGGATGCGGGCGACGCCATCGCCGGCTTCGATGACGCTGCCAACGTCGCTGGAAACGACGCTCGTGCCAAAGCCTTCGATCTGCTCGCGCAGGATAGACGCGATTTCATCGGCGCGTACTGCCATGGCGACCCTCTTCCTTCCGTGTATCCGGCGCTAGCGCGCGCCCTGGAGCTCCCGCTTGAGGCGGCGAAGGCGCGTGCGCACGCTTCCATCGACGAGCTTGCCACCGACGCGGATGACGAGGCCGCCAATGATGGCGGGATCGACGGCGGCGGTGACATGGACGCGCTTTGCGAGCGAAGCGCTGAGCTTTTCTTCGATGGCCGCCACGTGCGCAGCATCGAGTTGAACGGCGGAGGTGACGCTGGCGTGGGCTATGCCTTCGCGCGCATCGGCCATGCGCTTGAAGGCATCGGCTACGGCCCTTGCATCATGGGAACGGCCGCGCGTAACCAGGAGCCTGGCCAGGTTGAGGGCGAAAGGCTGGACATCGAGCACCCGGTCGACCATCGCGAGGCGCTGTTCGAGGGGGATGTGCGTATCGGCGAGCACGGGGGCGGCGGCGCTTTCGCTGAGCACTTGGGCGATATCGTCCAGGTCGGAGCGCCAGGCGGCCAGCGATTCGCCATCGACGGCGATGCCGAAGGCGGCCTGGGCGTAGCGCTTGGCGGCTTCGGCTGGCATCGTCTAGTTCCCGCCCAGGGACGATTCCGCGAGGGTCTCGTCGATGATGCGCTGGTGGGCCTGGCGGTCGAGCGATTCGCCGATGACCTTTTCGGCGGCGCGCACGGTGATATCGGCGAATTCACCGCGCAGTTCGGCGATGGCGCGGTCACGTTCGAGCTGGATTTCGGCGCGGGCGCGTTGCGTCGCGGCCTCGCGGTCGCGGCCGGCCTGTTCGCGCGCTTCGGCCTGGATTCGGGTGGCGATGGTCTGCGCGCTGGCGACCAACTCCTGTCCTTCGCGGCGGGCGGTATCGAGCTGGCCCTGGATGTTGGCCTGGGCCTGGAGGGCCTCGGCGCGGGCGATTTCGGCGGCGTTGAGCCCTTCGGCGATGCGCTGCTTGCGCTCTTCGAGCATGCGCAAGATGGGCTTGTAGAGCGTGAGGCGCAGGACAACGAGCAGCACCGCGAAGTTCACGATTTGCGCAATCAGCTGGGGGAGGTTGATGCCGAGGGCATCGACGGCCTGGCCCATTTGGAATCCTCGTTCCTTCTAAGTACGCGAACCTAGATCACGAACGCGATCACGAGGGCCGTCAGCAGCGCGTAGATGCCGATGGCTTCGGCGAAAGCGACGCCGAGGATCATGTTCGTCTGAATGGCGGCGCGCGCTTCGGGGTTGCGGCCGAGGGCTTCCATGGCCCTGCCCACGAGCAAGCCGATGCCGATCCCGGGGCCGAGCGCCCCGAGGCCCATCGCCAGGCCCGCGCCGATCGCCTTACCGAGATCGGCTTTGTCGGCGGCACCGCCTTCCTGCAAGAACGGCAAGAACGACAGAATGCTGAGAATATCCATGAAGCTGTCTCCTCCGTGCGCCCGTGTCCCTGGCGCGATTTTGGTTGACTGTAACCAGGCCCGCTAGAGGGCCTGAGCAGTTCCCGGGTGATGGTGGGCATCGGCTGCGGCGTCTTCGTCGTGGTGCCCTTCGTGATGTTCGTCTTCGCCGTGGTGCTCGACCGCCATGGTGGCGAAAACGAGCGTTAGCAGGGCAAAGACCGCGGCCTGGATGAACCCCACGAACAGTTCGAGCCCGTAGATGATGTCCACGAACAGGAACGGCATCAAGAACGTGAGCATGAGGATGAGGACTTCGCCCGCGAAGATGTTGCCGAAGAGGCGGAAGGCGAAGCTGATGATGCGGATGAATTCCGAAAGCAGTTCGAGGATGCCGACGAACGCGTTCACGCCGTTGAGGTTGAAGAACTTCGTGAGATAGCCGAAGCCGAGCGCCTGGATGCCCCAGAACTCGATCATGAAGAAGGCGATGATGCCCATGGCGAGGGTGTTGTTGACATCGCTGAAGGCGCCGCGGAAGTAGGGGATTACGAGCGCCAGCTTCTGGCTTTCTTCGAAGTCGATGCCGTGGACTTCGATGCCGAGTGCGGGGCTGGTGACGCCGTGGGCTTCGCCCTGGACGGCGGTGATGAGTTGGGGCGCGCTGCCACGGGCCTCTGCGAGGGCACGGGCGGCCGCCACCACCGTCTCCGTCCCTGGCTTTCCTTCGGGCGCGGGCGCTTCGAAGGCGGCGAATTCTTCGGCCAGGAAGACGATGTAGCGGTCGAGCGCGGCGCCCGGCTCTTCGCCTGCGTGCACTTCGAATTCGGCGTCCTTGGCGCGGGGCTTGACGACGAGCATGCCGCCGGCGTCGTCCATCTTCCAGCCGAAGAAGCGCTCGCCCTCTTCGAACGTGTGGCCTTCAGCAGCGTGTTCTTCGATGTGGTGGAAGATTTCGTGTCCCACGTCTTCGCTCTTGCCGATGGCGTTGAAGAAGGGGAGAAGGCCAAGCCAGTTGCTGGTAATGAGGAAGAGGAAGATGGTCGCGACGAGGGCGAAGAAGCGCTTGCCGTTCTTCTCGCCGGCTATCTCTTCCACCTGGGCGACGAGGAAGGAGACGACGGCTTCGAAAAAGTTCTGGAAGCCGGAGGGCATGAGCTTCATCGAGCGGGTGGCGATGAGCGAGCCGATGATGAGGACGGCCATAGCGAACCACGAAGCGATCATGGTGTTGGAGATGTTGAGCGGGCCCACCGTTGTGATGACCTCGGCGGGCACCACAATTTCCGGCTTGGGGCCCTGCGCGATGAAGAGACCGAGCCCGAGCCATGCCAAGACGGCGACGACCCCGGCGGCGATATAGACCTGCTTCAACTCAGCGTTTCTCCGAAGTGCCGCCCCCGTAGCGGCGCATGAACGGCATCAACATGCGGATGCCCCCGGCCATGGCGACGGCGAGCCCCAGGACGATGCCAACGAGAGTGAACGTGGGCTCGAGGCCGGTCGCTGAATCCGCCCAGCGGCCGAGGACAATGCCGGCGATGATGCAGGTGGCGAAGAACCAGCCCGCCCCCATCAGGTACGCAGTTGGCGCGACCCAACTGCCCACGTCATGTCCTCCGGGTATCCGGACTCCAGACCGTGCGCATCATAGGGCGATTGTGACGGAATGCGCAAGCGCGCTGGAGGGGCATCTTCGAGACTACCTCTTACGCTGATCGAAGTCATCGAGGTCGAGGCCTTCGATGAAGTCCTTGAATGCGCCGAGGCGCTCGAGTTCGGCGGCGTCGGGGGCGCGCATCTCTCCGGCGGCGCCGCCGGACTGCGGCTGGCCCTCTTCATCGAGGACCACTCCGGCGCGGTCCAGGACGGCCTCTTCGGCGAAGATGGAGACTTCGACGCGCACGGCGAGCGCGATCACATCCGAGGGGCGCGAATCGACTTCCATCGTCTGGCCCTGCACCTCCAGGACGATGCGCGCGAAGAAGGTGTCGTTGCTGAGGTCGTTGATGACGATGTGCAGGACGCGGCCGCCCAGTTGTTCGATAAGGTTGCGAAGGAGGTCGTGCGTCATGGGACGAGTGACGGATACGTCCTGGAGGCGGACGGCGATGGCGTCGGCTTCAGCGGGGCCGATGAAGATGGGGAGATAGCGGTCGGCATCCTTTTCGCGAAGGATGACGACGCGCTGGTAGTTCATCAGGCTGAGGCGGATGCTCTCGATGCTCATCTCTCTCACGCCAGCACCACCTTCGAGCGGCCGCCGCCCTGAACCCGATGATAGGAGTGCCCCGATCGGCGAGTCAATGACGAACGCGCGGCCGGTCACGCCGTGGCCCGTGTGTGCGATAGGCGCGGGCGGCGCATGTTCGCGAAGGCGGCGAGGCCCGTAGTGGCGGCAACCAACGCCATCACCGGCGTGACGCCCGCGAGGTCGCTCATGGCCCCGGCCACCAGGACAGGCAGGGAGGATGCGATGGCGGTCAGCGCGCCCTGCGTCGCGATCACGCGCCCCTGGAGGCGGAGTGGTACGCGGTCGTTGATGACGGTCTGTGCGGCAACGGCGACGAGGGCGTAACTGAAACCCAGCGGGAAGACGATGGCCATGGCGACCACCCCTCCGCCATCGAAGCGGCCGATGCTGACATCGTTGAGCCAGCCGAAGACGCCGTAGCCCCCCAGAAAGCCAGCGAGTTCGTTGACGAAGCTGAAGGCGCCGAGCAGGAGCACGAAGGCGATGAAGCCAGCGGTGCTGAGCGCCGCGTGGGAGACGCGGTGGGCCAGCACCCCGGCCACGCGTAAACCCAGGGCCACCCCGAGCGCGCCGGGTAGCAGCACCAGCACGCCAACATCGACGGGGAGTCCGAGGACATCATCGATGTACTTGGGGATGAGGCCGCCGAGGATGATGAGCGCCGCCGAGATGAGCGTCAGCTCCACGGCGGCGTGCATGACGAGGGGGTCGGATTGCATCTGGCGCCAGCCAACCTTCCACCACGTCCCCTCGGAGGGGTCGCCCACCACCTCTTCGGGCACCGCGGGCCTTGCGCGGCCGATGAGGATGGCCTGCACTCCCGCGACGACGAAGAGGGCGGCGCCGATGAGGAAGAGGGCATCGGCGCTATCGAAGAGGCGCAGCACGACGGGAGTGAGGACGCCGAAACCGGCCACTTGCGCCGCGCCCCCGATGGCGTGGCTGATGGCGTTGGCGTCTGCGAGGTCGGCCCTGTCGACAACGGCGGGCATGATGACGGATTCGGCGGCGTTGGCGAACTGGCCGAACGCCGACAGCCCGATGGCGACGGCGTAGAAGGAGGCCGTGCTACCGGGGCCCAGCACGAAGAGCACGCAAATGATGGCGCGCGCGATATCGCCCCCAAAGACGAGGAGGCGCCGGGGGAGGGCATCGGCGGCTGTGCCAGCGGCGATACCCGCGACCGTGGAAGGCACGACGAGCGCGAGCACGAGGAGGCTGCTGTAGAACGCCTTGCCGGTTTCGTCCACGATGAGCAGGAGGAGGGCGAAGTTGAGGGAGTTCTGGGCGAGGCGGGACGAGAAGCGGCTGAAGCTGAGCATGCGGAAAGCACGCTGTTTGAGCAGAGGCGCTCGCTGCTGCGATTCAGGCATCGGGCGAAGGGACTCGCGACTTCGCTCGCGACTCGAAGCGCCGCCGTTCCACCATCACTCGCCTCCCACAGGCGGTGCATTCGATGCCGATATCGGCGCCGACGCGGTACACCCGGAATTCCCAACTGCCGCAAGGGTGCCGCCGGCGCATACGGTAGACCTCGCCCACGGCGACTTCAAGCGTCACGCGGCGAGGGTGGCGGCCGCCGCGAGCTCATCGCGCAGTGCGCGGGCAGCCAGCGCGGCGGCTTCGGCGAAATCCGGGCCGGTGGACGCGTAGAGGATGGAGCGAGAGGCGTTGACCACGATGAGGCCGGGCTCAGCGCCGGCGGCGGCGATCACGTCCTGGGGGCTGCCGCCCTGCGCGCCCACGCCGGGCACGAGCAGGGACGTGCGCGGCACGAGCTCGCGGACACGGGCGAGCTCGGCGGGTGCGGTCGCGCCCACCACGAGGCCGACGTTGGGGGACCATTCGGTGGCGGCGAGGGCAACCTGTTCGTAGAGCGGGCGGCCGTTTTCGAGGCGGAGTTCCTGGAATTCGCGGGCACCGGGGTTGGAGGTGCGACAGAGGACGTAGACACCGCGGCCTTCGTAGCCGAGGAAGGGCTCGACGGCATCGAAGCCCTGGTAGCCGTTCACGGTGATGGCATCGAAGCCCCAGGATTCGAACATGGCGCGGGCGTAGGCGGCGGCAGTGTTCGCCATGTCGCCGCGCTTCACATCGCCGATGACGGGGATGCCCGTGGGAACAGCGGCGAGCGTGATCTCCAATTGGCGCAGGCCCTCGATGCCGAATTGCTCATAGAACGCGATGTTCGGCTTGAAGCAGGCGGCGTAGGGGGCCGTGGCTTCGATGATGGTGCGGTTGAAGGCGCCGATATCCTGCACGCGGTGGCGGCGGGCATCCGGGTCGAGGCCCACACAGACCAGCGAGCGGGCTTCGCGGCTGCGGGCGCCCAGGCGCTCGAAGTACGTCATCGGGACCGCACCGGAGTGGGCTCGGGGGCGGTGGGCGGGAACCCCAGTTGGGCCATGGTCCGATAAAAGGGTTCGGGGGGGCCGGTGACGATTGTATCGAGTGTGCCGCGACGGCCCGCGGGCGCCTCCAGGGCAGCTTCGTGCAGCACCTGCACGGCGCGCCGGGCAACCGCCTCGCTTGTATCGACTATGGCGACCGCGGGGAACTCGGCGAGGATGTCGGCGGTGAGGAAGTGATAGTGGGTGCAGCCGAGGACCACCGTGTCGGCGCCGGCAGCGATGGCAGGGCCCAGGGCGGCGCGGAGAGCGGCGCGCGCTTGGGCCGTGCACGCGAAGCCGCCTTCCACCATCGCGGCAAGGCCATCGCCCGGGACGTTGGTGATGACGGTCGCCTGCCCGAATTCCTCGACGACGCGGCTGTAGAGTTCGCCATCGAAAGTCCCTTCGGTGGCGAGAATAGCGACGCGGCCGGTGGCGGAGCGGCTGGCGGCAGGCTTGACCCCCGGGACCATGCCGACAAAGGGCACCGGGAACGCTGCACGCAGGTCGGCAATGGCGGCGGCGGAGGCAGTATTGCAGGCGGCGATGATGAGCTTGACATCGGCAGCGAGTAGGCGGCGCGTGATGGCGAAGGCGCGCTTGCGTATTTCGGCGGGTGGCCGTGGGCCGTAGGGAAACCAGGCAGTATCGGCGAAATAGATGACGTGCTCGGTGGGGGCGAGGGAGCGGAAGGCGCCCAGCACGCTCAGGCCACCCACACCGGAATCGAAGACGCCGACCGGGCGTGGATCCATCGCGAGACAGCATAGCACGCGTGCCTCGAGGGGCTCGATGGCGCATCCTTGCGCTCATGCCCCGCCGCCTGGACCTCGCCCTGCTGCCCGCGGAGGCGCTAGCGATTGATGCCGACTGTTATGTCATCATCGATGTGTTGCGGGCGACCACTACGATAGCAACGCTGTTCGCGGGCGGGCTGGAGGAACTGGCCGTCACGGGCACCATCGAAGGCGCACGTGAGCTGGCGCGCGTTGATGACCGGCTGCTCTTGGGCGAAGTGGGCGGCGTGCGCCCGGAGGGCTTCGACAACGGCAACTCCCCCGTGGAAGCCGCGTGCGCGGACGTGCGCGGACGCAAGGCGGCGCTGTTCACGACGAACGGGACAGCGGCGTTGTGCGCGCTCGCCGGGCGCGGGGACGTGTACGCGGGCGCCATCGCCAACGCCTCGGCGGTGGCGGGGCGGCTGGCGCGCTACAGGCGGAGCGTGTTCGTTTGCGCGGGCACCGAGGGCGGGGCGCGCTTCGCCCTGGAGGACTTCGCGGCGGCCGCGGTGATGATCCAGCGGGCTGTCCGGATCGTGCCGGGGCTGGAACTGGGTGACGCGGCAGGGCTGGCGATGACGAGCACGGGTTATGAAGACTGGCTCGCGCCGGGTTTGCCCCAGCAACCGGGGCGCAGCAGCCGGCTGCTCAGTGGATCGCGGAACGGGCGCGCGTTGACGGCGCTTGGCTTCGGGGCGGATATCCACTTCGCGATGCGAGAAGACACATCGCGGGCGCTGCCGATGGTGGTTTCCTGCGGACCCGGAGTCGCGGTACTGCAAGACGCGGCGCTCGACTGAGACGCCCTAAGGGAGGGTGCGCCAGCGCCGTTCGAGGTCGGCGAACGCGCTTTCGCCGGGCTCGCGGGCGGCATAGCGCGCTTCCTGGAAGGCGGCTGTGATCTCGTCGGTGACGCTGCTATCGAACGTCACGGCCAGGGTGGGCGCGAATTCGCCGGCCGTTTCGGCGAGCGGGCGCGGGTGGCCGCGTTGCTCGGCCTTGGCCAGAACCTCGCGGTAGAGGCGCACAGCCGCGGAATCGGTGGATCCGGGGAGCATGCGGCGCGGCCGCCTGAACAGCGAGCGCATGAGTTCGCGCGCGTCGGCGGCCAGGCTGCCGGCGGTGGAGGTGGAAGGGCTGGCCGCGGCGGGGGGCTTCGCGCGACGCCGCAAGGCCGTGACCATCGCGATCATCCCGGCGGCAAGAGCAAGAAGCAGCAGGAGGCCAAACACGCGGAAGGCCATGGCCGCGAACTGCGACCACGGCGAAGCGCCGCTTTCGGGGCCATCGCGGGCCTCTTCGAGGCGGCCCTGGGTGAACTGCTCCGCGTTGATTTCCGGGAACGGAGTGGCGTTGGCGAAGAGCAGGCTGAAGAGCCTGTCGATGAGCCAGGCGGGCGGGGTAAGGAGAATGGTCAGCACGGTTTCGACGACGGCGCCAAGAGCGGGCCCGATGATCGGGCCAAGGATCCCAAAGAGGAGGCCGAAGACAAGCACACAGGCTGCCGTCGCGGCGATCGTGCCGCCGAGGAGGATGGCGGTGACGCCACCGGCGCGGATGGAGCCGATCGTGGCGCCGCTGAGCGCAAGCTGTGAAAACGCAAGGGCAAGGATGGCGAGCGCGTAGAAGGCCGCGCCCGCGCGCGCGATTTCGCCGGTGCGATCGGTGGCCGCGCCCAGGATGAGCACCAAGGTGACCGCGGCGAATGGCAGCCCCACTTGCCTGGGAATCACTTCCATATCGACGTCACCCCCGGAGCGAATGATGGAGCGCACCACCAGAGCAAACAGGAGGATGGCGCCGACCGTGATTTCGCCCCCGCGCTGGGGGCCGGCTTCGGCGTCAGACACGACAACCGAGATCCACGAGAGGTCCCAGAGCGCGAGGTCGCCGGCGAATTCGAGGCGCAGGACGGAGTAGAGGAGCAGGCCAGCGAGGCCGACGATGAGCGCGTAGCCCGAGCGCGTGCCCGTCACGAACCACGGGACGGCGCGGGGAAGCGCAAAGGCGCCAAGCGCGACTGCGACGAACGAAACTCCACTGACAGGATGGTGGCCCCGCTGATAACCCGCCCCGATCCATTCCGCCAGGGTGTAGAGGGCAAGGCCTTCGGCGGCGACGGCGGCGAGCACCGCCAGTACGGCAATCACGTGGCGGCTGCCTGGCGCTCGAAGGCCCCGGCCAGCCGCTGGATGGGGATGCCAGGGAGCGCTCCGGCATCGACGCGGGCGGACGTGGCGGCCACGAACACACGATGGCCTTCACCGTGGAGGCGGCGGACGGCGGCGGCGAGCGAAGGCGGCATCAGCGAAGCGACGACGACGATGGTGGAGCCAGCGGGCATGCGGCCGCTTTCGCGCTGGATGGCGCCGGTGAGGTCGCCCAGGGTGAGCGGCTGAATGACGGCGAGCGCTTCGAGGACGCGCGTCAGCTGGTCGCGCGACCGCGAGGGAGGCAGGCGGATGGGGCGGTCCGCGGCGGGGAAAGAGCCGTTGGCAAGGAGCCCGACGGAAAAGCGCGCCCCCGCCGCCCAAACGGCCAACGAGGCGGCGACGGAAATCGTCCGCTCCAGCTCCTCGCTGATGTAGCCCTCCCAGGAGTGCTCCATGGTGTCGATGTTGACCAGGAGATAGAGCTGTTGGGTCGCCGGCGGCTCGTACACGCGCGACTGGAGATCACCGCGGCGCGCAGTTGCTTTCCAGTCGATGCGGCGGAGCGAATCGCCGGGACGGTAGTCGCGCAGGCCAGCGACGCGGAGGGGGTCTTCGAACATGCGGTTGCGGCCCTTGCGCTCGCCGAAGGGGCGGTCGGCGGGGAATCCCAGGTCTTCCATCGGGAAGACGCGCGGGAAAATCACGAGGTTTTGCGTGGATTCGTCGCTGTGCAGCCCGGGAAAAACTCCGAGCAGGTCCGACGAGCGGACTGTGGCGGGGCCGATCTGGTGATAGCCGCGTACCGCGGAGCGCAGTTCGAATCGCCATTGCTGGTTGCTGTACCAGCCGAGCGCCCCGCGACGGACAATCCAGCTCAGGCCGGGGACGGCGGCGGCGGTGAGCGATTCGCCCTCGAGGCGGAGGGCGTCGGCGACGCCGAGGCGCCAGTGGTACCAGGGCAGGGGCAGGAGCTTGCGGTTCTCCAGCTCCACATCCAGCCTCACCGGCTCATCGATGAATGCGCGGCGTTCGCGCAGTGTGGTGCGGATGGCAACGCGGTCGAAGAGGTGGCGGCTCCAGAAGCGGCTGATGCCGCCGACGAGCAAGACGACGAAGCCGACGGCGGAGATAACGGGCTCGGCCGCGCCGAACCCCGCCAGCACAAGGACGGAACCCACCACCAGCCAGGCATCGCGGAAGGGCACTGTCAGGCCTCGACGGGCACTGGCACCCGCTGCAGGATATCGGCGAGGATTTCGTCGGCGTCGCGGCCGCGCAGCCGTGCCTGGGTGGAGAGAATGAGGCGGTGGGGGAGGACGTGCGGCGCCATCGCCTTCACATCATCGGGGAGGACGTAGTCACGGCCGGAAATGGCAGCAAGGGCGCGGGCCGTGCGGAAGAGGGCGAGGCTGGCACGTGGGCTGCCGCCGAGCTCGAAGGCGGGCTCGGCGCGCGTTTCGCGGACGATGCGGACGGCGTAGCGGCGCACAGCGGGGTCGACGTGAAGGCGGCCGAGTGCGGCAGCGAGCCGCACCAGCTCCTCCGCCTCCACGACGGGGACCAGCGAATCGAGCGGGCTGCCGCTTTCGAAACGCGAGAGGATCTCGTCCTCACCTTCCTCGTCGGGGTAGCCCAGCTTGAGGCGGACGAGAAATCGGTCGAGTTGCGCTTCGGGCAGGGGAAACGTGCCCTCCAGTTCGATGGGATTCTGTGTGGCGAGGACGAGGAAGGGCCGGGGCAATGCCGCGGTAACGCCTTCGACGGTGAGCTGGCGCTCCTCCATCGCTTCGAGGAGGGCGGCCTGCGTGCGCGGCGTGGCGCGGTTGATTTCGTCGGCCAGCACGACCTGGGCGATTAGCGGGCCTTCGCGGAAAGCGAACTCGCCCGTTTTCTGGTTGTAGAAGTGAATCCCGGTGATATCGGAGGGCATGAGGTCGGGGGTGAACTGGATGCGGCGGAAGGAGCAGCCGAGGGAGCGCGCGACGGACTTCGCGAGCGTGGTCTTGCCGATGCCGGGTACGTCTTCGAGGAGGATGTGGCCTTCGCAGAGCAGCGCGACCATGGCGAGGCGGACGACCTCCGTCTTGCCCACGATCACGCGCTCGACGCTCTCCTGGAGGCGGGCGGCGATGGCACGAATGGCATCGACATCGGCGGGCGAAAGGCGGCCGGCGGTGGCTATCCCGGTCAAGGCGTCTCCTGCAGGGGCGATGGTACGCGGCCGTCCGGAGCCGCGCGAATGCAGCGGCTGCCCGTGGCAAGCAGCTACACTCGGTCTGCGTGACTGCTCCGCTCACCGTGCGCCTCGCCTACAACACGATCTACGTGCTCGATGGGAGCGCGGGACGCGTGCTCATCGATGCCGGGCCAGACTACGCGGGGGCGGCGGCGCTCATCGATGAAGCGCTGGGCAGGGCGCTGCCCGAGGTGGTGATCGCGACGCACGGTCACCTCGACCACGCCGGGCTGGCGCGGCACTGGCAGGAGCGGGGGGTACCGGTGGCTATGGCGGCAGCGGATGCGCACCTGGCGCGCGGGCCGCGCTCGGGAGAGGCCGCTCCAGCGCAGCTGGCGCGCTTCGTGGACGAGTGCGGAGCGCCCGTGGACGTGCGGACGGAGATGCTGGCGGCGCTCGCGCGGCGGCGGGCTTGGGCCGTGGCCTCGGCGCGCGAGGAAGTGCATCCCCCGGCCGGGCGGGACGGCCGCTGGCCAACGGGGCTGCGCTACCGGCACTTCGAGGCGGACATCCCCCTCCATGGTGACGGCGAATTGGCGGGTGTGGAGGCGCTGGCCTGCCCGGGCCACACGCCGGGCAACTTCGTGGTGATCGACCGATCGGAGGGGTGGCTCTTCTCCGGAGACCAGCTACTCCCGGACGCCACGCCCACGCCGGCGATCCAGGCGCGTGCGGGCGGCGGCGAGGAGTGGCGTTTCCGCAGCCTGCCCGCCTTCGTGGCCTCGCTAGAAAGTCTGGCGGCGATGTCGTTCAGCCGCTGCTTCCCCGGCCACGGGGAGCCCTTCGACGATGTCGCCGGCGTGATCGCGGCGAACCTGGGGCAGGTGGAGCAGCGCTGCACGCGGGTGATGGCCCGGCTCCGAGGGGCCGGCCCCGAAACGGCCTATGGGGTGGGCGAGCAACTCTATCCGCGGGCGTTGCGCCGGCGCCCGTGGCAGATCCTGGGCACGGTGCAGGGCCAGCTCGATGTGCTGGAGGACCGGGGGCAGGTGCGCCGTGAAGGTGGGAGGTACCAATCCGTCTGATGGCACGCGGGTGCGATGGCACCGCAATTCGCGTCACGCTCGTGTTATGCCGCCACACTCGGGCGCTGCCTACGCTTTAACCATTCGCCGGGACCCGGCGGCGGAGGGGCCGCATGACCTTCTTTGGCGTATCGCCCGCGACGCTGGCGAAGCGTGTCTTCAGCGAATACAAGAGCGACGACGTCAGCGGCCTGGCGGCGGAGCTCAGCTATCGGTTCTTCTTCGCGCTCGCGCCGTTTCTCCTCTTCCTTGCGGCCCTCGGCGGATTCATCGCGAGCGCTTCGGGCACGGACAATCCAACCCAACGGGTGATCGACGCCCTGGACGACCGGCTGCCGGCGGACGCGAGAAGCGTACTCGAGGGGCAGCTCGAAGGCGTCCTCGGTTCGCAGAGCCCCGGGCTGCTGTCCATTGGCATAATTGGAGCGATCTGGGCGGCTTCAGGGGGCTTCGGCGCGATCATGAAGGCGATGAACCGCGCCTACGATGTCCCCGAGACGCGTCCCTTCTGGAAGAGGTACGCGCTGTCCGTCGTGTTCACCATCCTTGCGGGCGGCACCATGCTGCTCACGTTCGTCGTCATGCTGGCGGCGGGCACGTACGGCCAGGAGGTCGCGCACTGGGTGGGGTTGGGGTCGGCCTTTGAGTTGACCATCGTGATCGCCCGGTTCCCGCTGGCGGTCGTGCTCGTAATGGCGGCCATGGCGTTCCTGTACTGGAAGGCGCCAAACATCGACGTGCCGTTCGCGTGGGTATCGCCTGGCGCGGTGCTGTTCACCATTACCTGGCTGCTCGCGACCACGCTGTTCGGCCTCTACGTGGCGCACTTCGCATCGTACAACGCGACCTACGGGGCGCTCGGCGGCGTGATTGTCCTCCTGCTGTGGTTCTACCTGAGCAGCGTGGTGATGTTGCTGGGCGCCGAAATCAACGCGATCGGTGAAGAGGTGCGCGACGCGAAGAAACTGGAGGCGAGCCGGGAACGGGTGATTGCGCAAGCATCCGCCTGCGACCGCCGCAAAGAGGCGCTGGCGCCAGCCCCGCCAGCCAAAGAATCGGCGGGGAGGCTCTGACCGCCTCACCCGCCACATCGCTCCTCGGCGCTTTGGTCGCCGTCACGCTCGTGCGGCGGGTGCTCCGCTAGCAGCCTCGCACCCAGGTATCTCACCAAGAGGAGAATTACATGGATAAGTCACCGGCAGAAACCAGCCAGGCCAGCGGCGGGCAACCCCGCGATGGCGAGGGCAGCTCTGAACAACCAGTGCCCTTCGACGAGAAAACGACGGCAACTGGCCCGGCCGAGCGTTCGCGCCAGAACATGGACCAGGAAGCCGGTGGCATCGCCGCCACGGCCAAGGAGAAAGCGGGCGAGTACAGCAAGAAGGCTCAGGAGACCGCTGCGCAGGTCGGCGAGAAGGTCAGCAGCCAGGCGGATGCGGGCATCGACCTGGCGGCATCGGGGTTGCAGACGGCCGCTGATGAAGTGCGCGAGCGCCTGGGAGAACAGGGCGGCATGGCGGGCCAGGTGGGTACGAAGATGGCCGGTGGCCTGGAACGCACCGCTGGCTACTTGCGTGAGCACGATTCGAACCAGGTCTGGGGAGACTTCGAGCAGTTCGTGAAGGACCATCCGATGCGGGCCGCCGCCGGTGCCGTTGTGGCCGGCTTCCTCATCGGCCGGATCCTGCGGTAGCGCCCGGCATCGGCGACGCGAAGGATGCCCCGATGACGCCCCTACGCGATGGACAGCGCGAGGGCGCCTAGAATGGGCGTATCCCACCCGGGGTAGGGGTTTGCAGCCAGGCTTCGCCTTCGATGACACGCCACCCCCGCCGGATTCGCCGCTCGCCGCGCGCATGCGCCCGCGGACGCTGGACGAGTTCGTCGGGCAGGAAGTGGCGGCCGGGAGCGGCTCTATGCTGCGCACGGCGGTGGAGTCGGGGCGGCTGCCATCCATCATCCTTTGGGGCCCGCCGGGCTGCGGAAAAACAACGCTGGCGCGGTTGCTGGCGAGGCGCATCGCGGCGACGTTCATCGCCATCTCGGCGGTGTCATCGGGGGTGGCGGAGCTGCGCAAGCTCATCGCCGAAGCGCGTGCACGCCGGGAGCAGGGGCAGCGGACGGTGGTCTTCATCGACGAGATCCACCGCTTCAACAAGGCCCAACAGGATGTCATCCTGCCGCACGTCGAAGACGGCACGATGACGCTCATCGGGGCGACGACAGAGAACCCGTCGTTCGAAGTGGTGGCGCCCCTGCTGAGCCGCGTGCGCGTAATCAGGCTGCACACCCTCACGGATCCCGACCTTGAGCGGATCATCGCGGCCGCGCTGGCAGACGGGGAGCGGGGACTGGGGGAGGCTGGTGTCATTCTCGGTGAGGATTCGCGCAACCTGCTGGTGCAGGGGGCCAACGGCGACGCGCGGGCAGCCCTGACGGCGCTCGAAATTGCGGCCGGCAGCGCGGCCGCCAGGGGCTCCCAGGAGATCAGCCCGGACGACATCCGCGGCGCGCTGCAGGACCGGCGCCCTTATTTCGACAAGCAGGCCGACTTTCACTACGACACGATTTCGGCGTTCATCAAGTCGATGCGCGGGTCGGACCCGGACGCTTCGCTGTACTGGCTGGCGCGGATGGTGGAGGCGGGGGAGGACCCGCTGTTCATAGTGCGGCGCATGGTCATCCTGGCGGCGGAGGATATCGGGCTGGCCGACCCGGGCGCGCTCACGGTGGCGGTGGCCTGCCAGCAAGCCGTGCACTTCGTGGGTATGCCCGAGGGGTTCCTCCCGCTGGCCGAGTGTTGCCTCTACCTTGCGCTCGCACCGAAGAGTAACAGCGCGTATACGGCTTACAAGGCAGCGATGGACGACGCGGTGCAGACGTCTCACCTGCCGGTGCCCCTGCACCTGAGGAGGGCCTCAACGGGACTGATGCGAGACTTCGGGTACGGACAGGGGTACCGCTACGCACACGACGAGCGGGAGCACTACGCCGCGGGTGCGACGTACTTGCCCGAGCAACTCATCGGCCGTCAGTATTACCGGGCGGGCTCGCTAGGGTCGGAGGGCGAGCTCGCGGAGGGGCTGGCCGCGCTCCGTTCATCGATGCCGGTGCTCCCGGCCACCGGGGATGACAGGCGGGAAGCCGATGAAGATTGAGTTCCTGTATTCGCGCGCGTTGGGACGCAGCCCTGAAGCCGAGGACGCGCTGCGACAGGCGCTCGAAGCGACGGAGGCTGAAGCTGAGGTGGTCTACACGGAAGTCGATGGGATGGAAGACGCGAAGGCGAAGCGATTCTTGGGGTCGCCCAGCATCCGCGTGGCGGGGGTGGACGTCGAGTACGGCGAGCGAGAGCCGGACGAATACCAGGCGGGCGCACGCTACTACAACACGCCGCAGGGATGGAAGCCGTTTCCGCATGCGCGGCTGATAGCGAACACGATTCTTGAGGCGGTGGAGCGGCAGAAGGCGAACCTCCAACAGCCATCGCGTTAAGCCCAGGTCTTGAGGGCCGGATGAACGTGGATGCCCGATGGCGCAGTATGTGCGGCGATGCGGCGACTCATTGGTCTGATTGCGCTGTGCGCTGCACTGTTCGGCGGAACCCTGGGCGGCGCCTGCGGCGGGAGTGGGGATTCGCGCGCCCCGACCACCGCCACTGCCACCGTGGCCAACCGGGGCGCGCTGGGGCCGCTCGCCGCCTGGGCGAAGGACTTCTGCGCCTCCGTAGACCGGCTGCGCACGAAGATGCGCGACCAGGGGCCCGCCGCCAGTCTGCCGTTTCCCGAACGCAAAGCCGCAGGGCTGGCGCGCTTCGATGTTGAGATAGCGACGATGGCGGATGCGCAGCGGGCACTCAGCAGCCTGCAACCGCCCGAAGAAGCGCGGCCCTTCCAGGAGGCCTTCGTGGGCGCACTCGCGACGGTAGAAGGGGAGTTCCGGGCGGAAAAGAGCGCGTTCGGCGCCGCGCGCTCGGTGGAGGACATTGACGTGTCGAACGACCGCATCGCGGCAGCCGTTTCGGAGATCGAGCAGCAATTTGGCGAGGCGACGATAGCGCTGTCGCCGCAGATCCGCGCGACGCTGGCCCAACAAACCCGTTGCGGTGGCTTCACCCCGATTCCTATCACCCCATAGGCCCCGGCAAGCCCGGTGTACGCGCCGGTCGGCTGCTGATAGCATCCCGCGGTGGTGCGTGCTCACGCCGGTCCGTCGCGGCTGTTGGCGGCTGTCCTGATTGCCGCCGTGCTGGTTGCACGCGTCCCGCAGTCCGCCTCGGCGCTTGAATTGTTGAGCAACGGCGGTTTCGAAACGTGGAGCGGCGGCGCCCCGGACGGGTGGTTGGCCGGCAATGGCACGAGCGTGGTGCAGAGTACAAGCGTGGTCGATTCGGGCGGATCATCTGCGCGCCTGCGGCGCGCGGGGATCGCTCGCATTTCCCAGGGGGCAAGCGCGGCCGCGGGTGGCGCGTACGCCGCGAGCATCCGCGTGGCCGGCGGCGATGGCGCGACGACTGCAATTCTCTGGCTCGAATTCCGTGACGCCAGCGGGTTCCTGCTCAACCAGGTTGCCTCTGAGGCAGTGACGCTGACGGCTGGCTTTATCACGCTGGCTGCCGATGGCGTGGCGCCGCCCGCAACCGCGAGTGCCTGGGTGGTGCTGGCGCTCGAGGCCCAGGTTGGGGATGCGACCGGCTATGCCGACGGCGCGTCGCTGGTGGAAACGGCTCCTCCGCCAACGCCGACGGCCAGTGCGACGGCCACGGCGACGGCAATAGCAACGGCTCCGCCCCCAACGGTACCGGCCACGGCCACGAGCACGCGCACGCAGCCGCCGCAGGGGACACCGCCCCCGACGCCGGCAGCCACCGCCACCCCCGCCGGTCCGCTCGCCACGGCCACCCCGCTCGCGGCCGAGTTCGGCGGTCTACTGCGCAATGGCAACTTCGAGCAAGAGGAAGACGGGCGCCCGGCCTTCGGGAGCAAGTTCGGGGGGACGATGGGTCTGACCGCGGCCGCCTATCGCGAATTGCGGGCGGTAACGCTCTCCTCAGAGACGACCTCCACGAAATGGGTGCAGCAGGGAGCACCGGCAGCGGCGGACACGTGGTATGTGGCGAGCGGCTGGGTGCGCGTTACGCAAGGCAACGCCGAGGCATTTATCCGGCTTTCGTGGTACGACGATGGTAATGGCACGGGGGCAGCGCTGGGGAATTACGACAGCGCCGTCGTGACCTCGGGAGGGTGGAGCGGGGTCAGCGCCGGGCCCGTGGCGGCGCCCGCGGGGGCCGCGTCGGTGCGCGTGAAGCTCATGCTGCGGTCGGGGCCGGGCGCCGCTGTCGCCTTCGATGACGTCGCGCTCTACGAAAGCGTTCCTCCCGCGCCCTCGGCAACGACGACGCCATCATCGGCAGCGCCGGCAACGGCGGTAGCGGCGACGGGCACGGCCTCGGCCACCCCGCCGCGGGCGACGGCCACTCCGAGGCCGCCGGGGGCTGCGCCAGCCGGGGGCGGGGGCGCGGGCGCGGGGACCGGTGGGCCGACGGTCTCGCGTGTGCTCACGGTCGAAGGTCCGCACGGTCTCCGCCTTTCGGAGGTGATGAGCGACCCGGCCGCCACAGGCATCGATTCCGCGCATGAGTGGGTCGAGCTGGTGAACACCGGGATGTCCCCTGTCGATACCGCTGGTTGGCAACTGGGGGACGCGCGAGAAGTCGATGAGCTTCCAGCGGCGATTGTGGCGCCCGGGGGGTATATCGTCGTGGCGGGAAAGCTCGCGGAATTTGCGCCGGGAGCCCCGGTCCTGCGGCCGGCCGATGGGACGATCGGCGGCGGCCTGAACAACGCCGGCGACTTCGTTCGCCTGGTGGCGCCCGATGGCACCGAGGTGGACAGCCTTTCCTACGGCGACAACACCTCCGTGTTCGAACCCGCGCCACCGGCGCCACCGGCGGGCGGCACCATTGGCGTGCGCGTGGCTGGCGCCGACCCGGCGGCGGAGAACTGGAGCATCACCTCCCGGCCGACACCGGGGGAGCCGAACATTTTCGCCGCGCCAGCAGCGCGCACCCCGGCTGGCCGGTCTCTGGCGGGCGACGCTGGCGAATCCGACTCGCAGGAACTCGGGGAAAGCGCCAGCCTTGGGCACGAAGGCGGCGGCAGTCCGCTCCCGTGGATCATGCTCGCCGGGGCGGTGGGGGCGGGGCTGACGGGCGCCGCGTTCGCAGGGTGGCCACCGGTCAGGAGGCGCTTGAAGCGTGACGGTTGAACGGCTGCAGAAGATCCTCTCGAACGCCGGGGTGGCATCGCGGCGGGTGGCGGAGCAGATGGTCGCGTCGGGCCGCGTCGCCGTGAACGGCACGGTGGTCGCGACTCCGGGGGCGCGCGCGGACCCGGACGTCGATGAGGTCACCGTCGATGGCGTACCCGTGCTGAGGGCGCGCTACCGCTACTTCCTGCTGCACAAGCCTGCGGGGTTCGTCACCACCGCCAACGACGAGCACGGCCGCGAGACCGTCCTCGACCTCGTGCCGATCGGCGATACGCAGCTGCACCCCGTAGGGCGCCTGGATATGGAGAGCGAAGGCTTGCTCATCCTCACCAACGACGGACATCTCACCGACCTGCTCACACACCCGCGCTACGAAGTGGAGAAGGAGTACCTGGTGGCGATGGATGCGCCGCTTCCCGAGCGTGACCTTCAGCGGCTGGTGCGCGGCGTTGAATCAGAGGGCGAGAGACTGCGCGCGGTTTCGGCGCGGGCGGCGGCGCCGCCTGCTCCCGGCCCGGGCGAAGAGATGCCGCAGGGGGCGTGGCTGCTGCTCACCCTGCGCGAAGGGAGGCACCGCGAGGTACGCCGCATGCTTGAGGCGCTGGGGCGGCGCGTGCGGCTGCTGAGGCGCATTCGAGTGGGACCCGTACTGCTCGGGACGCTCGGGTCGGGGGCGTTCCGGGAGCTCGCGGAGGAGGAGGTGGGCGCGCTCTACGCGGCAGGCAAGCAGGCTGAATCGCGGGCAGCGACGCCGCCGGCAAATGTAGAGGTGCGCCCCTAGCAGCGCCGAGGATTACGATCCCGCCGAATGACTGGACGGTCGCTGCCTTCGACAATCGCCATCGACGGCCCGGCGGCGTCCGGGAAGTCGATGCTGGGGCGCGCCCTGGCCGAACGGCTCGGCTACGCGTTCTTTGACACGGGCCTGATGTACCGGGCGTTCACGGTGCTGGCGCTGAGGAGAGGCGTGGGGGCCACGGACGCAGCGGGCTGTGCCGAGCTTGCGGTCGGGATGGACCTGCGCTTCGAGACGGGCAGAGAGGCGCGCATCCTGCTCGGGAGCGAGGATGTGACGGGCGTGCTGCGTTCGGCAGAGGTGGAGGCGAACGTGAGCGCGTACAGTGCGCTGCCGGCGGTACGGGCGGCGATGGCGACTCAGCAGCGCGCGCTGGCGGCGCGTGGTAGCGCGATTCTCGCGGGGCGCGATATCGGCACGGTGGTGCTGCCCGAGGCGCCGTTGAAGCTGTACCTTGAGGCATCGGAAGAGGCACGAACCCGGCGTCGCGCTGGGCAAACGGGCGAGTGGGGAGCGCCCCAGGCACACGCCGATGCGCGGCGCGACATCAGCGGGCGCGATCGTGTGGACAGCGCGCGCGAAGCGAGCCCCTTGCGCCCCGCCAGCGACGCCATCGTCATCGATACCACGGACATGACGATCGGCGAAGTCATCGAGCAGGCGATGGAGCATATCCGATGCGCAACTGGCTGAGGTCCGTGCGGCGGCGGCTGGGGTGGGCCCTCTGGGTGCCGGCGTTCTACTGGTGGGCGCACTGGGTGATGCGAACCGTGCTGACGGTGGTCGCGCGCTGGAAGGTGACGGGCCGGGAGCGAGTCCCCCGCGAGGGCGCGCTGATTGTGGTGGCGAACCATCTGAACAACATCGACCCGCCCGTCCTGGCGGCGGCGATCGCCCGGCGGCGCGTGCGTTTCATGGCCAAAATAGAGCTGTTCAAGTGGCCTTTCGGGCTTTTCCCGCGGCTCTATGGGGCTTTCCCGGTGCGGCGGTTCGAGTCGGACGTCGGGGCGATGCTGACCGCGGAGCGGCTGCTCAAGCGCGGCGAAGTGCTAGGCATGTTCCCGGAAGGGACGCGCAGCCGCTCGGGGTATGTGGGACGGCCGCACTCGGGCACGGCCATGATCGCGTTGCGTTCGGGGGCGACACTGCTGCCATGCGCGGTGGCGGGGACAGAGCAGCTGGGCAATCCCTTCAATGTGTTCCGTCAACCGAGGATTAGCGTGACCATCGGTGAGCCGATCGCGGTAGCCGCCGTGCGCCGGCCCAGCGAAGCGGAAGTACGCGAACTGACCGCGCGAGTCTTCGCTGCCATTACCGCGATGTTACCGGCGAAATACCTGCCCACCTATACTGAAGTGGAGGGGACGGCGGATAGCGGCGATGGTTGAGATTCTGCGGGCAAGCGAAATGGGGTTCTGCATGGGTGTGCGCCGCGCGGTGCAAATCATGCAGGACGAAGCTTCGCCCGAGATCCCCGTGTTCAGCGTGGGCGAGATCGTGCACAACCCCCACGTGGTGCAGGAACTGGAACGCGCGGGCGTGCGCCAGTTGCCGGGTCCGGACGATATCGAGGGCGATATCGGAGTGCTCACGGCCGCGCGCGTGAAGCGGGGCCGCGTCGCCATCACCGCGCACGGCGTGGGCGAGCGGGTGGTGCGGGAGCTGCGCCAGAGCGGCCTCGATGTCGTCGATACGACCTGCCCGATCGTGACGCGCGCGCAGCGCTACGCACAGAAGATCGTGCGCGATGGCTGGCACCTCCTCATCTTCGGGGACCCGGGCCACAAGGAGGTTCGCGGAATCATGGGGTGGACCAGCGATGATGCGGGCCTTTCGCACGCGACAATCGTAGAGCGGGCGGACCTGGAGCACCTGCGCTCCGTGGTCGAGAGCTTCCCCGGCGGGTTTCCGAACAAAGTCGGCGTGATGGCGCAGACCACTCACAAGATGGAGGACTTCGCGCGCTTCGTTTCGCACCTGATGTTGTTGCAGCGCGACCACAACTTCGAACTGCACATCGTGAACACGCTTTGCCACGCGACGACGGGACAGCAAGAGGCGGCGGCCACACTGGCCCGCCAGGTGGACGTGATGGTGGTGGTGGGGGGCCGCAAGAGCGCCAACACGCGCCATCTGAAGGAAGTGTGCGAAGAACAGGGGACACGCGCGTACCACATCGAGGGGCCGGCGGAACTCGAAGCGTCGTGGTTCGCGGGCGTGCAACGCGTGGGCCTCACGGCGGGCGCCTCTACGCCCGACTACAGCATCGACGAAGTAGAAGCGCGCTTGCGGGAGCTGATTCCCTGAAGCCGCCCTCGCCCGGCGTCATTTCTGGTGTACGTCCTGGCTCGCTGGCTGAAGAGGCGGGCATCGAGCCGGGCGACGCGCTGCTTTCACTGGGCGGGCGGGTACCGAGAGACGTGGTGGACGTGCAGTTCTACCAGGCCGAAGCCGAGGTGGAGGTGCACATCCGCAAGGCCAGCGGCCTTGAAGAACTGCTGGTGTTCGACAAGGGCATCGATGAGGACCTCGGCCTCGAATTCGAGCGGGCGACCTGGGACGAAGTCACGCTGTGCAACAACAACTGCTTCTTCTGCTTCCTGAAGGGCTTGCCGAAGGGTATGCGCAAGACGCTGTACATGAAGGACGATGATTACCGCCTCTCTTTCTTGCACGGCAATTTCGTAACCCTGACGAACCTAATAGAGGCCGATTGGGCGCGGCTGGACGAACAACGGCTGAGCCCACTGAATGTCTCCGTGCACGCGACCGAACTCGACCTTCGGCGGAAGATGCTCGTGAACGATTCGGCGCCGGACGTGCTGGAGCAGCTGCGACGCCTGGGGGCGCTCGGCTTGTGCACTCACACGCAGATCGTCGTCTGCCCAGGGGTCAACGATGGTGAGCACCTGGAGCGCTCCGTGCGCGACCTGCTCTCACTGTACCCGACGGTGCAGACGGTCTCCGTGGTGCCGGTCGGGGCCAGCCCGAAATTGGAGGACTGGTCGCTGCTGCGCGACGGCATCGAGCTGACGCGCCCGACAGCCGCTTACGCGAGGGCGGTGATCGCCCGGATCGCGCCCTTACAGGAATGGGCACGGCGCGAGCTCGGCGCGACGGTAGTGCAGTGCGGCGACGAATACTACGTCACCGGCGGCGTCGCGGCGCCACCGGCGCGTCACTACGATGGGTACCCGCAGTACGAAAATGGCATCGGCATGGTGCGCACCATGTTGGAGGACGTGGCGGCGGCGCGG
>JBPCLM010000100.1:0-32959 GCA_051003295.1 Tepidiformaceae bacterium | reverse complement strand
GACGCCAGCAGGGAGGCGACGTCACCGCCGTCCATGAACTCCTGGACGATGAAGGGGTTGCCGCTGTCTTCGCCGATGTCGTGGATGACGACGAGGTTGGGGTGGGCCAGACGGGCCATCGATTGGGCCTCGCGCAGGACGCGGTGGCGCCCCTGGTCGTCCAGGCCGTCGGTGCGGATCGAGCAGAAGGCGACCTCGCGGTCGAGGCGCGTGTCATGGGCGAGGAAGACGCGCTTGCGCCCGCCTTCGCCCAGGAAGCGGCGCACGGCGTAGCGGCCGGCGGCGAACGAGGCGGGCAGCGTCGAGGTAACTGTTGTCGCAGGCGGGGGAGCGCCCGCGCCCATTCGTTCTGAAGCGGACAAGAGTGCGCGCGCGTCTTCGCTTGTCTCGTCCAGGGCCAGCGCCTGGCGAGCGAGCTCTCCTACCGCGGCCCAGTCGTTGCGATCGGCTGCCGACTCCGCTTCGTCCAGGACGCGGGCAACCCTCCGCACGATTCGTTCACTCGGCATGCGCCCACCATACGCCCGCAGCGCAGTTCGAGGACGAGTGTCTGGCCGCGCTACCGGGTGCGAAGCCCGGCGGTGGGCCTGTGCGCGCGGAGCCCGAATGAGCGCCGGGGCGCGGCTTACCCGGCCTGCCGGGCGGGCCCCACCGGGCGGATGGGCAGCCCGGCCGCGGCGAGTTCTTCCTTCACCTGGCGGATGTTGTAGGTGCCGAAGTGGAAGATGCTGGCCGCGAGCACTGCGTCGGCGCGGCCTTCGGTGAGCGCTTCCACCATGTGCTGCGGGCCCCCCGCCCCACCGGAGGCGACGACGGGCACCGTCACAGCATCGGAGATCGCGCGCAGCATGGCGTTGTCATACCCCGCCCGGTGCCCGTCCGTATCCATGCTCGTCACGAGCAGCTCGCCCGCGCCCCTGGCGGCCGCTTCCACGGCCCATTCCACCGCGCTCAGCCCCGTAGGGTTCCGCCCTCCGTGGCTGAACACCTCCCAGCGTGGACCCTCCCCGTTACCGCGCACCTGGCGCGCATCTATCGCGACCACGATGCATTGGCTCCCGAAGCGGTGCGCTCCTTCGTTGATGAGGTCAGGCGTCTGCAGTGCGGAGGTGTTGATGCTCACCTTTTCCGCGCCGAGCTCCAGCATCACCTTCATGTCAGAGGCGCTGCGAATGCCGCCGCCCACCGTGAACGGGATGAACACCTGGTCGGCGGTCGCCGCCACCACGTCGTACATGGTGGCGCGGTCGTCCGATGAGGCCGTGATATCGAGGAAGACCAGTTCGTCCGCGCCTTCGCGGTCGTAGAGGCGCGCGAGCTCGACGGGGTCACCCGCATCGCGCAGCTCGATAAACGATACGCCCTTGACGACGCGGCCGCGGTCCACATCGAAGCAGGGGATGACGCGGCGGGTCAGCACGCCGCCACCGCCGCCAGCGCCTCCCGGAGGTCGATCGTCCCCTCGTACAGCGCCTTCCCGATGATCACGCCCTCGCAGCCGATCGCCGCCAACTCCTTCAGGTCGTCCACGCTCGCCACTCCGCCGGAGGCGACGACTGGCACGGACAGCGCCTCCACAAGTTCCGCCAGCGCCTGGACGTTCGGGCCGGTGAGCGTCGAATCCCGCCCGATATCCGTGAACATCAGCCGCGGCACGCCAAGCTCTACCATCCTTCGTGCGAGGTCCGAGGCCCGTATGCCGCTGCTGGCCGTCCAGCCGTCGGTGCGCACTTCGCCATCGCGCGCATCGACCGAGACGACCATAGCCCCCGGGAACTCCCCCACGGACTGGCACACCAGCTCCGGATCGCGCACGGCGGCGCTCCCGAGCTGCACGCGCGCCGCGCCGTAGGCGAACGCACCGCGCACGCCGGCCAGGTCGCGGATGCCGCCCGAGACCTCCACCGGGATGCCCACCTCGCGGCAGATGGCCGCCATCACCTCCTGGTTTAGCGGCCGGCCTTCGCGCGCACCATCGAGGTCGACGACGTGCAGCCGCGGCGCGCCCATTGCTTCCCAGCGGCGGGCGACCGCCACCGGGTCATCGGAGTACCGCGTTTCGCGGGCGTAGTCACCCTGGAAGAGGCGCACGCAGCGCCCTCCCCGCAGGTCGATAGCGGGGATTACCTCCATGGCGTCGTCGTCGCGCCTTCTCCGGATCCAGCGGCCCCTCCCGCCGCCAGCGTCGGATGCGCGAGCGGAAAGTCGTCCGAGCGCGCCCAGCGAATGAAGTTCGCATAGAGGCGCAGGCCGTCGTCGCCGCTCTTTTCCGGGTGAAACTGCGTCGCCACCACGTTTTCGAAGGCCACGACGCTCGCGAAGTCCACGCCGTATTCGGTCATCCCCAGCGCAAACGACTGGTCATCGAGCACGGGGTAGAAGCTGTGCACGAAGTAGAAGTAACTGCTCGAGGCGATGCCATCCGCCACCGGGTGCCCGTAGAGCAACTCGACGGTATTCCAGCCCATGTGCGGCACCTTCAATTCGCCTGTCGCGAAGCGCCACGCTTCGCCGGGGGCGATGCCCAAGCAATCCTGGCCATCGCCTTCTTCGGACCAGTCGAGCAGGGCCTGCAGCCCCATGCACACGCCCAGGAATGGCCTCCCCGCGGCGATGTATTCGCGAATTGGCTGCACAAGCCCACGCGATTCCAGGTTCGACATCGTGTCCGCGGCAGCGCCCACGCCGGGCAGCACGAGCATCCCCGCCCGGTCGATGTCGCTCGGGTCGGCCGACACCACGGGCGCCGCGTCCACGCGTGCTATGGCGCGCGCCACGCTGCGCAGGTTTCCCGCCCCGTAATCGATGACGACGACCGGCCCATCCATGGAGCGGCCAGTGTACCAGAGGAGCAAGCGGGACACGGGAGCTACTGTCACGGTGGTATCCTCCATTCATGTCTGACGCCAACGTCGTGGATGTCTTCGTCGATGCGTGGCTCTTCGGCTTGGGGGAAAAGGTCCGCGTCGAGGCGGCCCTCATCAAATCGGAGGCGGTCCCATTTGATTCCGAGGCCGTGTGGCGACTGTGGGATGCAGTTTTCGCAGAAGAGAAGCGCCAGAGGGCCGAGTGGGTGATCGGCGAACTGGCCAGCGAGACCGAGGAGCGCGCGCTTCGGCGGGAATTGGGCGACGACTATGACGCAACGCTGAACGCGCAGATAGAGGAAGTGAAGGCGCTGGTACTCCAGAGAGCCGACATGCTGGTTGGTCGCGGCGCCGCAGGTATCGATCTGGCGGATGGCCACCTCGATGTCGATGAGATCGCCAACCAGCTCCGCAGCGATCTGAGGCAGGCAGTCGCCGCCTGTATCGAGTCGGTTCAGTTCGGAGTTGAGGTGGCCCTGGAATTCAATCTGGAGGACTTGGCCCGTGATAGCGTTGGACTCGCGCTGAGCCAGGACTTCGCCCAGCTGATGAGGCGGGCTCAACCAGCGTTGGCGGCCGCACTCGGAGAACTTCGAACCGGGCTGGAGGCCGAAGGGCTTGCGATCGCTCGATTCTTCGAGGGACATGCTGCCGCAGACATGGAACCCACGCGGATCGAGTAATTCGGCTCCTCGGGATGCGGAACGTGACGCCGCGAATCGTGAATCAAATCGGCCCTCCCTATACTTTCCCCATGCCCGATACCGCCGCCCTCGACCAGTACGCCGCGCGCCTCCGCAGCGAAGAGTTGCGCTCGCAGCTGAACTACCACAATCACCGCTACTACCAGCTCGATTCGCCCGAAATAGCGGACGCCGATTACGACGAGCTGATAAACGAGTTGCGCGCCATCGAAGCGCGCTTTCCGGAACTCATCACACCCGATTCGCCCACTCAGCGCACCGGTGCTGCGCCCCTCACGACGTTCGAGACGGTGGAGCACCGCCAGCCGTTGCTCAGCCTCGCCAACAGCTTCAGCGAAGACGACCTGCGAGCGTGGCACCGCCGCGTCAGTGACCGGCTGGAGCGAGACACGTTCGCGATCACCACAGAGCCCAAGATCGATGGCCTTGCCATCGCGCTGGTGTACGAAAGCGGCCGCTTCCTGCAGGGCGCCACCCGCGGCGATGGCCGGCGCGGGGAGAACGTCACGGAGAACCTGCGCACCGTGCGGTCTATCCCCGGCAGCCTGCGGGGCGATGCGCCGGCGCGTTTTGAGGTGCGCGGCGAAATCTACATGACGCGCAGCGGCTTCGAAGCAATGAATGCGCAGCAGGCCGAGCAGGGCAAGCCGCTCTACGCCAACCCGCGCAATGCCGCCGCTGGGGCCGTGCGCCAGAAGAACCCCCAGGTCACCGCTGGCCGGCCGCTCGATATCTTCATCTACCAGCTTGGCTGGTGCCAAGGTCCCCATCCCGAGGGCCACTTCGAAGTGCTCTCGTGGCTCACGAAGATGGGCCTGCGCACGAACCCGGGCGCCCGCCTGCACGCAGCGCTGGACGATGTCCACGCCCGCATCCGCTGGTGGGAGCACGAACGTGAGCGCCTCGACTACGACATCGATGGTGTCGTCCTCAAGGTCGATGACACCCGCTCCTGGGACGACCTCGGCGTGGTGGGCCGCGAACCGCGCTGGGCCACCGCTTTCAAGTTCCCCGCCCAGCAACGCACGACGAAGCTGCTCAGTATCCAGGTCAACGTTGGCCGCACGGGCGCGCTCAACCCGTACGCCGAACTCGAACCCGTCATCGTCGGCGGCGCCCGCGTGAAGCTCGCGACCCTCCACAACGAGCAGGACATTCGGCGCAAGGACATCCGTATCGGCGACACGGTGGTGGTGCAGCGCGCGGGCGAAGTCATCCCCCAGGTGGTCGCCCCCGTCGTGAGCCTGCGCGATGGCAGCGAGCGCGAGTTCGTGATGCCAGCGCAGTGTCCGGTCTGCCACACGGCCGTCGCGCGTGACCCGGCCGAGGTCGCGGTGTACTGCCCGAACACCGCCTGTCCCGCCCAGCAGGTCCGGTTGCTTGAGCACTTCGCGGGCCGCGGCGGCATGGATATCGAAGGACTTGGCGAGAAGATGGCCTATAGCCTCTTCGGCGGCGGGCTCGTGCGTGACGTCTCAGATGTCTACGGCCTCACCGTCGAGCAGCTCGCGGCCCTCGAACGCATGGCCACAAAGAGTGCCGCTAACCTTGTCGCCGGGATCGAAAGGAGCAAGGCGCGGCCGCTCACGAACGTCCTCTTTGCGCTCGGCATCCGCCACGTCGGCTACGAGACCGCCCGCCTGCTCGCCGAGCACTTCGGCGACCTGGAAGCAATCGTCGCCGCCGACGCTATCGCACTTCAGGAAGTCGAAGGTATCGGCCCTGTCGTGGCGCGCAGCATCGCCGATTGGGGCGCACGAAAAGAGAACCGCGCCGTCATCCAGCGGTTGAAAGCGGCGGGGGTGAACATGTCGGGCAAGGTCGTCGAACGCGCGGGGGACCAGCTTGCGGGGCTCACCATCGTGGTGACGGGCCGGCTTGAGACGATGTCGCGCAGTGAGGCGGAGGACCGCATCCGGCTGCTCGGCGGCAAGGTCGGTGGCGCCGTATCGAAGGCTACAAGCTACCTGGTTGTGGGGGAAGAAGCGGGCTCGAAACTGGCCAAGGCGGAGCAATTGGGCGTGAAGCTGCTCGATGAAGCGGCCTTCGCGCGGCTGTTGGCCGAAGGCCCGGCCGCGCTCCCGGGCTAGACGGATCCCCGCAATTCTGCTGTTTCGATAACGATCCGAACCATTCACTTATCGACAAGTCTGGCCCGCCTCGCGCGAATGGTCATGCGCGATATAATGCTTCATTGTCCCACGACTCCCCGGCCGTGAGCATCCCAAGGCGGGCAACTCTTGGCACTGTTCAACCCTCTTTCAAGCCTGTTCGGGTTCCTCTCGCACGATATCGCCATCGATCTCGGCACCGCGAACACGCTTGTGATGGTGCGTGGCCGCGGCATCGTCATCGATGAGCCATCCGTCGTCGCCATCGACCGCACATCCAAGAAGATCCTCGCCATCGGTGCCGAAGCCAAGCGCATGGTGGGCCGCACCCCCGCCAACATC
Source organism: Tepidiformaceae bacterium (assembly GCA_051003295.1). Classification (GTDB taxonomy): domain Bacteria; phylum Chloroflexota; class Dehalococcoidia; order Tepidiformales; family Tepidiformaceae. The sequence continues at coordinate 26,935 of JBPCLM010000100.1, read as the reverse complement.
GTCGCGGTGCGCCCCCTGCGTGATGGCGTCATCTCCGACTTCGAAGTTACCGAAAAAATGCTGAGCTACTTCATCCGCTCCGTGCATGACCGCAACTTCCTCGCTCAGCCGCGCGTCGTCGTGGGCATTCCCAGCGGCGTAACGGAGGTGGAAAAGCGCGCCGTCCACGATGCCGCCCTCAACGCCGGCGCGCGCAGTTGCTACCTCATCGAAGAGCCCATGGCGGCGGCCATCGGCGCCGGGTTGCCTGTGATGGAGCCCGCGGGGTGCATGATCGTCGATATCGGCGGCGGCACCACGGAAGTGGCCGTCATCTCCCTCGGGGGCATGGTCGTCAGCACCTCCATTCGTGTCGCCGGCGACGAAATGGACCAGGACATCATGGCCTACGCCCGCCAGGTCCATAACCTGCTCATCGGCGAACGCACCGCCGAGGAGATCAAGAAGGTGGCCGGATCCGCTGCCCCCCTCGACCCCGAAGAGACCGTCGACCTGCGCGGGCGCGACCTGGCGACCGGGCTCCCCAAGGCCGTCGAGGTCAGCACCGTCGAAATTCGCGATGCGCTTGCGGGTTCCATCAGCGCCATCGTCGAGGCGGTGCGCTCCTCCATTGAGGTGACTCCGCCGGAACTGGTGAGCGACCTGATGGCGCACGGTATCGCCCTGGCCGGAGGCGGCGCGATGCTGCGCGGTCTCGACAGGCGCCTCAGCCAGGAGACGCGCTTCCCGGTGTACGTCGCCGAAGATCCGCTCCTCTGTGTCGTCCGTGGCGCAGGTGAAATGCTGGAGGAATCGACCATGCTGAACAAGGTCCAATCGCAACTGGCATCGAGGCAGCGCGGGCGGTAGCATCGCGCTGCGCCCCCTGGTGGTCCCATGCTCGTTTTTTCTCGATACACGTGGTGGGTCGGAGCAATGGTTGGCCTCTCGCTGCTCCTCGCGGTCGCGAGCCAGGCGGGAGTGCTCACACCTTTCCAGGGGCTCTTCCTCAAGGCGACGGCGCCCATCGAAGGTGGCATCAACGCGATCTTCCGCCCCTTCGCGGCTTTCCTCGCCGATGCCGGCAGCCTCAACGACCTGCAGGACGAAAACCGCGCCCTTCGCCTCGAAAACGAACAGCTGCGCAACGATGTAAGCGCGCTCCAGCAGGATGCCGAGCGCGTGCGCGAACTCGAAGAAGCCCTCGAGATCACCTCGAACGAAACGGCCGGTACGCGCGTCGCCGCCAGCATCGTGCACCGCGATTCGTCCGCCTTCACCGATGTCGTGAGCATCGACCGCGGGAGCAGCAGCGGCATCAAGTCCGGCATGGTTGTGCTCTCATCCCAGGGCACGCTCATCGGTACCGTCACGAAAGCATTCGCTGGCTCGGCCTTCGTCCGCCTCGTCACCGATAGCCAGAGCAAGGTCGCCGCGCAGGTGCAGGAATCGAAGGTGGACGGGCTTGTGCGCGGCAGCCCTGGCCGCGGGCTCACCTTCGACCTGGCCCAGGCCGATATCAAAGTCGGCGACATTGTTGTCACCTCCGGGCTCGGTGGGAACTACCCTCCCGGGGTGCCCATCGGCAAGGTGGCTGAAGTCTCTGGTACCGCCCAGGACCTCTTCCGCAAGGTGAAGCTGGACCCGCTCGTCCGTCTCTCCACCGCCAAGACGGTGCTCGTCCTCACCAGCTTCATACCCCAGCGCATCGACCTGGAGAGCGAGTGAAAGCGGTAGCGGTCGTGGTCGTGCTCGTATTCGCGGCGCTGGCGCAGGTGACGGTCGCTTCGCTCTTCCCCTGGCGCGGGGCGCTCCCCGACCTTGCATTGATGGCACTCGTGCTCTTTGCCGCCTTCCGGGGGCCGGTCCCGGTCATGGCGGGTCTTCCCATCCTCGCGCTCTCGCTCGGCTTCGTCTCTGGGCGGGCGCCGTCCCTGCTGCTGCTCGCGTATCTCCCGCTGCTGCCACTGGCGTACGCGCTCGAAGAGGCGGCGGTGCCCCTGAATCGCTACGTCCGCCTCCTCATCGCCGGTTGTGGTACCGGCGCCTGGGCGCGGCTGGTGCTCGCTCTCGGCGTCATCGCACAGGGGGCACCGTTCGATTTCTCCGTGCTCATCACCGACCTCATCGTCCCCGGCCTGTTCCTCGATGCAGCCCTCCTTACCGTTTCCTACCTTCCCCTCCGCGCCGTGGGGTGCGAACCTCAGGGCTTGGCTCTCCGGGGAGGCCGGTACTGACATGAGCAGCTTCAACGACCGTTTACGCGGCAGCCAGACATCGAGTCGCAACCGGCCGCACGGCAACCTCGCCGCGCTCAAGGTGGCGGTCGTCGTCTTGTTCGCCCTTCTCACGATCCGCCTCGTTGATATGCAGATCGTCCAGGGCGAGGACTACGCCCGCCGCTCGCGCGAAAACCACATTACCGCCACGAACATCCTCCCCCCGCGCGGCTTGATAAAGGACCGCAACGGGGTCGTGCTGGTGCACAACGTCGGTGTGTACACGGCCACCGTCGTCCCCGAATTCCTGCCAGAGGACGATGCCGACCGCTACCAGCTCTATCTCCGCCTCGAAGCGCTCGTCGGCGTACCAGCCCTGGAAGTGCAGGCGCGTGTCGCGGAAACGGAGAAGGAACGCCGGGGCCACCTCGAACTTCCGGTGAAGAAGTACCTTTCGCGCGAGCAGGCCCTGATGCTCGAAGAGGCCTCGACGGAGATGCCGGGCGTCACGCTTACCATCACTCCCGGCCGTGACTATGTCGCGGGCGCCTCCTTCAGCCATATCCTCGGCTTCATTGGGCCGCAGACGCCTGAGGAGCGCTCCGAGCTGCGCAAGAAGGGGTACGCCATCAACGAGCCCATCGGCAAGGATGGCATCGAAGCCTGGTACGAAGATGAACTGCGCGGCGAAATCGGCGTCAGCGCGAATGAACGCGACGCACAGGGCCGGCTCATCGAGGCCCTCAAGACCAGGGACGCGGTCCCCGGGAACTCCCTCACGCTCTCCATAGACACCGGCCTGCAGGAGTACGTAACCGAACTCCTCCAGGACACCATGATTACCCCCGATGGCGCCGCGCGCACCGCAGCCGCCGTGGTCATGAGCCCCAGGACAGGCCAGGTTTACGCGCTCGTCTCCATCCCCACCTTCGACAACAACCTCTTTTCCCAGCCCGACGCACGTGAGGACGACTACCGGGCACTGATCGATGACTCACGCAAGCCACTGCTCAATCGCGCCCTCACTGCCGAAGCCCCCGGCTCGACGTTCAAGCTCGTCACGGCCTCCGCGGGCCTCGAAATCGGCAACATCACCACCGCCTCAGGGCGCAACGTCTTGAGCACCGTGCTCGAAATCAAAGGCGAAAACGGCATCATCTACCCCCTTTACGACTGGAGAGCGCACGGCTACGTCAACTTCTACGATGCCGTCGCCGTCTCTTCCAACCACTTCTTCTACATGGCCTCCTGCGGGATCCCCCAGGAAGGCATCCGCGGCCTCGGCAAGAACTCCGAAGAGTCGGCCGTCGTGCTCGGACATTACTCTCGCGGCTTCGGCTTCGGCCAGCCCACCGGCATCGACCTCTACGGCGAATCCGATGGCATCATCCCCAGCCCGGACTGGAAGCGCCGTCTGTACGCCGGCCCTCAATTCAACGAAAACGACCGCGATTGGTTCTATGCCGATACCTGCTTCATGGGCATCGGCCAGGGCGACGTGTCCGCCACGCCACTGCAAATAGCGCGCATGACCGCAGCCGTAGCCAACGGCGGGAAGCTCCTCACGCCGAGCATCGTCCAAAGCATCGAAGCCCCCGGTGGCAGCATCGTCCGCAGGACCGAGCCGGAATGGAAGACCGTGCCCATCAATCCGAAGTACCTGGCGGAGGTGCGCCAGGGCATGCTCCAGTCCGTGACGTCCGGGGCCGGGGCGCGTGCGGCGGTGCCTGGGCTCATGATCGGCGGCAAGACGGGCAAGGCCGAGTTCGGACCGATCCTCGCGAACGGCAAGCGCAACCAGCACGCCTGGTTCACGGGCTTCGCGCCCTTCGATGACCCCGAAGTCGTCGTCACCGTGTACTTCGACCTGGGCGTCGGGGGAGAGAAAGCGGCCCCCGTGGCGGCCCGCATCTTCGACTACTTCATGGAACACGTGCAGCCATGACCGCCCTGGGCTACGGACGCCAGAGCGCCTTCCGTGGCTGGGACCGCTTCGACTACCTCTTGATGCTCGCCGCCTTTTCGCTGGTGATCGTGGGCCTCGTCCTTATCTACAGCGGTTCGGTCCAATCCTACGATGGCGCCGTCGCCAGCTTCGCCAACCCCGTCGCCAGGCAGACGCTCTTCGCCGTCGTCAGCATCGGCGTCATGCTCCTGGTTTCGAAGCTCGATTACCACTACCTCACGCACTACGCGTGGGTGCTCTACGGCCTCTCCATCCTTTCGCTTGTCGCCATCCTCCTCATTGGCCAGACGCAGTACGGCTCCACGCGCTGGTTCGATCTCGGCCCCCTCCAGGTGCAGCCCTCTGAGTTCGCCAAGCTGGCCACCATCCTCACCCTCGCGCGCTTCTTCAGTGAGCACGGCGGCGATGCGCGCGACCTTCGCGCACTCATGCTCTCCCTCGGCATCGTCCTCCCGGTGGCCGCGCTCGTGTTCGTCGAACCCGACCTGGGGACGAGCATCGTCTTCGTGGCCATCTGGCTCGGCATCGTGCTCGTCGCCGGCGTCAGCCGCGCCCACCTGCTTGTGCTCGGGGCCGTCTGCATCGCCATCCTCCCCTTCGCATGGACCTTCGTCGTGGCCGACTATCAGGTGGAACGCATCTCCGTGCTCGTCGATCCCTACGAAGACCAGGGCGGGCTCGGGGCGGGCTACAACAACATCCAGTCGGAGATCGCCGTCGGTTCGGGGCAGCTGTTCGGCAAGGGTCCAACCCACGGCGACCAGACACAGTTCGGCTACCTAAAGGTGCCCACGAAGGACTTCATTTTCAGCGTGCTCGCCGAAGAGATGGGTTTCGCGGGCGCCATGGGCCTGTTCGGCCTGTTCATGCTGCTGCTCTGGCGGGGCATACGCGCCGCGCAGATAGCAGGCGACACGGCGGGGCAGCTCGTCGCCGTCGGGATCGTGCTCCTCATCCTGACGCAGACATTCATCAACGTCGCCGTGAACCTCAGTATCTTCCCCGTCACGGGTATCCCGCTGCCCTTCGTGAGCCAGGGCGGCAGCTCCCTGATGAGCGTCTTCATCTCCCTCGGGATCCTCCAGAGCATCGTCATGCGCCATCGCGCCTACCGCCAGACCTAGCGGCCGGCCTCCTCGGCCCGCGCGACCGTGGGCGCCTGCGCCGGCCGCCCTCGGGTTGTTTACTCCCCGTCGCCGGCTTCCGCGGAGGAGGTGTTTCGTGCGGGACGGCCGGTTGCCGCGAGGGCCTCGCGCACCGTCGCCACCGGCAGAAGCTCTGTCCCATCGATCGCCGCTGTGCCGACGGGCACGTAGCAGCGCCGAAACCCGAGTCGCGCCAGTTCGGCCAGCCGCCTTGGGGCCTGCTGCACCGGACGGATGGCGCCCGAAAGCGCCACCTCCCCGAGGAAGGCCGTCCCCTCTTCGAGCGGCTCATCGCGGATTGCCGACGCCAGCGCAGCGATGACGGCGAGATCTGCCCCCGGGTCGCGCAGCCGCAGACCTCCCGAGACGGTCGCGATCACGTCCATCTGGGCGGCGCTGAGGCCCGCTCGCCGGGCCAGCACCGCGAGCAACAGGTGTAGCCGCGATGCCTCCAGTCCTGAGGCGATCCGCCGCGGCGCCGCAAGGTAAGATGCGACCGCTAGCGCCTGCACTTCCACGGCCAACGGCCGCGAGCCTTCCACCACCGCCGTCACCGCGCAGCCCGACTCCGCCTGGTCACGCGCATGCAAGAACGCGGCGCTCGGGTTCTCCACGCTTCGCAGCCCCTCGCCCGTCATTTCGAAGACGCCCACTTCGTCTGTGGCGCCGAAGCGATTCTTCACCGCGCGCAATACGCGCAGCGCCCCGCCCTCCGCGCCTTCGAAGTACAGCACCGCATCCACCAGGTGCTCCAGGAGCCGCGGCCCCGCTATTTCGCCGCCTTTCGTCACATGCCCGGTGACCACCGTCGCGATCTCGTTGTGCTTCGCCCAGGCCACCAGCCGGGCGCCCGCCTCGGCCAGTTGCGCCGGCCCACCTGCGCGCGATTCCAGCCCGTCAACGTACACCGACTGGATGGAGTCGATCACCGTCAACCCGGCGCCTATGGCCTCGGCCGCCGCTAGGGCCGCCTCCAGGCTCGTCTCTGGGATGAGGGTTATCCCATCGCCCGCTACCCCGAGCCGCGACGCTCGCAGGCCCACCTGTCGCGGCGATTCCTCCCCACACACGTAGGCGACCGCGGTCCCGTGTTTCGCCACGCGCCCCGCTGCTTGCAACACCAACGGCGATTTCCCTATTCCCGGGTCGCCGCCGACCAACACCATGGACCCCGGCACCAGGCCGCCTCCGAGCACCCGGTCGAACTCGGGGATGTCTGTCAGTAGCCGCTGTCCGGGTTCATCGGGCACGGCGGCGAGTGGCAGCATTCGTCCGGGCGCGGCTGCCGCAGCCGCGCTGCGACGGGGCGTCGCGCCCGGCCGGGCTGCGCGCTCGTAGGGTTCGAGCGTGTTCCACGCCTCGCACTGGGGACAGCGGCCGGCGTAGGCCGGACTGTCGGCGCCGCAGCTGGAACAGAGGTAGCCTCGCTGCGCTCGCGCCATCCCCGAAATGCTACGCGCATTCGCCTGCTTCGCCAGCGGCGCGCTGTCGCCTCCGCTAGAATCCCAAGAAACGAGGTGTTGCCATGTCCCTGTCCATGTCCCGCTCCGAACGCGAAGCATTTCTCGAAGGAGTCCATATTGCCGTGGTCAGCGTTCAGGAGCCCGGCCGGGGGCCGCTCACCGCTCCCATCTGGTACCACTACGAACCCGGAGCCGACGTGTACATGGTGCTCGGAAAAGACTCGCGAAAGGCCAACCTTCTCCACGCTTCCGGGCGCATGTCGCTCTGCGTCCAGGAGGAAGCGCCGCCCTACCGCTACGTCAGCATCGAAGGCCCCGTCACCCTGGGCACGCCCGACTACAACCGCGACACTCGTGACATGGCGCATCGCTATCTCGGGCGCGAAGCCGGTGATGCCTACCTTGCCGGTACCGGCGGGGGCGAGGGGAACCTGCTGGCGCGCCTCACGCCTGAACGTTGGCTCACCGTGGACTACGGCAAGATGGGACGCCCTGAATAAACTGCCTCGTCCTTCGGGCCTCAGAACTCGGGCCTCCTTAGTTCGCTTCTGCCGCCCGCTCCAGGAATGGCTTGACCATCGCCGCCAGTGCCCGCTGGTCCAGTGTCTGAAGGAACGGGTCGCGTTCGAGCACGCGTGCGGCCATGCCGCGCGCCCGCAAGAGCAGGTCGCGGTCCGTCAGCCGCGCCACGCGCAGCATGGTGTTGATGCCGCTCTGCACCTTGCCCCAGGCTTCTCCCTCGCCGCGCATTTCGAGGTCCACTTCCGCCAGTTTGAATCCGTCTGTCGTCTCCACCATCGCTTCCAGGCGCGCGCGCGCCTCGGGGCCGGGCTCCTCTTCTGTGCTGAAGAGCATGCAGTAGCTCTGCGTCGCTGAGCGGCCAACACGGCCCCGGAACTGGTGCAACTGGCTAAGCCCGAAGCGCTCCGCCCCCTCGATCACGATAACCGTCGCCCCCGGGATGTCGATCCCCACCTCAATCACGCTCGTAGAGACCAGCATCTGCGCCTGGCGGTTCGCGAAGCGCAGCATCACCTCATCCTTCTGCCGCCCCGGCATGCGGCCGTGGAGCAGTTCGAGCCGGTACGCCGCGAACGGCCCGTGCCGCAGGCGTTCGAACTCTTCTTCCGCCGAGCGCACGTCCAGCACATCGGAGTCTTCGACCAGCGGGCAGATGGTGAACGCCTGCTCGCCGGCGTCCAGGTGTTCGCGGATGAAGGCGTACGCCTCTTCGCGCTCATGCGGCTGCACCCACACCGTCTGCACAGGCTTGCGGCCCGGCGGCATTTCGTCGATGGTCGAAACCTCGAGGTCCCCGTACACCGTCAGGGCGAGCGTGCGCGGGATCGGTGTCGCCGTCATCACGAGCAGGTGCGGGTTCGAACCCTTCTGCCGCAGCTTCGACCTCTGCAACACCCCGAAGCGATGCTGCTCATCGACCACCGCGAGCGCGAGACGCGGCAGTTGCACGTCGCCTTCCAGGAGGGCGTGTGTGCCGATGATGATGTCCGCGCCGCCGTTCGCCGCGTCCGTACGCACCTGTTCCTTCTGCGCTGCTGTGAGCGACCCGGTCAACAACAGCACGCGCACGGGACGATCGAGCCACTGCGGAGCGAAAACGCCGTTGAGGGCGCTGAGCGTGTCTCCCCCGAGAAGCGCCGCGACCGTGCGGAAGTGCTGCTCGGCGAGGATCTCCGTGGGCGCCATCAGCGCCGCCTGGTGGCCGGAACGCACGGCCGCAAGCATCGCCGCGAACGCCACCACCGTCTTCCCGCTGCCAACGTCGCCTTGCAGCAGGCGCAGCATTGGCCGCGGCCCGCGGATGTCCTCAACGATCTCCTCGAGACATCCGTGTTGGGCGCGCGTAAGCGGGAACGGCAACGATCCCAGGAACCGGTCCGCCCAGTCTCCCAGCGCCAGGGCCGGGGCAGCGCTGCCCTGCTGCCATTCCGCCCGCCGCATGAGCACTGCCACCTGGATCGCGAGGAATTCCCCCACGGCCAGCCTGCGCCGGGCTTCCTCTGCCTCTGCGAACGATGCGGGCGCGTGATACTTCCGGACTGCATCACGGAGAGGCGCCAACCGCTCGGCTTCACAGAGCCACCCCGGCACCGTATCCGGCAGCCGGTCAGCCAACGCCTCCACCGCCTCGCTCACCGCCCGCCGGAGCGTGCGCTGGCTGAGGCCCTGGGTCGCCGGGTAGACGGGCACGAGCCGCCCCGCAGCCATTTCGTCACCGTCGAACGGTTCGAACTCCGGGTTGTCCATTTGCAGTCGCCCGCGGAAAGCCCGCACCTTCCCAGAAAGGACGACGCGCTGTCCCGCTTCGAGCGCCTTCGCGACGTATGGCATGTTGAACCAGCTGACGCGCAGGGCCCCCGTGCCATCGTTCACGATCGCCTCCGAGCCCTTGACGCGCCGCCCGAAGCGCCGTTGCTGCATGCTGAACACCGTGCCGATCACGGTCACCGGCGCCCCGGATGGCTCCAACCCACCGATCGGCTGCACATCCGTGAAGTCGTTGAATCGCCGCGGGAAAAGACGGGCGGCGTCCCCCGCCGTGTACACTCCCAGCTTTTCGAACCGCCCGGCGCCGGCGTGACCGACTCCGCGAAGGGCCTCGGCCGGCGAGTCGGGATCCAGCGTCCGCCGCGATCGCGCCGGCGGCGATGCTGGAACGGGCCTAAGCGGCGCGCCGGGCCCAAGCGCGGCGGGCCTCGCAGGCCGACCGCCAGGAGTCGGTGTCCCAGTGTTCCGCGGAGCACTCCCCGCGTTCGAGTCCATCCTCCGGGCCGGCGCGAGCGAGGGTGAAAGGGCCCGCAACGTCCCCTGCAGCCACGCTCGCCTGCGCTCCCCCTCGAGCGACCGGTAGCCATCCCGCGGCAGCGCCTGGAGCCGTTGGCGCAGCGGGTGGCCGGGGGGAATGAGGCCGTCCTCGGCCATCTGGATGAGCATCCGGTCGAGCCCGCCCACGACCGTCGTGTTGTCGCAGCCACGTTCGAGCTCGAGTTCGAACACACGCCGCACGCGGGTGGCATCCAGCAGCGCAGCGCCCACGTCAGTCTCGCTCCAGCAGGGCTAAGCCGAGCGCGTTCGGCCCCGTGTAGACCCCGACCACCGGCCCCAAGTGTCCCAGGTGGAACTCGGTGTGTGGCATCAGGGGCCGCATGCGCTCGATGAAGGCCTCCGCCTGTGCGTCATCGCCCGTGCAGGCGACGTCAACCCGGCGCAGCGTGCGCTCCGCGGTGGCGATTTCGAAGAGGCGCTCCACAGCCCTGGTGCGCGTGCGTACACGTTCCAGCGGCGCCACTTCGCCATCTTCGACGTGTACCAGCGGTTTGATGCTCAGCAGCGAACCGAGCAGCGAGCGCGCCCGGCCGATGCGGCCTCCGCGCTGCAGATACTCCAGCGTGTCCAGGGCGGCCACCACGTGCACGCGATCCATCGCCCGCCTCGCCGCCTCTACCACCTGGGCCATCGTGCCGCCGTTCTGCGCCACTTCCGCTGCCACGAGCACGATCGCGCCCAGACCGAGACTGACGTTGTACGAATCGATCAGTTCGATCTGGAGCTCGTGCGAAACGGCCTCACGTGCCACCGATGCTGAATTGACCGTCCCTGAAAGGCGCGAGGAGATGTGGATAGAGACGATCTGGCCGGAGTCCTCCCCGAGCCGCTCGTACGCCTGGCGAAACGACTCCACCGGCGGTTGGCTTGTCCGCGGCAGTACCGGTGAGGCCACGAGCCGCTCGTAAAACGTATCGGCGGTGATGTTGATCCCATCCAATAGTTCTTCGTCCCCGAAGAACACGGTCAGCGGCACCACGGTGATCCCGTGCTCGGCGGCCACCGCGGGCGCAAGGTCGCAGGTGCTATCGGTGACGATGCGGACGGTCATAATGCTCACGCGCCTACGCGCTCAAGTATAATGCCCGAGCCGCCTGCGCGTTAGAATAAGGCTGCGATGTGCCCCGTCAAGCTTGCACCATCGATACTGACCGCGGACTTCGGCCGCCTCGCAGATGAAGTCCGCGCCGCGGAGGCGGGCGGCGCGGACTACCTCCACCTCGACGTCATGGACGGCCGCTTCGTCCCCAACATCAGCTTCGGCCCGCTCGTCGTGGAGGCGCTGCGCAAGGTCTGTTCCCTTCCTTTCGATGTGCATCTCATGCTCATCGAGCCCGAGCGGCACATCGCTGCCTTCGCTGAGGCGGCCGACATCATCAACGTGCACATCGAAGCATCGCCACACATCAACCGCACCCTCGATGCCATACGGCAGAGAGGATGCAGGGCGGGTGTCTGCCTCAACCCGGGGACGCCGGTCGCGGCAATAGCTGAATCGCTGGCCGATGCAGACCAGGTGATGGTCATGACGATCAACCCAGGCTGGGGGGGACAGCAGATTATTGAGCGCCAACTGGCCAAGGTCGCGGAAATCCGCCGGCGCATCGATGCCGGTGGCCACGCCGCCGAGATCGAAATAGACGGCGGCGTGAAGGTCGCCAACGCCGCCCGCTGCGCGGCCGCGGGCGCCGACGTGCTGGTCTGTGGGAGTTCCGTATTCAACCCCGAAGCATCCCCGGCGGCCAGCCTGGCCGCACTGCGCGCCGCGCTTTCCTCTGCATAACGGCCCGAGGACAACGAGCGTAAGCATTGCCGGGCCCGTGCCGCTGTGCCACACTCGCCGCCCCAAGGGAGGCGACCATGCCATTCGCGAACGTCAACGGTCAGCGTCTGTACTTCGAAGACAGTGGCGGCAGCGGGCCAGCCGTAATCCTCGGCCACGGCTTCCTGATGGACCACGAGATGTTCGCGCCCCAGGTGGCGGCGCTCTCCCCGGAATTCCGCGTCATCACCTGGGACGAGCGCGCGTTCGGGCTGACGGAGTGGGATGGCAAGGCGTTCACTTACTGGGATTCGGCGAGCGACTGCCTCGGCCTGCTGGACCACCTCGGCATCGAGCGCGCGGTCGTCGGCGGGATGTCGCAGGGCGGGTTCCTCTCCTTGCGGGCGGCACTTACGGCCCCGCGACGCGTGCGCGCGCTCGTGCTGCTGGATACGGCCGCTGACCTGGACGTTGAGGCCACCCACGCCGCCAACCAGGGGATGCTCGAAATGTGGGCCGCAGCCGGCCCGGTCGACGAATTGGCGCAGGCCGTGGCCACGATCATCATCAATGACCCGGTGGAAAACGCGCGCTGGATAGCGAAGTGGCGGGAGCGCCCGAAGGAGCTGATCGTGGAGGCGGGCCGCTGCCTTCAGGGCCGCGACGACATCTCCGGGCGCCTGGGCGAGATCACCTGCCCCGCGATCGTGGTCCACGGTGTCGAAGACACCGCCCTGACGATGGAGCGTGCGGAGGCCATGGCGGCCGCGCTTCCGGGCAGCAAAGAAGTGGTGCGCATCCCCGGCGCGGCCCACGCCGCGAACCTCACGCACCCGCAGCTGGTGAACCCACCGCTGCTGGCTTTCCTGCGGGCGCTGCCCGCCTGAGGGCGCGCCGATGGAGCTGAAAGTCATCCGCTACGAAGTCCGGGATGCGGTCGCCACAATCACGTTGAACCGGCCGGGGCGGCTGAACGCATGGACCGGGCGGATGCACACGGAGTACCGCCATGTGCTCGCGCTTGCGGAAGCGGATCCGGCGGTGCGCGTGGTCGTGGTCACGGGCGAGGGACGGGGGTTCTGCGCGGGGGCGGATTCGGCCGCGCTGGCAGGGCACGTCGAGAAGGGCGGCTACGATTCGGGCGTGCGCGAGCCGCTGGCGAACCCGGGCTATGGCGTACGCCCCGAGTTCGATGAAAGCTTCGCTTACCACTTCGGGCTGACGAAGCCGGTGATAGCGGCGATCAACGGGCCAGCCGCGGGCGTCGGGCTGGTGCTCGCCTGCTACGCCGATATCCGCTTCGCTGCCGCCGGGGCGAAACTGACGACGGCGCACGGCAAGCTCAACCTGCCCGCGGAGTACGGGCTTTCGTGGCTGCTGCCGCGGCTCGTCGGCGTGGCGCGCGCGGCGGAGCTGCTCCTTTCCAGCCGGGTGTTCCTGGCGGAGGAGGCGGCCGAAATCGGCCTCGTATCCGCCGTGCTGCCAGCGGAGGAACTGATGCCCCATGCGCTGCAGTATGCCCGCATGCTCGCGACGCGCGTTTCGCCTGCCTCGTTGCGCGAAACGAAGCGCCAGCTCTACACCGACCTGCACCGCGACGTGGGCGCCTCCGTGCGCGAATCCGAGGCCTTGCTCCTGCGCATGACCACCGAGCCCGACTTCCGCAAAGGCGTGGCAGCGCTGCTGGAGAAGCGCGAGCCGCGCTTCACTGGCGGCTGATGGGTCCGGCCCCGACACCTTCGCGCCCATTCGCCCCACCCGCCCGCGGCCCGTATCCTTTGTACCCGATGTCCGCTCCCTCCACGGCAGCCGCTTCCATAGACGAACTGATCGGCGTTGCGAAGCGCGTGCGGGGCCACATCGTGCGTATGGTGGCGGCCGCCCAGAGCGGTCACCCGGGGGGATCGCTGTCGGCGGTCGAATTGGGCGTGGCGCTGTTCTGGAAGCACCTGCGTTGTGACCCGCAGCGGCCGGACTGGCCCGCGCGAGACCGCTTCATCCTTTCCAAGGGCCACGCGACGCCGTTCTACTACAGCATCCTGGCCGAGCGGGGCTACTTCAGCCCGGAGCTGCTGGGTGGTTTTCGTACGCTCGGCAGCCCGCTGCAAGGCCACCCCTCGATGGGCGCGGCGCCGGGTATCGAGATGTCCGGCGGCTCGCTGGGACAGGGGCTCTCCTTCGCCATCGGGCAGTCCATCGCCGGCCGCCTCGATAACCTCGACTACCGCTGCTGGGTGCTGATGGGTGACGGCGAACTGAACGAAGGTCAGGTGTGGGAAGCGGCCATGGCCGTCCCCCACTTCGACCTCGGCGGGCGCATCATCGCGCTCATCGATCGCAACGGCATCCAGAACGATGGATTCGCGGACACCATCATGCGCACACACCCGGCCAAGATGTGGCGCGGGTTCGGCTGGCACGTCATCGAATGCGATGGACACGACATGGCCGCGGTCGATGCGGCGCTCTCCGAAGCGGAGCGGCCCGGTGACCGGCCCGTGTGCGTGGTGGCCCAAACCGTCAAGGGGCGCGGGGTGAGCTACATGGAGAACAATCCGAGCTTCCACGGCAAGGCGCCCAGCGCGGACCAGCTCGCCACGGCGCTGGCCGAAATAGAGCTCGGACTGCGATGACAGCGCCGGCGCCAGCCGCGGCCGCCACCCGCGAAGCGTACCCGGTCGCCCTGCTCGAACTGGTCGAGGCCGGCGTGGACGTGGTCGCCATCGACGCCGACCTCTCCGCTTCGACGATGGGGTACCAATTTGGTGAGAAGCACCCCTCGCGCTGGATGACCGTCGGCGTGGCCGAACAGAACATGGTGGGGATCGCCGCGGGCCTGGCGGCGGCGGGCAAGACCGCCTTCATTGCCAGCTTCGCATCGTTTCTGCCGGGGCGCTGCTTCGACCAGTTGCGGACATCCGTGGCCCAGCCAAGGGGCGGGCTCAACGTCAAGTGCATCGCCAGCCACGGCGGCGTGACGGTCGGGGAAGACGGCATGAGCGCGCAGGCGATCGAGGACCTCTCGCTGGCGACATCGTTGATTTCGTTCGATGTCGTGGTGCCAGCGGACTACGAAGAGGCGCGACGGGCGATGGTGGCGGTTGGGAGGACGAGCCGCCCGGCATACGTTCGCCTGGGCCGGCCGAAGCTCCCGTTGATCTACGGCGCGGACTACCAGTTCGAAATCGGCAGGGCGCACTGCCTGCGGCCGGGAAGCGATGTGACCATCGTTGCCTGTGGCGTGATGGTTGCGATGGACGTGGAGGCCGCCACGATCCCGGCGGGCGAAGGGATTTCCGCGCGCGTGCTGAACATGGCGACCGTGAAACCCGTCGACCGGGAGGCGCTGATCGCGGCTGCGCGCGAAACCGGCGCGATCGTCGCGGCGGAAGAACACCAGACGACGGGCGGCCTCGGGTCTGCGGTCGCGCGCGTGCTCGCGGCGACACACCCGGCGCCGATCGAGTTCGTTGGCGTGGACCGCTACGGGACGAGCGGTAAGTGGGACGAACTGCTCGGTTTCTTCGAATTGACGCCCGCTCGCGTCGCCCAGGCCGCTCGTGACGTGATCCGCCGCAAGCGCTAGCGCCCTACTCCGGCAGCAGGCGCAAGACCTCGCGGTGCCGCGGCCGGATGGCGCCGAAGTGGCGCCTGTCGAGCGTGAGGATGGTATCGGTGTCCAAGCGTTCCGCGAGCGTGACGATAGACGCGTCGGTGCCTCCGATGGGGAAGTCGGCGTACTGGCGTACCAGTTCCGCGATCCGTCCCCACTCTTCGCGTAGTGGCGCGAGCACTTCAAGTGCGCCCAGCGACAGAAGGAAATTGGCCCCCGTCGCAGGCCCGTACTTCTTTTCGATTATGTGAGCCGCCTCTGCCACGCAGAGGGCGGGCACCACCCAGCGCCAGCGACGGTCATTGAACAGCACCACCACGTTGCGGTGGTTGCGGTCAAGCCCATCGACGGCCGCGATCAACGGGCCAGCGTCAACGATCCCCACTGGTGAGGAGGTCATTCATCCAATACCTGGCGAGATACTCCTCGGCCTGGTCACTTTCGGGGTACCCGCCTTTGTTGACCAGCCCGATGAACGAGTAACGGTCGCCGGATGCCTTGTCATGGAGCCGCTGCTCAAGGGCTTCCCGGACAACATGCGAGACCGTCAGGCCCAGCCTGCGGCTTTCCGCTTCGAGTCTGGCGGCGAGCGTATCCGGCAGGCTCACGGTAGTGCGCTTCATACCGATCATACTGCCATAATGGGTCGCCACCGCCAAGCGCGCTCGGGGAGGATTCGTCATGCGCGAACAGAAGATGTACGGATTGTGGGAAAGCCCCATCACGCCGAAGAGCCTCGCCGTTAGCCTGCGGCTGGCTGAGCCCTGCTGGGACACCGACGGGCGCACCCTGGGCTGGGTCGAGGGGCGCTCCGATCGCGGCGTGGTCGTCGTGCAGCCCGTCGAAGGTGGCGCGACGCGGGACCTGACGCCGGAGATCTCCGTGCGCGCCTTCGTGGGCTATGGCGGCGGCGATTTCACGCTGGCGCGCGGGGTGGCCTACTTCGTCGGGCAGGAAGACCAGCGCATCTACCGCCAGGACCTCGCGGGGGGCGGCGCGAAACCAATCACGCCTGCGTTCGGGGCTGCCTCTTCGCCAGCGGTTTCTCCGGACGGCCGCTGGTTGGCCTACGTCCACACCTATGAGGACGTGGACGTGATCGCCGTCGTCGATACGGCGGGGAAAGCGTGGCCGGCGCGGCTGGCGGAGGGCCGCGACTTCTACATGCAGCCCGCCTGGCACCCCGCCGGCGACCGGCTCGCGTGGGTCGAATGGGACCATCCGAACATGCCCTGGGACGGCACGGAGCTGAAGCTGGCGAACCTCGCCTTCCCCGAAGGCGGGTTGCCGCTGATGACGAGCGCGACGGTGCTCGCGGGCGGCAAGGACGTGTCCATCTTCCAGCCCGGGTTTTCGCCGGAGGGCGGCGCCGTCTACTACGTTTCCGATGAGAGCGGTTGGGGCCACCTCTACCGGCGCGACCTGCGCACCGGCGCCGTCACGCAGCTGACGCACGGCATCGCCGACTACGGCGAGCCCGCGTGGAGCCAGGGGCAACGCAGCTTTGCTGTGTTGCCGGCGGGGTCCGTTGTGACGGTGCGGGGCGACAGAGGGTTCGACACAGCCGTGGTGATTTCGCCGGAAGGGGCGGCGGCGCGCGAGGTTGCCCACGCGGGGTACACCAACCTGAGCCACCCGGCGGCGTCCGCGGATGGGCGCGTCGCCTTCGTCGCCAGCGGCGGGAGCCAACCGTCTCAGGTAGTGGTCTGGGAGGAGGGCGCGAAGGGCCTCTCCGTGCGCCGGCGTTCGGACAGCGAGAACGTGGCGACGGGGGCGCTTTCCGTACCCGAGGCGATCACCTGGCCGTCCTTCGATGGCGAGGAAGCGCACGGGTTGTACTACCCGCCCGCCAGCGAGCGTTTCGAAGGCTCCGGGCTGCCGCCCCTGATCGTGCTGGTGCACGGTGGCCCGACGTCGCAGGTGCAGGCATCGTGGTCGCCGCAGGCACAGTTCTTCGCGACGCGGGGCTACGGTGTGCTGCAGGTGAACTACCGCGGCAGCACCGGCTACGGCCGCGAGTACATGCTCAAGCTGCGACGGAGCTGGGGGATCTACGACGTCCAGGATTCGAAGTTCGGTGCGATGCACCTGGCGAGCCAGGGCCTGGCGGATCCCGGCAAGGTGGTGATCATGGGCGGAAGCGCGGGCGGGTTCACGGTGCTCCAATCGCTGGTGGAACTGCCCGGGTTCTACAAGGCGGGCGTCTGTCTTTTCGGCGTCGCGAACCAGTTCACGCTCGCGAGCGACACCCACAAGTTCGAGCAGCGCTACCTCGATTCGATGCTGGGGCCACTGCCCGAAGCCGCGGCCACATACCGCGAGCGCTCGCCGATCTTCCACTCGGCCAAGATCATGGACCCGATCGCCGTCTTCCAGGGCGAAATCGACCGCGTGGTGCCACGCGAGCAGAGCGACAGCATCGTCGCATCGTTGCGGGCGCGCGGCGTGCCGCACGAATACCACGTGTACCCCGGGGAAGGGCACGGCTGGCGCAAGAGCGAGACGATCGAGCAGTTTTACACCGCTGTCCAGCGCTTCCTCGTGCAACACGTGCTCTTCGCGTAGTGTCCGCGCCGGGGCGTTCCATGAAGATTCTCCTGTTGGGAAACAGTGACACCGCGGGCCAGATGATTCAGGGGGAGACCTGGCCCGAACTCATCCGGAGCGGACTGGAACGCGGCACGGCTGCACGTGCCGCGCTCGATGAAAAGCGTCTCGCTCCCTACGGACCCCGGGCGGCCGCTGTGGTTTCCGAAGCCGCGGAAGCTTCCCAGCCGGATATCGTGATCCTTCCCCTGGTCACGTACGCCTTCGCCGTAGGGTATGTTTCCCTACGCGTACGCCAGCGCTTTGGGGAGCGGGCCTACCGGTGGTATCTCCGCGCCGAGGGCGCCATGCAGCGCAGGACTTCGGGCGAGAGCCGTCCCGCCCGGCTCGCGAACACCTGGACCCAACGGCTGGCTCGGAAAGTAATCGGCGTGGCCCCCCGTGCGACCGTCGAAGAGGTGACGGAGACGTACCTGGAGATCTTCCGGAGGCTGGCGCGTCTCGAAGACCTCCAGGTGCTGGCACTCTCGTACCCTGCCTTCAGCGAAGAGTTGCAGCGTTTGAACCCGGGGATGATGACGACCACCCGCCGGTTCGAATCGGTCCTGCGCGAGGCGGGCGCCGGCCACCGCTTCCTCTGGGCCGATGGCGAGGCGGCGCTGGAGGCGGCCGGCGCGACCGCGACGGGTGTCGCGTCCGATGGCTCGCACCTGAGCGTGCTGGGTCACCATCTCTACGCGGAAATGGTCCTCCAACTCCTGGGAGCGTCCTCCGCGGTAACTGCCACACCGCGTCGGTGAGCCGTCGTACCATCCATTGCGCGTCACCGCCCCCTACAACAGGGAACGCCCGACCGTTCCGAATCTGGACGAACGATCTCCGGCTTACCTGACTGAGGACGAGTGCGTTAATCCATCCAGTGCATGGCGATGCGGTAGGCGGGGATGGCGGCCGCTATCTTAGCCGCCCAGCGGTCTCGTACGTCCGCTCCGGCGAGGGACATGAGTTCCTGGCGTGAGAGCGGGGCAGCATCGGAAAGGCGCCGCCGCTCGCGCACAGCCACGAGGAACGCCCAGGCGTCACCGAGGTCGAGACGTTCAATAATCTCGCATTCGAGCAGGGCGGCGCCCCCTGGAAAGTAGGGGTCGCCGGTGGCCGTGAGCTCGTAAGCGACGCCCTCGAGCTTCGGCCCGTCGTTGCCGCTCTTGAGGCCGAGCACATCGACGAGGTGAACTTGGGCCGCCGAAAGCACGGTGATGGCGAGGGTGCCCGCCTCCCCGGCGAGTACCGCGGTGCGGTTGTCCTTCCAGAGGTTGACGAGCAGGCGCGGTCGGTCCGGGACGACACCCGCGCCGAACACGGATACGCAGAGCTGGGCGTTCGGCCCCGCCGCGCCATGGCTTCCGACAGCGCAGACGGGCGACCAGAAGAGTGATAGGACATCGGGCGGCGGCGCCTGGCTCACAACCGCGAGCTTAGGGCGGCCGGCTCAACTCTGCCACCGCGGTGTCACCGGTGGCGGGCGTACAATCTGTGCATGGTGGAATGCCTCTTCTGCCGCATGAGCGCAGGCGATGTGGCGGTCGATAAGCTGGCCCAGAACGACCACGCGTTCGCGATCCGCGATATCAACCCGCGGGCGCCGGTGCACTGTCTTGTCATCCCGCGCCAGCACGTAAGTTCCGCGCGCGAGATGGAGTGGACGCACGGCGACATGCTCGCGGGCGTGTTCGTGCTGGCGAAGGAAGTGGCGCGCCTCGAGGGCGTGAGCGAAGCGGGCTACCGGCTCGCCTTCAACGTGGGCGACAACGCGGGCATGACCATCCCGCACCTGCACCTGCACCTGCTCGGTGGGCGGAAGTTGGGCCCCGAGGGCTGATGGCCGCATCGGTCGCTGCGCAAGTGGCCGCTGTGCGGGCCGAACTGCAAACGCGCCCGCGTGGGCTGCTGCACCACGTGGAGCGCGTCCTGGCGGAAGCGCTGGACCTGGGTGCGCGCTGGGACCTGAACCCTGAGCGCGTCGCCCTGGCTGTCTGGGGCCACGACCTCTTTCGTTCGTTCCCCGATAGCGAGCAACTACGGCTCGCCAGGGAAACGGGCGTGCCCGTTGGCGCTGCCGAGGCCGCCAGCCCCGTGCTCCTCCACGGCCCGATAGCGGCCGTCGTGCTGCGCGAGCGCTTCGCGGTCACCGACGACGAGGCGCTCCAGGCCGTGCGCGCCCACACACTCGGCGCGCCCGCAATGCCGCTCATCGCGAAGGTCATCCTCATCGCCGACAAGGTGGAGCCGCGCAAGCGCGCGCGCACGCCGCTGATGCGCGCCGTGCGCCGGCTGGCGCGCCGCGACCTGAACCTCGCCCTGCTCTGCTGGGCGGATTGGAAATGGGTGGAAGAATGCCAGGCCGGCTGGCCATCGCACCCCGGGCACTGGGAGGCGCGCCAGCGTTGGGTCACGGAACACCACATCGACCGACAGCCCCGGCAGGGGCCGATGACTGAGCTGGCCAGCCGGGAGGAGAGGCCTACGGGAGCTGGAGGACCTGGCCGACCTGGAGGTTGGAGCATTCGCTGTTGACGCTGGGGTTCGCGGCGATCAGGGCCTGGGGCGTCACGTTGTTGGCCGCGGCGATAGCGCCACAGGTATCGCCCGCCTTCACAGTGTAGGTCCGCGCGCCCGACCCGGCGGGCGTCGTCGTGGCGGGCGTGGTCGTTCCGGGTGTGGCTGTGCCCGGCGTGGCTGTGCCCGGCGTGGCGGTCCCGGTGGTGGTGGTGCGTGCGGCGCCACCCGGTTGCGGCGTCTGCGTCTTGAGAGCCTGGTTGGTGGCGACGGTGTCGGCGGGGGAAAGGCCATCGTCGCCGTCGCCGCCAATGGCCCGCTGGATGAGGAACGCGAGGAGGATGATGACGGCCGCCGCGGCGAAGAGGCCGACCGTGGCGACGGGCATGCTGATCCCGCCAGCGCGCGGGCGCGGGCCGATGGCCCCAGGGGCGGGACGGCGGGGCCGCTGCGGTCCGCGCTCAAGGCCGGCGCCTCGTGCAGGCTCTGCGGGTGGGCGCTCCGGGGTGGGGGGTGCTTCAGGGCGGGGGCGGCCCCCGGCTGCGGCTGAGGCAGCGCCCCCCGCGGCAGCGGCAGCACCCGCTGCGCCGGCCGGCGTCGGGATGCCCTCGCCCCGGTAGACGGGGCACTGGACGTGGTTTTCGCCGAGGCAGTAGGTTTCCTGGTGGCCGGTGGCGATGCGCGTCGGCGTGGGCAGCCGGTAGCAGCGATGCGCCTCCGTCGCGTACGTCGCGTGCGAGTCGGCGTCGTCACCCAGCCCGAGGTACGGGCAGACCGCCGCGTAGTTGTCTTCGCCAACTGTGGGGTATGTCACGCGCACTCCTCTGCGTCGCGGGCTGCAGAACCGGACGTATCGTGTCACGGCGGTGGGCGGGAGGCAACGTCAGGGCGGTAGGAACTTGCGCGCCACGGGCGCGCCCACCACCGAGGCGATGCCGACGCCGGCGACCACGAGCGCGGCGCCCGCGATGCGCTCGGGCCCCGGGGTTTCATTGAGGAAGAAGGCGGCGAGTACAAGGGCGACCACCGGCACGAGGGTGTTGATGACGGCGGCCCGTGCTGCGCCGATCGCCTGGACCCCCTGGAACCACCAGATGAGCCCGACGACAGTTTGCAGCGCGCCCAGGTAGAAGAGCGCTACCAGGAGGCCGGGCGCCGCGTCATCCCGGAGTTCGTTCGCGAGCGGCCAGGCGCCGATGGGGATGAGGAATACTGCGCCCAGCGCGACGGCGTAGAGCGTCGCGTGGATGGGCGAGATTCGCCCGCCGAGCGCGCGCGCACAAAGGGTGTAGATGGCCCAGAGAAAGGCGGCTGTGAAGAAGAGGGCGATGCCGCCAAGCCGTTCGCCGTTGATGTCCGCGGAGAAGAGGGCTTCCCGGAAGACAAAGAATTCGCCGAGGAGCAGGAGTGCCAGGCCGGCGAATTGCCAGCGCCCGGGGTGTTCGCCAAAGAGAAGGGCGGCGAGAGGCAGGATAAAGAGCGTCGGCATGGTGGGCATGATGAGCGCACCATCGCTCGCGGGGGCAAGTTCAAATGCAATGAAGGAGAGGACGTTGAAACCGAAGACCGAGGTGAAACCCATCGCACCAAGCAGGACCCACTCCCGGCGCGACGGGCGCGGGAAGGGTCGCGAACGCAGCGCGAGGCCCAGCAGGATGGCCCCGCCGATGACATAGCGGCCCGCCGAAAGCGCGAGCGGGCTTGCTTCGTCCACGCCTTTCTTGGCGACGACGAAATAGCCGCCCCAGATGCCGACGGTGAGGATCAATTGGAGGTAGGCGCGGGTGGTGGTGATCGCCGCCGTGGCCGCGGGGGTGGTGGCGGCGGCGGGCTGTACGGTCACTCGGCGAGTGTACCGTTCACGGGGCTCGAACTGTCGCCGAGAAACCACCGGGCCGGGTGTGGGTTGGGGACGCGGTCCGTGTTACCGGGCCGCGCCCCCTGCGACGGGGAGGACAATGTCGCCGGGCATCCCCTGGTCAGGGGGCGCCTGATTGAACTAACGGCTGGGCCACGGCCGGGTCGAAGGCCCGTGTTCGTACGGTTGGGTGGAAGATAAGTGCAGCCGGACACTCCCCACAGCGCCGCGGCTCAGGATATCGGGCGGAACGAAGGAATCTTGAGCAGCGGGGCGGCGAGAGAGCCACGGTTGCCGATGCGTACCTGTTCGAGGCCGAGCCACTCCGCCATGGAAACCAGCTCCGGGGCGAGCGCGGCCGCCACGGCGGCGGGCTGCACGCCCTCTTCGGCGTGGGCACCGCGCACCTCGAGCGCGCTCAGCTTGCGGTCGGCCTTGAGGTCGATACGCGCGACCAGTTGCTCGTCCATGAGAAAGGGGAGCACGTAGTAGCCAAAGCGCCGCTGGGGTTCGGGGGTGTAGATTTCGATGCGGTAGTGGAAGCCGAAAAGGCGCTCTGTGCGGGCACGCTCCCACACCAGCGAATCGAAGGGGCTGAGGAGGGCGCGCGCCGTTACCGCCGTTGGCGGGTTCGGAGTGCCCGGCAGCATGTACGCGCGCTCGGGCCAGCCTTCGACCGCGACCAATTCCAGCTGGCCGGCATCCACCAGCCCACGCAGGTGCGGACGTGCATCGGGCATGCGCAGCCGGTAGTAGTCGGCCAGGTCTCTTGCAGTGCCGACACCGTGGCAGCGCGCGCCGATGAGGAGCATCTCGCGCTGCGCCTCTTCTTTCGAAAGCGCAGGCTGCGCGAGCACATCAGCTGCAAAGACGCGCTCCGCCAGGTCGTAGGAGCGCATGAAGTTGCGGCGCCCGCTGGCTGCTATCGCCCCGCTGGCAAAGTGCCACTCGAGCGCCATCTTGCCGCGACCGTAGCCCCACCACCCGCGCCGCTCGCCCCCATCTTCGAGGCCGGAAACAGAGATAGGCCCGCGGGAGCGCACCTCTTCGAGCACGGTCTCGAAGTAACCCGGGAACTCCTCGTTGATGAGCTCGAGATGCCAGTGCGGCCTTGAACGCAGTTCCTCCATGCGATGGCGCATCATCCCGTAACGCTCGATTGGGATTAACGAAGCCATATGGCCCCAGTGCTCGAAGAGCGCGCGGCGTTCGTAGACCAGGCTATCGAGCAGGCCGCGGTCGTACGGCCCGAGGCGCGAAAAGAACGGGAGGTAGTGGCTGCGCACGAGCACGTTCACGGAATCGAGTTGCACGAGGTCGACGTGCTGGACGACGCGCTCGAGTTCGGCCTCAGTGACGACTGCCGGACGGGGCAAGGCCAAGCCCTGCGCGGCGAGCGCCAGGCGACGGGCTTCGGCCAGCGTGAGGGAGTCCACTGGCCGCAATGTACGGGCCGCCACGCGGGCCGGGAAGCGTGCCGCGCAGCTTCGGCGCTCGCAGCCGCGAAGTTGACAGTTTGCATGCAGGTGCTAGTCTTATCCTTCGGCGCTTATTGACGGACCGGCACGAGACAGATCGGCGGGTCGCAAAGCTGAGTGCTTGAAGACGGTCCCGTGCAGCAATCGCACACGGGGCGCTGTTCACGAACAGGCTTTTCGGCCTGTTTTTGTGCCCAGAATTTGGAACGGGAAGCGTCTTCCACCCGTTCATCCGTATCCATGCAGCCGTGGGGCCCAACCCTGCGACCGCGAGCACAGGGGAAGCAGAGATGCCGACCATCAACCAGTTGGTCCGCAAGGGCCGCACACCAAAGGGGAAGAAGTCGGGGGCGCCTGCGCTCCTGTTCAGCTTCAACTCCCATACCGGGCGGCTGCGCAAGGAAGCGGGCAAGGGTTCGCCCCAGAAGCGTGGGGTGTGCACCCAGGTGCGCACGCAAACGCCGAAGAAGCCGAACTCGGCTCTGCGTAAGGTCGCCCGCGTACGGCTGACCAACGGAATCGAGGTTACGGCCTATATCCCCGGCGAAGGCCACAGCCTGCAGGAACACTCCGTGGTGCTCGTGCGCGGTGGGCGCGTCAAGGACCTGCCCGGCGTGCGCTACCACATCGTCCGCGGAGCGCTCGATGCGACCGGCGTCAACAACCGCAAGCAGGGTCGCAGCAAGTATGGCACGCGCAAGAGCACCCAGACCGCCGGCCGCCGCAAGTAGGCCGGTTTTCACGCGAACCAACTAACGGAGCAACTGAGCCATGGCACGAAGGAACCGGCCCGCAAAGCGTCCCACGCCGCCTGACGCGCGCTATAACAACGTGCAGGTCCAGATCTTGATCAACAAACTCATGACGCGTGGCAAGAAGAGCACTTCCGAACGCCTCCTCTACGGCGCTTTCGACCGCATCCAGGGCCAGACGGGGCGCGACCCACTGGACGTGTTCAACCAGGCCGTGCGCAACGCGACGCCGGTGCTGGAAGTGAAGCCGCGCCGCGTGGGCGGGGCGACCTACCAGGTGCCCGTGGAAATCCGGCCCGATCGGCGCATCGCCCTGGCCATGCGCTGGCTGCTCACTTCGGCGCGCACGCGCGGCGGCAAGTCGATGTCCGAACGGCTTGCGGGCGAACTGCTCGACGCGTCGAACAACACCGGCGCTGCAATCAAGCGCCGCGACGACACACACCGCATGGCGGAGGCGAACCGCGCCTTCGTCCACTATCGCTGGTAGGGCTTTCGCCCCGAGGAAGGTCACAGGATTCATGCCCCGGCTCATCGATATCGAACGCATCCGGAATATCGGCATCATTGCCCACATCGACGCGGGCAAGACGACCGTGACCGAGCGCGTCCTCTTCTATACCGGCAAGACCTACAAGATTGGTGAGGTTCACGAAGGCAGCGCCACGATGGACTGGATGGAGCAGGAGCGCGAACGCGGCATCACGATAACGTCCGCTGCGACCACGGCCGCCTGGAACGAGCACTCCATCAACATCATCGATACGCCCGGCCACGTGGACTTCACGGCCGAAGTGGAGCGCAGCCTGCGCGTGCTCGATGGCGGCGTGGTGTGCTTCGATTCGGTGGCGGGCGTGGAGCCGCAATCCGAGACGGTATGGCGCCAGGCGGATCGCTACGGCGTGCCGCGCATCTGCTTCGTAAACAAGATGGATCGCACGGGCGCCGATTTCTGGCGCACGATCGACATGATGGTGGACCGCCTGGGAGCGAACCCCGTGCCGATCCAGATCCCGGTAGGGGCCGAATCCGAGTTCCAGGGCTGCATCGACCTGGTGGAGATGTGCTGGTGGTGGTTCAGCGGCGACAAAGACGACGCGCCCGAGCGGCGGGAGATCCCGCCCCACATGGTGGAGAAGTCCCGTGAAGCACGTGAAAAGCTCGTCGAGGGCATCGGCAACGTCGATGACCAGATTGCCATCAGCTACCTTGAAGGGCACGCCATCGGCGCGCATGAAATGAAGACGGCCATTCGCCGCGCGACACTTGCCAGCCTGGTGACGCCGGTGCTCTGCGGGTCCGCGCTCAAGAACAAGGGCATCCAGTTGCTGCTGGATGCGGTGGTGGACTACCTCCCCAGCCCCGTCGATATCCCGCCGGTCACGGGCGTGGACCCGAAACACGGCGGCGAGGTGGTGCGGCGGCCCGACGATAGAGAACCGCTGAGCGCGATCGCCTTCAAGATTGTGTCCGATCCCTACGTCGGTCGGCTCGCCTATTTTCGGGTCTACAGCGGGGTGCTGAAGGCAGGGGAAAACATCTACAACGCCACCAAGGGCGAGCGCGAGCGCATCGGCCGCGTGCTGCGCATGCACGCCAACCAACGCGAAGAAGTGGACGCGATCTACGCCGGCGGCATCGCGGCCGCAGTTGGCCTGAAGAAGACGTTCACGGGGGACACGCTCTGCGCGCTCGACCATCCCGTGATCCTCGAGAACATCACCTTCCCCGAGCCGGTCATCCGTGTGGCCCTCGAACCCAAGAGCAAGGAAGACCAGGACAAAATGGGCGATTCGCTCATGAAGATGAGCGAAGAAGACCCCACCTTCCACTGGACTTTCGACGAGGAGAACGGCCAGACCCTGATTTCGGGCATGGGCGAACTGCACCTAGAAGTGATCGTCGACCGCATGCTTCGGGAACACAAAGTGGCGGCGAACGTGGGCCGGCCCCAGGTGAGCTACCGCGAGGCGATCACGCGCACAGCCAGGGCGGAAGGGCGCTTCGTGCGCCAGAGCGGCGGCCGCGGCCAGTACGGGGTCGTCGAAGTTCAGGTGGAGCCCCTCGAACGCGGGCAGGGCTTCGTCTTCGAAAACAAGATCGTCGGCGGCTCCGTGGCCAGGGAGTACATCCCCGCCGTCCAGGCCGGCGCACGCGAAGCCCTGCAGGGCGGCATCCTGAGCGGTTACCCTGTACTCGATGTCAAGGTGACCCTCCTCGATGGGTCGATGCATTCTGTCGATTCTTCGGAGATGGCCTTCAAGGCCGCCGGCTCTATCGGCGTCAAGGAAGCCGCCCGCAGGGCGGGCATCGTCATCCTCGAACCGATCATGAAAGTCGAAGTACGCTGCCCCGAGGACTACTTCGGCGCCGTCGTGGGCGATATCAACAGCCGCCGGGGAATGATCTTGGGCACCGATTCGATGGGCAAGACGCAAATCGTGCACGCCAACGTCCCCCTCGCGGAAACGTTCGGCTACTCCACCGACCTCCGCTCGCTTTCACAGGGACGCGCGAGCTACAGCATGGAGTTCGACCACTACGAAGAAGTCCCCAAGAACATCGCTGCCTCGCTGACAAAGCAGGCAGTGGGCGTCGCGTAAACCAGGAAGTCCCAGAGAAAGGCAAGAAGCGATGGCGAAGGCAAAGTTCGAACGAAACAAGCCGCACATGAACGTGGGCACCATTGGGCACGTCGACCACGGCAAGACGACGTTGACAGCGGCCATCACCAAGGTGTTGGGCATGAA
>JBPCLM010000099.1:0-27024 GCA_051003295.1 Tepidiformaceae bacterium | reverse complement strand
GGGTGCCAATTTCGTCCTGGCGGCGGTAGCGGCGGCCGATGGACTGGGTCTCGTCGTACTGGGTCATGAAAGCGGGACGGAGCAGGTCGTACACCTTGCGGGCGGTGGGGCGCAGGGCCTCGTTCTTGGAAAGCGGCAGCACGGCCACCTTGATCGGGGCTATGTTCGGGCGCAGCTTGAGCACGACGCGCTTTTCGCCTTTCTCATCGGGCTCTTCGCTGTAGGCATCGAGCAGAGCGACGGCGAGGGTGCGGCTGAGGCCGGCGGCGGGCTCCACCACCCACGGCACGATGTGCTCGTTCGTCTCATCGTCGAAGTAGGTGAGGGGGTGGCCGCTGAGCTTGCCGTGCTCGGTGAGGTCGAAGTTGGTGCGGCAGGCGACGCCTTCCAGTTCGCCCCAGCCCCAGGGGAAGAGGTACTCGATATCGGTGGTGCCGATGCTGTAGTGGGAGAGTTCGTCGGGACGATGGGGGCGCAGGCGCAGGCGGGCAGGGTCGATGCCCAGGCGGTCGGTGTACCAGTGCAGGCGTTCGCCCACCCAGCGATGGTAGATGTCCAGGTACTCGTCCGGGTGGTCGCGGTCCTTGGGGGGACGGCAGAAGTATTCCATCTCCATCTGTTCGAATTCGAGCGTGCGGAAGATGAACTTGCCTGGCGTGATTTCGTTGCGGAAGCTCATGCGCGTCTGGGCGATGCCGAAGGGCAGCTTGCGGCGCATGGAGGCGACGACGTTTTCGAAGTTGACGAAGATGCCCTGGGCGGTCTCCGGGGGCAGGTAAGCGATTGAGGATTCATCGGCGACGGGCCCGACCTGTGTCTTGAACATCATGTTGAACTGACGGGGATCGGTGAGCTCGCCCTGGTCGTTGGGGCAGAGGCTGCGGCCGGCGGCGTCGCGCTGCACGGGGCCGTAGGCGCCTTCTTCGAGGTGGTCCATGCGGAAGCGCTGCTGGCACGTCTTGCAATCGACGAGGGGGTCGGTGAAGTTGGCGACGTGGCCGCTTGCGACCCAGACCTGCGGGTTGGTAAGGAGGGCGGCATCGAGGCCGACGATGTCGTCGCGCTCGCGCACCATGGAGCGCCACCAGGCGTCGCGGATGTTGCGTTTCATCTCAACGCCGAGGGGGCCATAGTCGTAGGTGTTGGCGAATCCGCCGTAGATTTCGGCGGAGGGGAAGATAAAGCCTCGGCGCTTGGCGAGCGAGACGATGGTCTCGAGGTCGGGTGCAGGCACGGTGGGGTTCCTTGTGATGGGCTCCGGCGGCGCAGGCGGCGTCCCGGGCGGAGATTCACCTTAGCGCAGGGCGGGCGAAGGGGCGCGGTTGTGCGGGCTCTCTAGCTCTCAATTGAGAAACTACGCGCTCACTCCGCGGCCTCGGGCCGTCACCCCCACCCCCTCGCCCCCCGCGGTGGGCGGGGGGAGTAACAGACCCGGGCCCACTTCGGAACTGGCGCCGACTTCTTCACAAAGTGCTAGCTCTTCGGTTGGAGGCGGCGGCGCAGCTCTGCAGGATCGAGCGGAACGTCGAACACTTTCTCGCGGGAGGTGGCGCCTGAGACGAGCACCACATCGCGCGGGGGAAGGGCGAGCGATTTCGCGAGGCGCCGGGCGGCGGCGGCGTTCGCAGCGCCATCCGCGGGCGCGGCGGTGACACGGACGCGGATGGCGCCATCGGGCAGCAGCTCGATCGAATCACGCGAGGCGCGAGGGGTGACGCGGACCTGGATGCGCGCCATCAGCTGGCCGCGCTCAGCCCGATTTCGGCCCGGTGT
Organism: Tepidiformaceae bacterium; assembly: GCA_051003295.1. Lineage (GTDB taxonomy): Bacteria > Chloroflexota > Dehalococcoidia > Tepidiformales > Tepidiformaceae. The sequence goes on along the minus strand of JBPCLM010000099.1, from coordinate 25,251 downwards.
AGACCACTTCCAACAGCACGCGGTCGGGGGATTCGAACATGACCTGGTAGTAGGTGGCAGTTTCGCTAACGGCGAATTCGGGGCGGTGGCGCGGTGTTTCGAAAAGCGGCTTGAGGGAGTGCTCGCCCAGGTATTGCACCACCGCATCCACGGCCGCCTGCGACTCGGCGGCGATACCGAGATGGTTCACGCCCGCGCCGTCGCGTCGTTGGTGGCGCTGCTGGCGTGGCCGACGAACCAGAGGCTGGCGCCGCTGGAACCTCCGACGCCCAGGATCTCCTCGTTTTCGAAGATCGTGGACCAGCCGAGGAAGGCCATGAGTTCACGATAGAAGGCGAGGTTGCCCGGGGCGACCTTGACTTCGATATGGCCGAGTTGCGTCTGCATGGTTCGAATTCCCTTTCTGGTGGCGGTTCGCGCCCGCAAGTGGAGGTGATAGCACAAACAGAACGCTTGTTCTTGCGCATGGGCAGGTGTAGCATGCACTTCGCGCTGGCGCCAGAGGCAGGACGGGCGCGGCAGTTTCACAGGCTGGTGAAGCATGGCTGAGGCCACCGACCGGGCACGGGCGCTGGAACTCGCACTCGGGCAGATAGAGAAGCAGTTCGGCCGCGGGGCGGTGATGCGGCTCGATGACGCGACGGAGCGGATGACGGTGGAGGCGATTTCGACCGGGTCGATAGCGCTGGACCACGCCCTCGGTATCGGCGGCATCCCGCGTGGGCGGGTGACCGAGATCTACGGGCCGGAATCGGCCGGCAAGAGCACACTCGCGCAGCACATCATGGCGGAAGCGCAGAAGGCCGGCGGCACGGCCGCGTACATCGATGTGGAGCACGCGATGGACCCTTCGTACGCACGCGGCCTGGGGATCCGGGTGGAGGAACTGCTGGTGAGTCAGCCGGACACGGGCGAGCAGGCGCTCGAAATCTGCGAGGCGCTCGTGCGTTCGAACGCCGTCGACGCCATTGTGATCGACTCGGTGGCGGCGCTGGTGCCACGGGCGGAGATTGAAGGCGAAATGGGCGATTCGCATATGGGCCTGCAGGCGCGGCTGATGTCGCAGGCGCTGCGCAAGCTGACGGCGACGATTTCGCGCACTAGCACGTCGGTCATCTTCATCAACCAGTTGCGCGAGAAGGTGGGGGTTGTGTTCGGCAACCCGGAGGTGACGCCGGGCGGGCGGGCGCTCAAGTTCTACTCCTCGGTGCGGCTCGAAATACGGCGGGTTGAGTCGGTGAAGCGTGGCAACGACATCGTGGGGAACCGCGTGAAGGTGAAGGTGGTCAAGAACAAGGTGGCGCCGCCGTTCAAGCAGGCGGAGTTCGAGATTATGTTCGAAGCACCGCGCGGCATCAACCGCTCCGGCGAGATTGTGGACATGGGGGTGGAGCGCGGGATCCTGAGCAAGAGCGGGGCGTTCTACAGCTATGGCGATATGCGCATCGGCCAGGGCCGCGAGAACGCGCGCCAGTTCCTGGAAGACCACATTGAGCTGCGCGACGAACTGGAGGCGGAGATCCGTCGCGACCTGGGGCTGCCGTCGGCGGGCGGCGTTGGCGCGGAGCCCGTCCCCGTGCTGGTGGGCGGAGGCAGCTGACCACGAGGCTATGGACGACCTCCCTGCTAGCACGACGGTGACAGCGATACGGGCGGCGCGACGTGGGCGGCAGGTCACGATCGAACTGAGCGACGGGCAGACGTTCCTGTGCAGCGAGGAAGCGTGCACGCGCGCGGGCGTGGTGGCGGGAGCGGAAGTGACACCCGAAACGCTGGCCGCGCTGGAAGCGGCGGAACAGCGCGTGCTGGCACACGAAGCGGCGCTGCGGCTGCTGTCGCACCGCGCCCGCAGCGAACGGGAGATCCGCCAGCGCCTGGCGCAGCGGGGCGTTATCCCAGACGCGGTCGAAGCCGAGGTCAGGCGGTTGCGCGAGGCGGGGCTGGTGGACGACGAGAAGTTCGCGCGGGCGTGGGTAGAAGACCGGCGCCAGAGCGCGCCACGCGGGCGGCGGATGCTGCGCTACGAGCTGCTCAGCCGCGGGATCGCGACGGAGTCGATCGACCAGGCGACGGAAGGCGTCGACGACCTGGAAACGGCGCGGGCGCTGGCGTTGCGCAAGGGCCGGGCGGTGCACGCGACAGAGTACGAGGCGTTTTTCGCGAAGGTGGGGAACTTCTTGCGGGGGAAGGGATTCGACTACGCGGTGGCGGCGGAAGCGACGCGCGCGGCGTGGGCGGAGCTCGATGACCGACCGCGGCCGTAGCGTCTGGTTGGCGATTGCGGCGGCGGCGCTCGTGGCGGTGGCCCTGGGCGCCGGCGCGTGGGCCTTTCTGCGCGATGAACGCGCAGCCGCGCGGACGGTGAAACTGCTGACCGACGATGGCCTGTTCCCTAATCTCGGCGTCGACGATGCGATGGAAGAGGCAAGCCGCGTCGTGGGGTTTCCGGTGCGGCTGCTCTACGATGCGCCGGCCGGTTTCGTGCTCGTCCAAGTGCAGGCCAGCCAGCGTCTCCGGACAGCCCGAATGGTGTGAGCCAGGCGATCCTGCAGTGGGGACCGCCGCCTGAGAGTTTGAGCCCTGCTGACTACGACCCGCGCACGTTCTCGTACATCGAGGTCGTCCAGTTGCCCTTCCGCATTGGTGCCCCGGAAGGTCGTGCGGTGCGCCTGGACGCGGGCGCAAGAGGGGTCGAAGTGTGGCACGAGCGGACTAAGAATGGCGTCGATGGCTACACGGTGTTCGCCGGGGACCGCACCTACCTTGTCCTCGTCTATCCCGGCAGTGGCCACCCCACGCAGGATGCCGTGCTGAAGATGATCCGCTCCGTACGCCCCTGATCGGGCGAACGGCCGCCGTTGGGGACGGGTGGTTGGGCGCGCGCGCTTTGACGGGCCGGGAGGGCAAGCGTACGATCGCGGCAGTTCGGCCCGCCGAGAGGGCGGGCGGGATAGTTACGTGCATCACTTCCACGTGAGACATCTGGAGTATTCAAATGCCGGCGATAGTCGTGATTATCGTCGGCCTCGCGGGTTTGCTGGTTGGCGCTGCTGCCGGGTATTTGATCCGGCGGCGCGCCGTGGGGACATCGCTGCAGCAGGCAGAGGAACAGGCCAGCCGGATACTCGCTGAGGCCGAATCGAAGCACAAAGAACTGCGCTTGCAGGCGCAAGAAGAGAACCTATCGCAACGCACAGCGCTCGAGGCGGAGGTGCGCGAGCGGCGCTCAGAGGTGGCGCGCATCGAACAGCGCCTGACACAGAAGGAAGAGACCCTCGACCGCAAGACCGAGGCGCTGGACCGCCGCGACCAGGGTGTGCGTGACCGCGAGGGTCAGATCGAGCAGGCGCGGGGCGAGGCGGAGCAGTACCGGTCGCAGCAGCGGCAGGAGTTCGAACGCGTCGCCAACCTGACGATGGGCGAAGCGCGCGAACAGCTCATGGCCTCGGTGGAAGTGGAGATCCGCGACGAGATGAGCCGCCGCGTGCGCGAAGTGGAGAAGGAGATGGAGGCGACGGCGGGCGTGCGCGCGCGCAAGATCCTCGCGACGGCCATCCAGCGGTACGCTTCGGAAGTGACGGCGGAGAGCACCGTTTCGGTGGTCGCCATCCCGAGCGACGACATGAAGGGGCGCATCATTGGCCGCGAAGGGCGGAACATTCGCGCCATCGAAGCGGCCACGGGCGTCGACCTGATCATCGACGACACGCCCGACGCGGTGACCGTGAGCGCGTTCGACCCGGTGCGGCGCGAAGTGGCGCGGGTGGCTCTGAGCGCGCTCGTGCAGGATGGGCGCATCCATCCCACGCGCATCGAAGAGGCCGTGACTAAGGCGCGCCGCGATGTCGATGCGACGATGCACGAAGCGGCCGAGGCGGCGGCCGTGGAAGCGGGCGTGCTGAACCTGCACCCGGAGGTGCTGAAGGTGTTCGGGCGGCTGCGTTTTCGTACGAGCTATGGCCAGAACGTGATGCGCCACTCCATCGAGACGGCCCACATCGCGGCGATGATCGCCCGCGAAATCGGGGCGGATGTGGACGTGGCGCGCGCGGGCGGTTTCCTGCACGACCTGGGCAAGGCGGTGGACCACGAAGTTGAAGGCACGCACGCGCTCATCGGCGCCGATATCGCGCGCCGCTTTCGTGTGAAGGACGCCATCGCGCACTGCATCGAGGCACACCACGAAGAAGTGGAGCCTTCGACGGTGGAGGCGGTGATCGTGATGATGGCGGACGCCGTCAGCGGCGGGCGGCCGGGAGCGCGGCGGGAGTCGCTGGAGAACTACATCCGGAGGTTGCAGACGCTCGAGGAGATCGCGAAGGGGTTCAAGGGGGTCGAGTCGGCGTTCGCCATCCAGGCGGGGCGCGAAGTGCGCATCATCGTGAAGCCCGAGCAGGTGGACGACCTTGAGGCGATGCGCATCGCGCGCGATGTGAGCCAGAAGATCGAAGAGACGATGGAGTACCCGGGGCAGATAAAAGTGACGGTGGTGCGGGAGACGCGCGCCACCGAATACGCGCGCTAGCGGTGCGCGTGCTCTTCCTGGGCGACATCGTGGGCAGCGCGGGGCGCGAAGCTGTGCTGGGGCAGGCGCGCGCCCTGCGGGACGAGCTGGCGCTGGATTGCCTGGTCGCGAACGGCGAGAACATGGCGGGCGGGCGCGGGATCACGCCCGCGCTCGCCGACCGGCTCTTCGATGCGGGCATCGATATCATCAGCGGTGGCAACCACACCTTTCAGCACAAAGAGATCTACCCCTACCTGGATTCGGGGCGCGCGATAACACGGCCCCTGAACTACCCTCCGGGCGCGCCCGGCAGCGGAATGGCCTCGGCAGGCGGGCTGACGGTGGTCAACCTCATCGGCCGCACCTTCATGGGCAACGACTACGATGACCCGTTCCGGGCAGCGGACGCGGCGCTCGAGAGCATACCGAAGGCGCAGGCCGTGCTCGTGGATTTCCACGCGGAAGCGACGAGCGAGAAACAGGCGCTGGGGTGGTACCTCGATGGGCGCGTGGCGGCCGTCATCGGGACGCACACGCATGTACCAACCGCGGATGCGCGCTTGCTGCCGAAGGGCACGGCATACTGCACGGACGCGGGCATGTGCGGAGCGCGCGATTCGATCATCGGGGACGACGTGGCGCAGGTGTTGCGCAAGTTCCTGACGCAGATGCCCACGCGGCTGCCCGCGGCGGAGGGCGGGCCGGCGGTGCTCAACGGGGTGCTCATGGAAATCGACGATGCTACGCGACGGGCGGTGAGCATCGCGCGCTGCGACCGGGTGGTGTGCTGATGGCGAAGGGAGACTTCCACCTGCACAGCACCGCCTCGGACGGCGTGCGGAGCCCCTCGTGGGTGATAGGAGCGGCGGCGGCGAAGGGTGTGCGGGTGCTCTCGCTGACCGACCATGACACGACGGCGGGCCTTGCAGAGGCGGGCGCCGCCGCGGGCCGGCTCGGGTTGCGGCTCATCCCGGGGGTGGAACTGAGCGCTGACCTGGAAAGCAGTGGCGTGAACGCGGATATCCACCTCCTTGGCTACGGCTTCGATGTCACCTCGGCAGCGTTGCAAAAACAGCTGGGCGAGTACCGGGAAGGCCGCATCGGGCGCGTACACGAAACGGTGCGCATCCTGGCGGCGGAAGGGGCGTCGATCAGCGTCGAGCGGGTTTTCGCCATCGCCGGGGAAGCCTCCGTGGGGAGGCCGCACGTGGCGCGGGCGCTGATGGAAGCGGGGCAGGTGGTGAGCGTGCAGGAGGCGTTCGACCGCTGGCTCGGCAACGGCAAGGTGGCGGACGTGGCGCGCCCGAAGCTTTCGCCGGCCGCCGCAATCGGCATGGTGCACGCTGCCGGGGGGGTTGTGTTCGCCGCCCATCCGGTGTTCATCGGGGCGAACTACGAACCTGTCCTCGCCGAAATGGCGAGCTGGGGGGCCGACTCCATCGACGGTATCGAGACGTACTACAAGAACTACGACGCGGAGACCGTGGCGAAGCACCGGGCGCTCGCCGATCGTCTTGGGCTGGCGACATCTGGGGGGAGTGACTACCACGGGCTCGGCAATCCAGACGATCGCGAGATCGGCGATATCCCCTTCCCGGACATGGAGGTGGACCGTTTCGTGAAGTTCGTGGAGGCACGGTGCGCCCATCCGGGGAGGGCAGGAGCGAAGACGTGATCGAAGCGGACGAAATCGAACGTATCATCCCGCACCGATACCCGTTCCTGCTCGTCGACCGGATCGTGGAGATAGAGGCAGGGAAGCGGGCTGTGGGAATCAAGAACGTGACGGCGAACGAGTGGTTCTTCGAAGGGCACTTCCCCGGGCGCAAGGTGATGCCCGGCGTGCTCATCGTGGAAGCGATGGCGCAGGTGGCAGCGGTAACGCTGCTCAAGGGCGTTGCGATGGCGGGCAAGACTCCGCTCTTCGGGGGCATCGAAAAGATGCGCTTCCGGCGGCAGGTGCTGCCGGGGGACCAGTTGCGTCTCGAGTTCACTCTCGAAAAGATGCGCGGCCCGGTGGGCAAGGGCCACGTGCGCGCGACGGTCGATGGCAAGCTGGCGGCCGAAGGGACGATCTCGTTCGCGCTGGTCGATATGGAAGCAGGGAGCTAAGCACGCCTTTACGGAGCGTCGGGTATCTTAAACGCGATGCTGGACGCGCTGTACGGACGGGTCACCAAACGATGACTGCGGTGACAGGAGTGGTGCACTGCCCGCGTGACCCCTCGGTGGAGACGGGGCTGCGTTGCAGCCGCTGCGAAACGCCGATCTTTCCCCGTTGCCTGGTACAGACGCCTGTCGGCGCGCGCTGCCGCGATTGCGCGCGCATCATGAAGTCCCCGATTTACACGCTGACGGCGGGCGGCTACGCGCGCGCAGCGGGGGCCGCCATCGTGGGGGGCGTGGTGATGGGCCTGATCTGGGGGGCGGTGCTGCTGCCCTTCCAGTTCGGGCTCTTCGGCATCTTCCTGGGGGCGGGGCTGGGCTACGTCTTCACGCGTGCGCTCGACTTCGCGACGGGGCGCAAGCGCGGGCCGGGGGTGGTCGCCTTCGCTATCGGTGGGATCTGCCTTGCCTGGGCGATGCAGTTGCTGTTCGTGGACTTCGCAGTGGCACGCTTTGGGTTGTTGGCGGTAGGGATCGGGGCGTACCTGGCCTATCAGAAGCTGCGGGCGGTCTGAGCGCGCACCGGCAAGGCCGGCGCCTCTAGAGCAGGAACGACATCGCGACGATGAAGGCGATGACGGCGCTGCCGATGCCCGCGACGGCGAGCAGGTCGCGGTGGACGTAGCCGTAGTCGGTGGTGACATGGTGCTGGCGGTGGCGGACAGTGCCCCCGCGTATCGGCCGGGGCGACGCGCCGGGCTCCAGCGGGGCACCGGCGATGGGCCGGGGCAGGGTGGCGGCGGGCGCCTGGCGGCGTCGCGTGCGGCGGGGCTGGCGGGCTGTCATCGGGGATTATGGTATCGGGGGGCCGGGGAACGGTACAGCACGGGGAGGCGTGTTCCGGTCTCGTCAGCCTCTCTCTTCCACGACGCGCGCGGGTGCCAGCTGCTGTGGTTGCGCGGGGGTGGCGGCCCGCGGGGTGACCGCGAGGCGGACCGCTACGTGGCAGACCCACGCAACCGCCATGCCCGCCACCAGGTCCAATACCCAATGTTCGGCCAGGTAAACGAGCGACAAGGCCATCACGGCGTTGTAGGCGAGGAGCAGCGGCGCCCGGCGGGGATAGTGTTCGCGCGCCCAGAGCCAGAGGGCGAAGGTAACGGCCATATGGACGGAGGGCATGGCGGCGACGGAGTTCGGTTCGCCAAACGAGGCGTAGAGGCTGTCGTAGGCGCCCGCGTTCGCTTCGCCGCCAACGTAATCCATGATGCGGAACACGTGCGGGAATTCGCCGGCCCCGGATGCCAACCACGGGGGCGCCGTGGGGATGGCGAAAAAGGCCACGAGCCCGAGCGCCATGGTGCCCACGATGAGGGCCGTGTAGCGGGGGAAGAGGTCACGGCGCAACAGAAAAATGGCGACAGCCATGGCGTGGGGCGCCACAAAGAACGACCAGTGCACCAGGACGGCGGCCCAATCGAGAAAGGAAAGGGCGGGCGGTTCGAAGAAGTGGGCTTGCAACCAGGCCCCCGGGTCCGCTCCGAAGAAGAGGATGCGGTCCGTTTCGGCGGCGTAGGAAGCGCGGATGGGGAGGGCGGTCTCATCGGCGTAGGAGCGGAGGAGGGTGTAGAGGAAGATGCCGGCGACGTAGACGAACCACCAGGAGCGGGCCCGGCGGTGGCCCACTTCGGGGAGCCAGGCGGCCACCGTGATGGCGACGAGCAGGAAGCCCAGCCAAGCATGGTCCTGCCACGTGCGCGTGGCGACGCTGGCGGCCATGGCCAGCAAGAGGGTGGCCTGGAGTGCGAGGCGCAGGCCGGCCGTCGAAAGCGCCGGGTGGAGCGACGGCAGCGGGCCGACCAAGCGGGTCATTCGCTGGCTCACTCCTCTACGGTATCGCCCGCGGTTCGCTGGTGAAAGGAGCACGTACGCTCGAAAGATAAGGACAAATTGGCCCCCGCGCCTCCGATCTATTCCCACGCCGTGCCGGGCATGAGCGGGTGGCCACGGCCCTCAGGGTCCCACTCATCGGAGACGTAGGGGCCCGGGGCGAAGCTGCGGCCAGCGGTGAGGCCGCCATCGATCGGCAGCACGACCCCGTTGATGAATGACGAGGCATCCGAAGCGAGGAACACGATGGGGCCGGCGAGGTCCGCCACCTCGCCGATGCGGCGCATGGGCGTGCGCCCTTCGAGTACCTCCATGAAGCCGCTCGAGACGAGGATGTCGTGGGTCATTTCGGAATCGAAGAAGTGAGGGGCGAGGGCGTTGACGCGGATGCCGCGGTCGCCCCATTCGCAGGCGAGCATGCGCGTGAGGTTGTTGACGCCGCCCTTCGCGGCGAAGTAGCCGGGGACGGTGCCGGGGGCGAAGCCGCCTGAACCGAGGATGGAGCTGATGTTGATGATGTTGCCCTTGCCCTGGCGGAGCATGTGCTGAGCGGCGGCGTGGCAGCAGTACCAGAGCCCGGTGAGGTCGGTATTGAGGATCTGGGCGAAGACCTCCGGCTCTGAGTTCTCGGAGCGGATACCACGCGCATCGCTGACGCCGGCGTTGTTGACCAGGATATCGACGCTCCCGAAGTGGTCCGCCGTGCGCTTCATGAGAGCGGCCACCTGGCCGTAATCGGTCACGTCACAGGCGACGGTGAGGCACTTGCGGCCTTTCGCTTCGATCATCGCGCGGGTGGTTTCGAGCTTTTCGAGCGTGCGGGCGGCAGCGACGATGTTCGCGCCGGCATCGGCGAGGGCGGCCGCGAACGTAACGCCGAGCCCGTAGCTCGCCCCGGTGACGATGGCTGTCTTTCCTTCGAGCGAGAACAGTTGCTGCATGATGCCCTTCCTCCTGCGATTCGCGGCGCACTTCGTGGCGGTGCATCCTACCAGAGGGGCGGCCGGCGGTGCGATGCTGCCCCCGCCCGGCGCCATCCGCCGGTCGAACGACCGCAGGAGCCGTAGAATGAGCGATCGGACTCTTGCCCGCGGTGCGGAGCCATTCCCGGAGGTGCAGCCTTGGCAGGTGCAACAGAGATCGGCCTTCCCGTACACGAAAGCTACCCTCCGCCCGCACGCGTAGCCACCGGAGCGCTGGTGAAATCGCGCGCCCAATACGAGGAGATGTACCGGCGCAGCCTGGACGAACCGGACGCGTTCTGGTCGGAGATGGCTAACAGCTTCATCGACTGGATGGCGCCGTTTACGCGGGTGCGGGAGGAGGATTTTTCGGCGGGAAGGATCGCCTGGTTCGCGGGCGGGAAGTTGAACGTCTCAGCGAACTGTCTGGACCGTCACCTGGAAGCCCGCGGTGACCAGGTCGCGCTGCTCTGGGAGGGCGACGAACCGGGCGAGAACCGGCGCGTGACTTACCGCCAGCTGTACGACGACACCTGCCGGCTGGCGAACGCGCTCAAGGCGCGGGGCATCGGCAAGGGCGACCGCGTGGCCATCTACATGGGGATGGTGCCGGAACTGGCGGTCGCGATGCTGGCCTGCGCGCGCATCGGTGCGATCCATTCGGTCATTTTCGGCGGGTTCAGTCCGCGATCGATCCGCGACCGCGTGGAGGATTCGGCCTGCCGGGCGATCATCACGCAGGACGAAGGGCGGCGCGCGGGGAGGGCTGTGCCGCTGAAGCTGAACGTCGACGAGGCGCTGGCGGAAGGCGCAGCGAGCGTTGAGTTCACGATCGTGTTCCGGCGGGGCGGCAGCGACGCGCCGATGACGGCGGGCCGGGACACGTGGTGGGAGGAGGCGCTCGCGGAGCAGGCCGCGGAGTGTGCGCCTGAGCCGATGGACTCGGAGGACCCGCTTTTCATCCTCTACACGTCCGGCTCCACCGGCAAGCCGAAAGGCGTGCTGCACACGCAGGCGGGCTACTTGCTCCACGCCATGGTCAGCCACAAGTACGTGTTCGACCTGCGCGAAGGAGACATCTTCTGCTGCGCGGCTGACGTGGGATGGGTAACGGGTCACACTTATGTCGTCTACGGCCCGTTGGGCAACGGCGCCACCAGCGTGGTGTTCGAATCGATCCCGACGTATCCCGACGCGGGGCGCTACTGGGACATGGTTGACCGTTTAGGGATCACCATCCTGTACACGGCGCCCACGGCCATCCGCGCGATAGCGCGAGAGGGCGATGAGCACGTCAAACGCTACAGCCGCGCGTCGCTGCGCGTGCTCGGAACCGTGGGCGAACCGATCAACCCGGAGGCCTGGCGCTGGTACTACCGCGTGGTGGGGGAGGAGCGTTGCGCCGTCGTCGACACCTACTGGCAGACGGAGACAGGCGGTCACGTGATCACGGGTTTGCCGGGCGCCATCGACATGAAGCCGGGCTCGGCCTCGCTGCCGTTCTTCGGCGTGGAACCCTGCGTCGTGGATGAAGAGGGGAAGGAACTGACGGGCAATGGGGTCACGGGCCGGCTGTGCATGAAGGCATCGTGGCCGGGGATGATGCGCACGGTGTACGGCGACCACGAGCGCTTCGTCCAGACCTACTTCACCGCTTATCCCGGGAAGTACTTCACGGGGGACGGCTGCCACCGGGACGAAGACGGCTACTACTGGATAACGGGACGCGTCGATGACGTGCTGAACGTAGCCGGCCACCGTCTCGGCACCGCCGAGATCGAGGGCGCGCTGGTTGGCCACGAGGCCTGCGCGGAGGCCGCGGTGGTGGGATTCCCGCACGATGTGAAGGGCACGGGCATCTACGCGTTCGTGCTGCTGAACGCCGGCAGCGAGGGCTCGGATGCGCTGGCGAAATCGTTGCGGGAGGCGGTACGGCGGGACATCAGCGCGATCGCGACGCCGGACAAGATCCAGTTCGTTGATGGGCTGCCGAAGACGCGCTCGGGAAAGATAATGCGGCGCATCCTGCGCAAGATTGCCGAGGGTGAACCCGAGAACGTGGGCGATGTGACCACGCTCGCCGACCCGGCGGTGGTGAGCGCCATCGTGGAAGGGGCGGCGCACCCGCGCTAGCGGCTACTCGCTCTCGCCGTCGTGGGGGGCGGCGTCGTGGGCGGGGTAATCCACGTGGCCCTCGTCATCGACAAGCGCGACGGGGATGTGGGTCTGCTTCTCGGCCTTTTCGATGGTGGCGCCGCGCATGCGGTCGAGTAAGCCGGGGTCGTCCATTTCCTTGGGGAGCATGATCAGTTCGGCACCCTGCTTCTCTGCGTATTCCGCGAGCGCACCGGAGCCCTTCTGCTGGGGCAACCAGCCGTAGGCATCGACGCCGGCCTGGCGGGCCATCGTCACCTGCTGGGCGAGGCCGTGGCGGCCGGCGCGCTCCAGGTCATCGGGGCTGAGGCGGTCGCCGAACTGGTCGGCGGCGCCATCACCGGACCACTGCGTCGGCAGCGGCGCGGCGAACATCCCGGCGGCGTCGATATCGTAGAAGATGAGACGCGCCTGGGCGCTGCGGGCGGTATCGACCGCGGCGCGCCCGAGCGCTGCGAAACGTTCATCGTCGCTGGCGTAGGCGATGATGCAGGTTGGGGACGTGGCCATGGTGCCTCCGGGCGCGAAGGTGGCGCCGGATCAAATGTGCGGGCGCGATCGTTGCCGTGGCATCACGGGCGGGATGGCGGGCGCGGCAGTCGCGTGGCAGTGAGCTCGCAGCGGCTCAGGCGGCTCGCAGGCGAATGCGGGTGCCGCAGATGGTGACGGTGTTGCCATCGACAGGGAGGCCGCGCCGGCGAGCAGCCGCCAGCGCGCCATCGCGGCCGGGCGCGGCGACATCGATGGCGCCCACGCCCTCCCCGCGGCCGTCGGTGGCGGCGACGAAGCGGATGAGGCCGCCATCGAGCTGGATCTCGGCGCCATCGGGCGTCTCACGCGCGGCGCAGGCGAGCACCTTCGCCCAGCGTTCGGCGAGCGGGCGGGGATCAGCGGACTGGATATCGGCGGCCGTGATAGCGCTGGTGGTGCCGATGCGCACGTGGTCGCGCCAGGCTGGTCCGGCCCATTCCCAGGCGGCGGCGGGCTCCATGGCATCAAGCGAGAGGATAGCGCCGCCGAGATCGCGCGGGTGAAGGTGGGTGCCGTGGGCGTTCGGCAGGTCGATCTGCTCGACGACGCGGATGCCGAGCTCGGCCACGCGGCGGCGGTCGGCCTCGAGGTCGTCGCTCTGGAGGATGACCATGTAGCCGCCATCGCCGCCCCGCCGTTCGATGTAGCGCCCGGCGGTGGTCCCGGGCTGCGTGGGGGCGACGACTTCCAGGAAGGTATCGCCGATGGGCATGACGGCGTTTTCGAGGCCGTACTTGCCGACGGCGGGGTCCTTGAAGGCGACATCGATGCCGAGGACGGCGCAGAGGTCATCGACGACAGGGTCGAGATGGGCGGCGACGAGGGCTATCTGGCGAAGGCGCATTTGGGGTCCTCTTCCGGGAATGGGCGACATGGTACACGACGGACCGGGTTGCAAGGCCGCTGCAAGGGAGGGGCGCCCGGCGTGTTGCGATTTCGGGCTCCGTGTGGGGTAGGTTCGAAATAGAGCGATAAGGAGAGACCCGTGAAGAAGCTTCAAGCGAAGGTAACGAAACTGCTGGGTCGCGAAGAAGGCCGTGGCACTGCGTGGGGCGGCGGCGGGCTGCTGACGATCATCGTGATCGTCATCCTGCTCATCCTCATCTTCTAGCCCCCGGCGCGTTTGGCCCGCGGGGCGGCGCGGGTTTAGCGCATGGAAGCGGGGTCGAGGCCGACGGATTCACACCAGGCCACGTAGGCCAGGGGTGAAATTTCCGAGGGCTTGATCTCGCTGCGCCCGCCCCAAAAGACATTTGTGTAGGACACGGGGATGCCAGCCTCGGCGAGGTGCGCATCGATTGCGGCCTTGTGCGCCAGGACCACGTCCTTTTCGGTGCCATGGGCGACGCCCATGACGTTGACATCGCGGAACTCGGGGCCGCCTTCGCGCCAGTAGGCGTGGGTCATGATGTGGTGGCGGCCCACTTCGCAGCCGGCGGCGATTTCTTGGCCCGGGGGCACGGCCCAGTGAAAGAGGGCGTTGTAGCGCGTGACAGGGTCGCCCCCAGCGACGGGCTTCACGTGTTCGAGAAAGGTGGAGAAGCGCCCGATGACGCCGCGTGCGTTGAGTGAAGCGGCGACGGCGCAGAAATCGCGCAGGGAGACTCCCGCCTCGGCGGCGCGCGCGCTCCAGGGCTCGGGGGAGATCTCGCCCGCTGCGAATTCGCGCTTTAGCGCGCCGAGCACCTGCCACTCCGGGGCGGAGAGTTCCACGAGCCGTGTATCGAGGATTTCGGCGGGCTCCTGCGAGCGGCTGCCGGGCTCCATGCCGCGGCGACGCACATGGCCGACGCCGAGCGCGAACAATCGTTTTGCGGGCATCAGACGGAAGTCTTCGGCGCCGGTGCGGGCAGCGAGAAAGCGGGCGTGCTTTTCGAGCGAGAAGCCCTGCGGCACCTTGAGCGTCGTCCACAGGCGGAAGTTGGAACCGGGGGTTGCGGCATCGGCGGTGCGGATGACCACGTGCCCCGAAAAGGGGTCCTCTTCGAACATGTAGTCGAAGGCGGCGTTGAGGCGCTCCGCTGGCAGCTGCCAGGCGGCGAGCGCCCCCTGCGCCAGGTTCGTGGCCATGAGCGTCTGGCGGACGCGACGGATGGTTCCGGCTTCGAGCATCGCGCGAATGCGTTCGCGCACAGTCTCCGCCGGCAGCCCGCTGCGGGCGGCTATCTCCGCGAATGGATCGCGATGGAAGCCTTCGAGGCGGTCTTCGGCGACGGCAAGGATGGCGGCGTTGACGGAGTCATCGATGCCGGCCGGGGGTGTGGAAAGGACCATGGAGGAGGAGAGCCCTCTTTCCGGGGAAGTGGGTGGTCGGGGCGCCGCGATTCGAACGCGGGACCTCTTGAACCCCATTCAAGTGCGCTACCAGGCTGCGCTACGCCCCGACCTGTGGGGCGGCGAGAAGGCCGCCAGCGCCTATTTTGCCGCAGGGGGTGGCTAGATGGAATCGAGCGCGTAGCGCGCTCAGAGAGGTGGTGGACGCGAGGGGGCGGCGCCGCCGGCGTTGTTGCTGGAAACGGTCGCGGGCTTGCCTTCTTCGGCGGCCAGTTCATGGAACTCGTCCCTAAGCTCCGTCAACTGCCCATCGGAGAGGTCGTCGATATCGACCATGGCGGTGCGCGCCTCGGTCACCGAACGCAGCAACTCATCCAGCTTGAGATGGATGGCACGGGCGTCGCGGTTCTGGGTGTTCTGGACGAGGAAGATCATGAGGAAGGTAGCGACGGTGGTGGTGGTATTGATGAGCAGCTGCCAGGTGGTGGAGAAGGCCAGGAAGGGGCCGCTGGCCGCCCAGATGACGACCAGGGCGACGGCGACGATGAAGGCCGTCGCGGAGCCGAGGACTTCGGACGCGCCGCGCGCGAACACGCGGAAGCGTTCGCTCATCTTGAGCGGCGTGGCCGGCGCGGGCTCCGAGTGATCGTGGCGAGCGGTGGCCTGCGCGGTCATGGCACCCACCGGCTGCGGAGCCAGCAGCCGGCACGCCGGTCGCAGGAATGACGCGCACCAAGACCCCCGGGCGCAGGTTCAGCGACGCTATCGAGACGAGCAAATTCAAGCAGCCTCCGGGGTGGCCAGCGGTCGGCCAGGTGGCCCTGCCAGCAACTACAGGCTGACAGCGCGCTGCCGGAGAGACGCCTTCGGGGGGGCAGGGCGGAGTATCAGTTCCATCCCACCGGCGGGATCGGGCATGAGTTTATCGAGGAGGACGATCTGGGAGGGGAGAGCACTCAGGCGTCGGCCGCCAACGCGGCGACGCGGCTTTCAATTGCATATCAAGTTGTTCGGCGGCCCGCCGTCGAGTGCAACAATCGGCCTCGATGAACCGTTCCCGGCACGCGGTATGACTGGAGCGGGTGCTGGGAAGGCGAGCAAACGGCTGGTCGAACCAGTCGGGACGGATCTAGGCGAAGCCGCGAGAAGGTGGCGCCGCGGGAGTCGGGTTCACCTACCTCTTTATGGAGAAAGCATGTCATGAGCTCCGAACCACTGGTCCTCGCAGTCGATGACGAATCGGGCATTTTGCGCCTGGTGAAGCTGGAACTGACAGCACAGGGGCTGCGCGTTATCACCGCCTCGAACGGTGAGGATGCGCTCCGCCTGGCCGAAGAGCAGCGCCCGGACGTGGTGCTGCTCGATGTCGTGATGCCGGAGATCACGGGCTACGAAGTGATGCGCCGGCTGCGCGAACGTTCGAACGTGCCCGTTATCCTGGTGACGGCCAAAGACAAGGACTCGGACAAGGTGCGCGGGTTGGAACTGGGCGCCGACGACTACGTCGTAAAGCCGTTCAGCCCGGAGGAGCTTGGGGCGCGCATCCGGGCCGTCCTGAGGCGAGCGATCGGGCAGGATACGGAGCGTGTGGTGCGTGCCGGGGAACTGGAGATAGACCTCACGCGGCGGCTCGTAAAGCGCAGCGGCGAACTCGTTTCGCTGACGCGCACTGAATGGCTGCTGCTCCAGCACCTGGCCGCGAACGCAGGCAAAGTGATGCTGAACGCGGAACTGCTGAGCAAGGTCTGGGGCCCGGAGTACCGGGACGACCTGCAGTACCTGCGCGTTTGGGTGTCCCGGCTGCGGCACAAGCTGGAGTTGGAACCGGGCAACCCGGTGATCATCAAGACGCTGCAAGGGATCGGCTACATGTTTGAGGCCGAAGAACCGGAGCCGGAGCCGGCTGTCGTAGGGAAAGCGGCGCAGGCTTAGCGCACGGGCGCGATCGCCGCGCCGGAAGCCCCTTCCAGGCTGATAAGCGCGCCAGTGTCCGGCTCGGGCGCGTTCCCCGGTGACCAGGCGACCATCGCCAGGAGCACGAGGGCGCTGCCGACCATCAGGCTCAAGGCAACAGGGAGCGCAGCGGGGAACGATGGCGCGCCGCCGTGGGTTCGCTTGCGGGGCTCGGCGGCCAATTGCGTGCGTGGTCCGCGCACATACAACGGCGCCGCTCGCCGGGAGGCGCTGCCGCCGGGGCCGCGTCCCATGAAAGTAGCCACACCACACCTCTATCGGGCCGGCCGCATTCGCGCGCGGGTCCTGCATCCAGCGTAGGAGTGGGGGCGCTACAAGCGGATACCGCGAACCCGTGCGGGTGTCACAGGCCCGTACATGCTGAAAGCTGAGAAACGAATCGGGAGGAGGGGAGGCAAGGCCGGGGCTGGTGGGGAAAACCGACTCTACGACGCGAGGTACCCACGCACAGCTCTTGGGGTACCAGCCCCGGCCCTGGCAGAGAGGATAGGCACCGCCGGCCCAGCGGGGCCTATCGCGTTCTGGGCGGACTGTAACGAAGCCATCGCATCCGCGTGTGCGCGGCCCGTCAGAGTCGGGGGAGGGACTGTTCGAGCGTCAGCATGGGCGCGAACAGGTCACCCAGCCGCTCGACGCGACTGAGCGCTGCGGCCGAATCGAACGTGAGCAGGGCGGCGTCTTCGGCGGCGAGGGCGGCGGCGACTTCGTCCCACGCCAGCGGCGTGGAGACGGTCGGTCGTTCGCGCGCCCGCAGCGAGTAGACGGAGACGGTGGTCTTCGAGTCGTGGTTCTGGCTCCAGTCCACGAATACCTTGCCGGCGCGCAGGTTCTTGGCCATCTTCGAAACCACGCTCTCGCGGTGCTGCCCTTCGAGCAGGGCTGCAACGGCATGCGCGAAGGGCTTCGTTTCTTCGTAGGTGATCGGAGTGTTGAGCGGTAGATACACCTGGACGCCCTTGGAGCCGGACGTCTTGGCGAACGTCTGGAGGCCAAAGTCCGCGAAGAGGTCCCGGAGCCAGAGCGCAACCCTCGCGCAATCGATGACATCGGCGGGGGGGCCGGGGTCGAGGTCGAAGACGACGGAGGTTGGGCACTGCACATCTTGTTTGCGCGCGAGGAGGGGGTGCAGTTCGAGGCTGGCGAGGTTGGCAAGCCAGACGAGCGTGGCCAGGTCGTTCGCCATGCAATAGCAGATTTCCTTCTTGTTGCTTTCGCTCCACATGGGCGCGGTCTGCACCCAGGCGGGGCGGTGACGTGGGCATTCTTTTTCGTAGAAGAACGGGCGCTCGGCGCCGTCGGGGTAGCGCTTGAGGGTGAGGAGGCGGTCGTGGAGGTGGGGCAGGAGGACCGGCGCGATGCGCGTGTAGTAGTCGATGACCTGCGCCTTGGTGAACCCGGCCGCCAGATAGAGCACTTTGCCGAGGTTCGAAAGCGAGAGCTGGCGGCCTTCGACGTTGACCATGGTCCTGGCGGCCTCGGAGGCGGGGCGCGGCGCCGGATCGGTCTTCTGCGGGGCGGTCGCGGGCGCCTCGGGCACGATGTCTTCGCGGACGACGAGCCGCGGGTCCTTATCGAAGCGCAGGCCCTTGAAGGAGGGGTGCCGCAGGACCCCCGCGGATGTCCACTCGATGAATTCGACCTCCGCAACGAGTTCGGGCCGGACGAAGGTGGCACCGCGCGGGACATCGCCGCCGCGGGCGAAGGGCGAATCGTCACGCTGCATTGGGCGCAGCTTCGTGAGGAGATCCTTGAGCGTCTTGTCATCGAAACCGGTGCCCACGCGGCCCCCAAAGAGCAGCTGGGGCGCGCGGCCCGCATCTTCGGCCTCCTGGGGCGTGAGGTCGTAATACCCGGTCAGCAACGCGCCAAGCGTGCCGCCACGTGAGCCTTCGCCCGCAGTCCAGCCGCCGATGACGACCTCCTGGCGGTTCTGGTTCTTGATCTTGAGCCAGAGGTTCGTGCGTTTGCCGGGGCAGTACTGGCTGTCCAGCTGCTTGGCGACGACTCCTTCGAGGCCTTGCTGGCGCGTGGCAGCGAGCACAGCAGCGCCACCGCCGACAACGTGTGAAGACACCTTCCACGCCGGGCCTTCGAGGTCCAGGGTTTCGAGCAGACGGCGGCGTTCGTGGTAGGGAAGCTCCAGCGTCGAGTGCCCATCCAGGTAGAGCAGGTCGAAGAGCATGTAGGCGATGGGCGTTTCCCTGGCGCGGCGGCGGATGACGCTCTCTGAGGTGAGTCCGAGGCGTGTCTGGAGCCGTTCGAAGCTCGGGGCGCCACCAGGACCGAGGGCGACGATTTCTCCATCCAGCACCACTTCGCGCGAACCAAGGGCGACCCCCAGTTCGCGCAGTTCCGGGAACTGACGCGTGACGTCGCGCTGGTTGCGGCTTTCGATGAGAATGCGGCCGCCCTGCACATAGCTGATTGCGCGCACTCCGTCCCATTTCACTTCGAAGGCGAAGCGGGCGTCATCGGCGGGGAGGCTGGCCTGTTTGGCGAGCATGGGCTGGAGATGCTGGGGCATGGGTTCGCGCCCGGGGTCCTGGGGCGGGTCCATGCGGTGCATCATCCATTGGTCGCCGTTGGTGCGGAAAAGCACGTACTTGCCCTGCACGCGCTCGCCGTGAAGCGTGACGATGACTTCGTCGTCGCGGTACTTATGGGTTTCGTAGGTGCCGCGGTCCCAGAGGATGACGCGGCCGCCTCCGTAACTTCCTTCGGGGATATCACCTTCGAAGTCCAGGTAGGAGAGCGGATGGTCTTCCGTGTGGACGGCGAGGTTGTTGACCTTCGGGTCGGGCGGCAGGCCCTTGGGCACCGCCCATGAGACGAGCACGCCATCGCGTTCGAGCCGGAAGTCCCAATGCAGGGCGGTGGCGTGGTGTTCCTGGACGACGAAACGCAGGGCGCCGGCGGTCGCGGGATCGGCTGCGCCATCGGGTTCAGGGGTGCGCGCAAAGTCGCGCATCTCCCTGTATTTCACCAGCTTGCCGGGCATGGGCGACCTCCGCTGCGTTCATTCTGCCACTCGGATGAGGGCGGGGTCGGGCAACAGGGTCACGGAGCGTGTTAGCCCATTGCAAGCGCGGGATGGCGCGAAAGCACCGCAGGCGCAAGGGGACCGTTGCTAATCTCCAGCGAGATTTGTTGGAGGAAGAGACATGATGCTCCACAAGAGCTGCCGCAGGTGCGGCGGGGACATGTTCTTCGAAGAAGAGGGACGATTCAAGGACATCGTCTGCCTGCAGTGTGGCAACCGCCCGCCGCTGGGCCCGCGCTCAATCGAAGAACTTCAGACCAGGGGACAGTGAGCGGGCGCCGGGCGCCGAACCTACGTTTCCACCTGCCCGGCGAGACCGAGCAGGAAGACGACGGCTGCGGCCTGCGCCCACACGCGGTTCTCGGCCTGGTCGAAAATAATCGACCCCGGGCTTTCCATGACGTCGTCGGTGATCTCGTCGCCGCGATGGGCGGGGAGGTCGTGCATGATGAGCGCGCCGGCTGCGGCGGCGGCCACGAGTTCGCGGTTCAGCTGGTAGCCGGCGAAGTCGATACGGCGGCGCTCCGCTTCGCGTTCCTGGCCCATCGAAGTCCAGACATCGGTGTACAGCGCCTCAGCGCCGCCTACGGCCTCGAAGGGGTCGGTAACGAGGGTGAGCTTGCCGCCGCTGGCAGCGGCGCGGGCGCTCGCTTCGGCGATGAGCCATTCGGGGAGTATGTAGCCCCGCGGCGCCGCCATGCGCACATCCATACCGAGCGAGGCCGCCGTAAGGACCAGGCTCGCGGCGACGTTGTTGCCATCGCCGATGAAGGCCAGCGAGTGCCCGCGAAGGGTGCCGAACTTTTCGCGCAGGGTGAGCAGGTCAGCGAGCGCCTGGCAGGGGTGCTCTTCGTTCGTGAGCGCGTTGATGACGGGGATGGAGGAGAACTGCGCGTACTCCTCAACGATCACCTGGGCGAAGGTCCGCACGGCGACCACGTGGACGTAGCGCGCGAGCACGCGGGAAACGTCGCGGATGGCTTCGCGTTCGCCGAGCCCGACTTCCTGTGGGGCGAGGTAGATGGTCTCGCCGCCGAGGTGGCGCATGGCGACCTGGAAGCTGACGCGGGTGCGCAGCGAGGGTTTTTCGAAAACGAGCGCGAGCTGGCGGCCCTCAAGCAGACGCTGGGGGCGGCGCTTGAGGGCCGCGGCGATATCGAGCAGAAAGGAAATCTCCTCTCCGCTAAGGTCGGCAGCGGAGAGGAGATGGCGAGGGGTATCTGCCATCGCGGGAGTATAGCAGGGCGTTCACGGGCGGCATCCGGGGGGTGGCACGCCGGATCGTCATCACGCCGCACGTTAACTTCGCGCGGCGGCAGCCGTTACTTGAACTACGGAGCAACAGAATGAATGCCGCGCCGCGAGCGAGGGTACAGGGCTGGGAGGCGAAGTTCGCCGAAGGCAAGATGTTCCAGCGCATGGAGTGCGACCGCTGCCACGCGCGCTTCCACTTTTCGGAAGCGCCACGCACCACGCGCATCCCGCGCTGCCCGGCGTGCGGGAGCACGGGCGCGCACGTGCAGGCGGCCTGACTCGCGCTTATTCCCTGTTCGGGCGGATTTGGTACCATCGCGAGGCAGAGGGGTGTAGCTCAGCTGGTAGAGCAGTGGCCTCCAAATCCACCGGTCGCGGGTTCGAATCCTGCCGCCCCTGCCATTTTTCTCGCGGTATTAGCGTGCGCTGCTGTGGTCGGCGGCGTCCCAGGCGGCCAGCAGGCGCTTCGGGGCAGCCAACCGCCACGACTCCGTGAGCAAGTCGCGCAGCTCATCGCGGTCCACAGCGGCGATACGGACGAGCACCGAGCCGTGACCATCATAGTGCGGGGTGGTGAAGAACTTCTGCGGCGCTGATTCGATGAGCACCGGCTTCTGGTCGATGTTTACAAGCACGACGAGCGTCTCGCCGTCTTCGCGGATGCGCGCGAAGAACTTGCCCTTGACGCGGAAGCTGGGCGAGCCGCCATAGGACGGGCGTTCCGCTGTTTCGGGGAGCGCGAGGGCGACTTCACGGACGGCCTCGTTGGTTGCCACGGGGGCACTGTGGACGATCGGGGCGGCGGATTCCAGAGGCGGGAGCTTGCCGCTCAGGGCGGCGGGTGCAAGGATCGGAGGACGGGCCCAGGTGGTGGAATGGCAGACACGCTGTCTTGAGGGGGCAGTGTCCTTTTGGGCGTGTGAGTTCAAATCTCACCCTGGGCACCAAGCCTGAGCGGACGGGGCGCCGTGGCCAAGTGGCAAGGCAGAGCTCTGCAAAAGCTTCACCGCCGGTTCGAATCCGGCCGGCGCCTCCAGTTTCTGATTGACGATTCGCCGCGCAAACGCGGCGGTCGCTGCGCCGGACGCAAGAGGCGTCCTGAGCGAGACCGGGGCCGGTACGGATGAATCGCTATCACCGCTGGTACTGCAGTTCACCGCGCTGGGCGAAGTGCCTGGAAGAGGCAGTGCTGCCCTGGGCGCTGCGGGACATCGAACTCGGGGCGGACGCGCTCGAGATCGGTCCGGGGCCCGGGCTGACGACGCGGTTGCTCAAGGAACGCACGGCGCACCTCACGGCGATCGAGGTGGACGAAAGGCTGGCGGCCGCGCTACCCGGGCGGCTGGGCGCATCCAACGTCACGGTGGTGCACGGCGACGCGACGGCGATGCCGTTCGAGGGCGGCCGTTTCAGCGGGGCCGTCTGCCTGACGATGCTGCACCATGTCCCTTCGGCGGAACTGCAGGATCGGCTGCTGGTGGAAGCGTTCCGCGTGCTTGAGCCGGGAGCGATGTTCGCCGGCTCCGATAGCGTGAGCAGCTTCCGCTTCCGGCTGGCCCACCTCTTCGACACGATGGTGCTGGTGGACCCGGGGACGTTCGCTGGCCGGCTGGAGCGAGCAGGATTCGTTGAGGCGAGGGTGAGCGCGCGCGCAGGCGGCTTCAGATTCTCCGCGAGGAAGCCCGGTTAGTACTCGATTGAGAAACTACGCGTGAGAAACTACGCGTTCAGTCCGCGGCCTCGCGCCCTCACCCCCAACCCCTCCCCCACTGCGGTGGGCGAGGGGAGTAACAGACCGGGCCCATTTCCGAACTGGCACCCAAATTTCTTCGCAAAGTACTAGCTGGGTGCCGATCAGTCCGGTGGCCATCCCTTAGCGTTTCGCAAGCGGATGCCGGAGACGTGCAGGCTGCTCGACCAGGCATCGCGCAGGGGCAGGAGCGAGGGCATGAGCCGCGGTTCGACGGCATTCTGGCGGAGCGCCTGGAGCAAGCCCGTCACAGGCTCGACCGCGAGCGGGCGGACGGTCTCGGTGCTGACGAACATCCAGGCGTCGTCTTCTTCGGGATGTGGGACGAAGGGTCCTGGAGGCATGGAGTAGCGGTAGAGGCGTGTCAATCGCAGGCGCTGGAGCCACTCCCACTCGATGCAGGCGAGGCGGGCCGTTGCTGCGCTGCCGAACCAGCGTTCGCGGTCCGTAGCGGAGGTGGTGGCGATTGGCCACATGAGTATGCGGGGACAGTCGCGGGGGAACAGGTAGGTCCAGGCGTGCTCCGCATCGACTGCCCACACGAAGGGGCGCTGGCCGGGATCCGCTAGCGGAGGCCGCGGCTCGAAACGTTCGATGCCGGGTTGCTCGCTGAAATGGTAGAGGGTGGGCATGGAATCCGTCACAGCTCGAGTGCAACCCGGAGGGCCGCATTTACGGCTTCCATCCTCTCCACGGGAAGGTCACCGATGTAGTTGCGGAGCAAGGTGCGAGCAACGGACCTCACCTCATCGCAGCGCAGCAAGCTTGTCTGCCTCAATCCATGCTCAGGGCCGACTTGAACCTCCGTGAGGATTCCGGCGCCCAGAGAATAGGCTGGAACGCACATGACCGTCGAATAGCGGGAATCCAGCAACTCCTGACGGCTGACTACCAGGAGGACCCGCGATCTTCGGGGTGTCTCCGGCCGGGTCGGACAATCGATAGAACTGGCCGCGCCTCAAGCGTCTTCCTCGAAGGTCAGGGGAGCACCGAAGTCCGAGAGGTCTGGGGGCTCCAGTCCATCGTGACCGGCGGCGATCGCATTGAGCCGCTCGACTTCGAACGGATAACGCTGGCCACGCTCCCAATCTCTGACAAGGTTCCAACCCGCCACCTCGAGCAAGTGGGAACGGGAGCCGGAGTCCTCGAATCGGGCGAGCGCGGCGAGGAGCTCCCGGCTCAGTGTTACCGACGTTTTGACCTTCATACCACGACCCCGCCATTTGATCGCCCGCGGGGCAACACCTGGTACTTGAGGACATCTTCCGCCTCCTGGTTGAGGCGTTCGATGTTCGCGCCGTAGATGGCGATGTCACCCTCGTCGATGGTGTGCTGTTGCCGCCGCTGGATGTACTCCCAGCTGGCGGATTCGATGAACTGGGAACGGGAGCAATCGTTGGCGGTTCGCTCGATGGCCCTGAGCAAGTCTTCGGAGAGAGTGACGGATATCTTGACCTTCGTACCACCATCATACCACTGCCGCGACGGAGTTACCGCAGCGGGGTGTGCACGTGCTACAGGCCGTATTCCTGCGGGCGCGTGCG
The DNA here is from genome assembly GCA_051003295.1 of Tepidiformaceae bacterium. GTDB lineage: Bacteria > Chloroflexota > Dehalococcoidia > Tepidiformales > Tepidiformaceae. The sequence continues at coordinate 1,265 of JBPCLM010000099.1, read as the reverse complement.
CAGCCACTCGCCAATCATCTCTCCGATCATGATGGTGGTGAGGTTGGTGTTGGCGCGGGGCACGGAAGGCATGATCGAGGCGTCGGCGACGACGAGGCCTGCGACGGCGTGGGCACGTCCGCGTTGATCGACGACAGCGCCGGGGTCGCCGGACGGTCCCATCTTCAGCGTGCCGCAGGGGTGGAAGCCGCTGGCAGCGTAGCGGCGGCAGAGTTCCGCAATCGATTCATCGGTGAGTTCGCGTTCGGGGGTGGGAAACACCACGTCCTCGATCAGCTCCGCGAGTGGGCCGCCGGCGGTGAAGGCGAGGGTGTCGCGATAACAGGCGACCAGGCGCTTGAGGTCGCGTTCGTCTTCGCAAAATTGCTGACGGATGACGGGTGCGGCGTGAGGGTCCGCGGAGTGGAGCGTGAGCGTCCCGGTGCCGTACGCCTGTTCGAGGACGGCCGCGATCGCTACGGTGCGCAGGTCCTGCCCGCGGGGACTGAAGGAGAACTGTTCGATCTGAAGATCGTTGCGCTGGTCGCTGCCGGGAGCGGTGTAGCGCAGGATTGTCTGGACGATGGGCTGATCGAGGTCGAGCAGGGCGCGATCCTTCACGGTGCAGAGGACGGCGAGGGCGGGGTGGTCACAGAGGTTCGTGCCCACGCCGGGCACATCGCGGACGGACTCGATGCCGAGGCGTTCGATCGCTGCGCGCGGGCCAACGCCGGAACGCATGAGGATGGCGGGGGACTGCAATGAACCTGCCGAGAGGACGAAGAGGCGGCCCTTGATGAGCTCGACCTCGCCATCGCGTTCTACCTCCGCGGCGACGACGCGGCCACTTTCGATGATCAGGCGGCGCGTGAGCGTGTTCGCGCGGATAGCGAGGTTGGGCCGCGCCCGCGCCGGGGCGAGGTAACCGATGGCGGTCGAGATGCGCAGGCGTCCGAGCTTGTTCATGGGGTGGGGGCCCGCACCCCAGCTCATGGGGTCGTTCGCATCCGGGCAATCGGGGTAGCCGAGTCCGCGGCTCGTTTCGAGGAAGGCCTGGTGGATCGGCGTGAGCTCGTCATCGCGGTAGCGGCGGATGCTGATGGGGCCGGCGTCACCGTGATAGGGACGGTCACCGAAGTCCAGGTCGCGTTCGAGGCGGCGGAAGGCGGGCAGCACCTTTTCCCACGCCCATTCAGGGTTCCCCTGCACGGCCCCGCCACCGTAGTCCCCGGGCAGGCCGAGCAGGGCAATGGTGGTGTTGGAGGCGCTGGACCCTCCCGCGACGC
>JBPCLM010000098.1:0-4786 GCA_051003295.1 Tepidiformaceae bacterium | reverse complement strand
CCCCGCAACCCCTCGACGGGGAACTCGATCGCCTCCCGGAGCAGCTGTTCCACCTCTTCCATGGTGCGGCCCGTCGAAATACAACCCGGAAGGTCTGGCACGTAGGCCGAATAGTTCCTCCCAGCGTCCTCGAAGACGACTGCATAGCCCTGAGCTTCGTCATCCATCAAGTCGCTCCTCGCCGCCCACTATCCCGCCGCGGATACGGCCACGTACGTCAGGCGCGTCGTCGGCGGCGGCACCGGGTGGGCGTCCAGCCGCAACCCCTCGATGTGGAACTCGATCGCCTCCCGGATCAGTTGCTCCACCTCTTCGGCCGTCTCCGCGGCCGCAACACACCCCGGGAGATCCGGGACGTACGCACCGTAGCTCGTGGCGCCTTTCTCGATGACCACCGCGTACTCGCTCATCGCCTACCCTAAATCCCCGCCTGTCTCAAGACGTTGCGGAGTGTGCCCACGGGCATATCGACGCCAGAATGACCTGCCACGGTCACTACCCCCGGCTTGCTCGCGTGCTTGAACTGGCGGTGGCTGCCCCGCGTCCTGTCATGATACCAGCCGTCCGCTTCGATGAGCCTGATCACATCCCGAACCTTCACGCGACGATCCTGATTTGGGCAAGTCGGCTACTTCGGTGCGCGCCCCAGCTTCGCCTCCGCGTTCGCGATGATCTCGCGCGTGCGGTCGATCATGTCCGGGCTCACGCTCACGCTCGTGATGCCCCATTCCACCAGCTTCTCCGTCATCTCCGGGTACACGCTCGGCGCCTGACCACAGATGCCCACCGTGATCCCGCGCCGCCTGGCAACGCTCACCGCCGTCTGGATCGCCGCCATCACCGCCTCGTTCCGTTCGTCGAAGGTGTCCGCCAGCATCTCGCTGTCCCGGTCTATCCCCAGCACCAGCTGCGTCAGGTCGTTCGAACCGATCGACACGCCATCGATGCCCACGTCGATGAACTTGTCCAGGATGATGACGTTCGAAGGCACCTCCACCATCATCCACAGCTTGAAGCTGTCGCCGCGCACCAGTCCCTGTTCCGCCAGCAACTGCTTCACGCCCTTCAGTTCCGCCGGCGTGCGCACGAACGGCACCATCACGTACAGGTTCCTGAACTCGCGCCGCACCGCCTTGATGGCCTCTACTTCCAGGCGGAAGATGTCCGGCTCGCGAATGTAGCGGCTCGCCCCCCGGTAGCCGATCATCGGGTTCTCTTCCGAGCCTTCATAGGCGGCGCCGCCGCGCAGGTTCGCGTACTCGTTCGTCTTGAAGTCCGTCAGCCGGTACACCACCGGGCGCGGGTCGAACGCCCGGCAGAATTCCCGGATGCCAGCGGCCAGGAGGTCCGTGTATTCTTGCGGCTTCCCTTCATCGATGAACGTGCGCGGGTGCGTGCCGATTTGCGCAACGATGAACTCCGCCCGCAGCAGCCCCACGCCGTCGACGTGCCGCTGTGCCACGCGATCCGCCAGTTCCGGCTCCGCCAGGTTCACATAAAGCGTCGTCGTGGTCTTGAGCGTCGCCGCGTTCGCGTAGCGCTCCTTCTGCCGCTCGGCCCACGCCAGGCGCGCCTCCGCCCGCCCCGCGTAGACCCTCCCCTCGGTGCCATCGACCGTCACGAGAGTCCCCGCTGCGAGCGCCCGCGTCGCGTCGGCCGCCCCCACGACGCACGGGATCCCCAGTTCCCGGCTGACGATGGCGGCGTGGCACGTGCGCCCCCCGCGCTCCGTCACGATGGCCGACGCCCGTTTCATCGCTGGCACGAAGTCCGGCGTCGTCATCTCCGCAACGAGCACGTCGCCGTGACGGACCACCTCCATCTCGCGCGGGTCGTGTACCACGCGCACTGAGCCCGCGCCCACCCCCGGGCTCGCTGGCCGGCCCTCCAACAACACGGGCGCGCTCTCCTCCTCGCCCTCGTCTTCCCCCTGTTCGCGCATCGTCGTCACCGGCCGTGCCTGTGTCAGGTAGAAGCGCCCGCCTTCGTAAGCCCATTCGATGTCCTGGTGGCAACCGTAGTGCTCTTCCACGGCGCGCCCGATCTTCGCCAGCTCCCGAATCTCCGCGTCGCTCAGCTTCGGCGCCCGCTGAAGGGCTTCCGCTACGGGTGTCCACGCGTTCGCGCCCTCGTGCGAACCATCGGAGCCCACCGCGCGCACGAACATGCGTTCCTGCGGTGCCATCGTTCGGTCCAGGATGCGCAGCGTCTCCTTGTCGAGCACATAGAGGTCTGGCGAAAGCTCGCCCGAGACGATCCCTTCGCCAAGCCCGTACACCGCTTCGATCACGATCTTCGTCGGGTCTGAACGCACCGGCTCAACCGTAAACATCACCCCGGACTTCTCCGATTGCACCATGCGCTGGACCGGCACCGCGAGGCCCACCTTGAGGTGGTCGTAGCCGGCCTCCTCCCGGTAGAAGATCGCCCGCCCTTCGAACAGCGAGGCCCAGCAGGCCTGCACGGCGCGCACCACGTTCTCCGCGCCCATGACGTTCAGGTAGGTGCTCTGCTGCCCCGCGAAGCTCGCTTCCGGCAGGTCCTCCGCCGTCCCCGAGCTTCGTACAGCCACCGGCCCCTCGCCGAGCCGTAGGTAGGCCTCCCGGATCTCCGAGGCAATATGCGCCGGCATCGGCGCCTCCACGATCCGTTGCCGGATGCGCGCGGCGCGCTCACTGAGCGTCTTCGAATCGTGCACGTCTAGTTGGAACAGCTCTTTCTTGAGGAGCGGCTCCAGCGCGTTCTGGCGCAGGAAGTGGAAGTAGGTGTCGGCCGTGACCACGAAGCCCTCGGGCACGGGGATGGACGCGCGCGTCAGTTCCCCCAGGTTGGCTCCCTTGCCGCCGACGAGCCCAATGTCGTCCCGGCCTACTTCCGAAAACCACACCACCGACCGCGTCATACTCACCACGCGCCTGCACCTCCGGGCCATCCTCGATAGTCTGCGCCGATACTCTGGGTCGGCATTATACCCCTCGTTTTTTCGCGCGAACGTTGCGCTCGAATCAGATTCCAGTGCCCTTTCGTCAAGCCGTGACCCCTACTCGACCGTAACGGTCTTGGCGAGATTGCGCGGCTGGTCGATATCGCAGCCCCGCCGCAAAGCCGTGTAATAAGCGAGGCATTGCAGCGGGAGCGTCGCGATGATCGGCTCCAGCAACGCCGCCACCTCCGGCACGGCGAGACTCTGGTCCGCCAACCCCGCCACCTCGTCGTCCCCCTCGGTGATGATCGCGAGCACCTCCCCGCCCCGCGCTTGCACCTGCTGGATGTTCGAAACCATCTTCGAACGCAGCGCGTGCTTCGTGGCCACCGCGACGGTGGGGAACGAGGCGTCGATGAGCGCGATCGGCCCGTGCTTCATCTCCCCCGCGGCGTACCCCTCGGCGTGGATGTAGCTGATCTCCTTCATTTTGAGCGCGCCCTCCATCGCCACCGGGAACGCCAGCCCCCGACCCAGGAAGAGCAGATGCTGGGCCTGGTGGTAGCGCTGCGCGAACGCACGGTAGGGGGCCGCATCAGCCAGCGTGCGCGAGGCCGCGTCCGGCAGCCGCGCGAGTTCCTGTACCCGCTCGTTCACCTGCTCCGGCGAAACCCGGCCCTGCACTTCGCCCAGCTTCAGCGCCAGCGCATAGAGCGCTGCCACCGCCGTCACGAAGCACTTGGTGCTGGCCACACCCCTTTCGAGGCCGGCGCGCGTGTACACGGTCCCGTCCGCCACGCGCGTCGACTGCGCCCCTTCCGTGTTGCAGATGGTCACCTGCAATGCGCCGCGCGCCTTTGCCACCGCCATCGCCTCCAGCACGTCCACCGTCTCGCCCGATTGGCTCACGGAAACAACGAGCGTCTGCGGCTCGATGACGGCGTTGCGATAGCGGAACTCGCTCGCGTTGTCCGCCTCTGCGGGCAGACCCGCAAGCTCCTCCATGTAGCGTGCGCCCAGCATCGCCACATGCAGGCTCGTGCCCATCCCCAGCAGCACCACGCGCCGCACATCGCGCAGCCGTCCCGCCGCTGTCCCCAGGTCATCGAGGTGCACCTCCGCTGGCTGCAGCGTCACCAGCCCGCGGATCGTGTCCGAAAGCGCTTCCGGCTGCTCCATGATCTCCTTCAGCATGAAGTGCTGGTACTCCCCCTTCAGCGCGGTTACCGGGTCGATCGGCACCGTCCGCACCTCCACTTCCACCGGCGCCCCCGCGGCGTCGATGTAGGACGCCCCTTCCTTGTCGATGCGCACCAGCTGCCCGTCACTCACGAACGCCACCCGCCGCGTGTGCGGGATGACCGCCGCGAGGTCGCTCGCCAGCATCATCGCGCCCTCCCCATACCCAACGACGATCCCGCCGGCGTTGCCCACGCGCGCCGCCACCAGCGTCCCCGGTTCCCCCGGCGCCATCGCCACCACCGCCTGCGACCCACGCAGGCGCAGCATCGCCCGCCGCAGCGATTCCAAAAGCCCGTTGCCCGCCTTCAGCTCATCCTCCACCAGGTGCGCGATCGTCTCCGTGTCGGTCTCGCTGGCGAAGGTGTGCCCGCCCGCCGTCAGCTCCGCACGCAACTCCACGTAGTTCTCCACGATGCCGTTGTGGATGATGACGACTTCGCCCCCGCAGCTGAGGTGCGGGTGCGCGTTGCGGTCGCTCGGTTTGCCGTGCGTCGCCCAGCGCGTGTGCCCGATGCCGAGCGTTGCCGCCAGCGGCGGTCCGCCTGCGAGGGTCGCTTCGAGGTTCGCGATCTTCCCTTCGCGCTTGGTGACGACCAGGCCCTCTGCGCCCGTATCCAGAAC
>JBPCLM010000097.1:0-11763 GCA_051003295.1 Tepidiformaceae bacterium | reverse complement strand
TCGAATACTTCTCCATCCCATGGGATGTGGGGGCGCGCAAGGCGAAGGAACTGCTCTTCGAAAGCCGCTTCATCGATGCCGAAGAGGCGGCCGCGTTGGGCTTCGTCGGCCGCGTCATCCCGGCGGAAGACCTGGAACGCGAGACACTCGCTTATGCCCGCCGCGTGGCCGAGAGCTCCCGCTTCGGGTTGCGGCTGGCGAAGATGGCGGTGAACCGCACGCAGGACCTGCAGGGCTATACGGCGGCGGTCGAAGCGGGCTTCCACGACTACCTGGTGGCGGCCCGGCTGGGTGGCGCCCCGCGGCGCGTCGAAGGGCCGGTGCGCCGCCTCAAGGGGGTGGACCTGGCGCTGCGCGGCGAACGGGGGGAGCGGCCGGGGCAGGCGGCCGAGGAGTCCTGAGTCCTGAGTCCTGAGTCCTGAGTCCTGAGTCCTGAGTCCTGAGTCCTGAGTGGACGTTAGCCGCCCTTAGGCGATGAGTCGATTGCGCCCAGGTAATCGCGGATGGCGTCCTTGATGTTTTCCAGCGCATCGTCGTCCGTCTCGCCCTGCGACCAGCAACCAGGCAGCGCGGGACACGAAATCGCCACTCCTTCTTCGGAGTGCACGAGGACTACCTTATAGCGCACCAGCTGCGGCATGACCCGAGTATACATTGCCCCGCGGCCGTCCCGGACGTTGGCTGCGGGGCGCCCGCCCACGGTCACCGTCCGCGCCGCGCCGGGCGGGTCTACTTGAACGGCCGCTCCTGCCACCACGGGAACCATTCGGGCATGTCCCGGGAAACGGTGTTAGGGAAGTTGGGACTGCGCTTTTCGAGGAAGGAGAGCACACCTTCGCGGGAATCGGCGGCCTGGCCGAGGCTGAAGATGCCCTTCGAATCGAGCTTGTGTCCCTCCATCGGGTGGTCGGCGCCCAGCAGCTTCCACATCATCTGGCGGGAGAGCGCGACCGAGACCGCTGAGGTGTTGTCAGCGATCTCAGTGGCAATGGCGCGCGCGGCGGGCAACAGTTCGGCGTGGGGATGCACGCTGCGCACGAGGCCCGCGGCCAGAGCCTCTTCGGCGGGGAACACGCGGCCGGTGTAGACCCATTCGGCCGCGCGGTTGATGCCCACCACGCGCGGCAGGAACCAGGTGCTCGCCGCTTCCGGCACCAGCCCGCGCCGCGCGAACACGAACCCGAAGCGCGCGTTTTCCGATGCGAGGCGGATATCCATCGGCAAGGTCATCGTCACTCCCACGCCTACCGCCGGGCCGTTGATGGCGGCGATGACCGGCTTCTTGCAATCGAAGATGCGCAGCGTGAGCAGGCCGCCGCCATCACGGTGTTCATTGATATCCGTTGCGCGGCCGCGGGCGCGGTTGTCGAAGGCGCGCTCGCCCGAAGAGAGGTCGGCCCCGGCGCAGAAGCCGCGGCCGCGGCCTGTGACGATGACGGCGCGCACGTCATCGTCCCCATCGGCGCGGTCGAAGGCGTCGACCATCTCATCGCGCATCTGTTCGGTGAAGGCGTTCAGCTTTTCGGGGCGATCGAGGGTGATGGTGAGGATGCGATCCTCGATGTCCACGGCGATCTCTTCGTATTTCATGGGGCGATTGTACGGAGTGAGGAGGCGTGAGTCCTGAGTGCTGAGTGCTGGGTCCTGAGCCCCCGAGCGCTGGCTGCGTGAGACTCGGGTGCCCGTACAATGGGAGTCATGGCGACGGACGATTCTGTGGACCGCGAACGCGCCAACCGCAAACTGCTGGATAGCGCGCGCATCGCAAGGGATTGGGATCACAGCGACGCGCTGCGCTGGCGACGCGCGACCATGGAGGAGCGCGGGGCCGCGCTCCTCGAGCTCTGCCGTTTCACCGATGCTGTGATTCGCAGCCGCGGGTTCGGGGTGGTGAAGCCGCCTCTGCCGCCTTCACCGCTGCGGCGCCCGCCCCGATGACGCTGGGAGCAGGCCTCGGCTGGAAGCTGCCGGCGTTGGTCCGGCGCCTGACGGAATGCGGAATTGAGCACGCCATCGGTGGCGCAATGGCGGCCGCATACTGGGGGATACCGCGCGGCACCGCCGACATCGATGTCAACATTTTCCTCGATCAGTCAGAGGGCGCTTCCGCCCTTGCGTGCCTTGCACCCCTAGGCATCAGGCCTGAACAGGCGGATGCGCTGGCTTCGCTCGAACGCCAGGGCCAAGTAAGGCTCGCGTGGGAGGAGACTCCGGTCGATCTCTTCTTTGCCTATCACGCCTTCCACCAATCGTGCCGCGCGCGCGCCGTCGAGGTCCCGCTGGACGATCACCAGATCACGATTCTGAGTGCCGAAGACCTGGTCATCTTCAAGGTGCTCTTCAACAGGCCCCGTGACTGGGGTGACATCGAACAAATTCTCGATGTGCAGGGCGAGGCATTCGACGCTGCATATGCGTTCCGCTGGCTGGACGAGATCCTCGGGGCAGAGGACAGCGCACGCGCGCGCCTCGCTGACGTGACGGGCTGGGGCCACGAGCCTGGCCCCTCGAGCGGGCGAGCGAGCAGATGATCAGGACGGCCCGAGGGGCGGAGCAACGACAACGCGATCACTGACCCCTTCACGTAACGGCCCACCCGGCCGTATCCTCTAGTGACTGCGGCTCACGTCGGAGGGTAAGGGCTTACCGGCCGTTCCCTCTTGCCTTCAGCGCGCGAATCCGGCCAGCGGCCGTTCGCGGGCAGCCACGACCGTATGGCGTGGCGGGCGCCGGCCACCCTCACCGGGGAAGCGCCGGGAACAAATCCACTGGCCGTGGGAAGGACCCGGCACTATGACGCGCATGACAGGCGCACAGATCCTGCTGGAATGCCTCCAGCGGGAAGGCGTGGACACCATCTTCGGTTACCCCGGGGGGGTCGTCCTGCCGCTCTACGACACGCTCCCTCAGTTCCCGGCCATCAAGCACATCCTCGTACGCCACGAGCAGGGCGCGGCGCACATGGCGGATGGCTACGCGCGCGCAAGCGGGCGCATGGGCGTCTGTCTTGGCACCAGCGGCCCCGGTGCCACGAACCTCGTCACCGGCATCTGCACATCGTGGATGGATTCGACGCCCGTGCTCGCGCTGACGGGCAATGTCGCCCGCACATTGCTGGGCAAGGACGGCTTCCAGGAAGCCGACATCACGGGCATCACGCAGCCGATCACCAAGCACAATTACCTTGTCATGCGCGCCGATAACATCGCCATGGCCGTGCGCGAAGCCGTGCACATCGCGACCACGGGCCGTCCCGGTCCCGTACTCGTCGATATCCCCAAGGACGTGTTCCAGGAAACGACGGAGTTCGAATGGCCGGAGCAGATCAGTCTGCGCGGTTACCGGCCCACCCAGGATGGCCACCCGGGCATGATCCGCCGCGCCGCCGAACTCATCGACCAGGCGAAGCGCCCCATCATCATCGCCGGGCACGGCATCATCTGGGGCGATGCGCAGCGCGAGCTGGTGGAGCTCGCCGAGAAGGCGGGCGTGCCCGTGATCACCACCTTCCTCGGCATCGGCGGCTTCCCGGAATCGCACGCGCTCAGCTATGGCTGGCTTGGCATGCACGGCATGTTCTACGCCAACATGGCCGCCGATAAGGCCGACCTGGTGATCGGCATGGGGATGCGCTTCGATGACCGCGCGATGGGCCGCTTCAAGGACTTCAACCCCGGCGTCAAGATCGTGCACATCGATATCGACCCGGCGGAGATCGGTAAGAACTTCGCCACCGCCGTGCCCATCGTCGGGAACGTCAAGCGCGTGCTGCCGGAACTCACCAACCGCGTACAGGAACAGAGCCGCCCCGACTGGATCCGCTGGATAGAGCAGGAGAAGGAAGAGCACCCGAGCCTGGAAGTGCGCGAATCGCGGCGCATGCTGCCCCAGTACGTGGTGCGCACCCTCTACGAAGAGACGAATGGCGACGCCAACATCGTCACGGGCGTGGGCCAGCACCAGATGTGGGCGGGCCAGCACTACTTCTACAACCGCCCGCGCCAGCTCATCAGCTCCGGCGGGCTGGGGACCATGGGCTTCGAACTGCCGGCCGCTATCGGCGCGCAGGTAGCCTGCCCGGAGCGCGAAACCTGGGCCATCTGCGGCGATGGCGGCTTCCAGATGACGATGCAGGAACTCGCCGTCTGCGTCGATGAGCAGCTGCCCGTCAAGATCGCGATCTTCAACAACGGCTACCTGGGCATGGTCCGCCAATGGCAGCAACTCTTCTACGACCGCAACTTCGTCAGCGTCGCGATGACACAGCCGGACTTCTGCAAGATCGCGGACGCGTACGGCATTCGCGCCATCCGCGTTGAAACGAAGAGCGAAGTCGAAAGTGCCATCAAGGAAGCGCGCGCCTTCAAGGGGCCGATGCTCATCGACTTCCAGATAGACCAGGAAGAGAACGTCTGGCCCATGGTGCCCGCGGGGGCCGCCCTTTCCGAGACCATCGAAGCACCGGCGGAGGAATTGATGCGATGAGCACTGTAACGAGCAACGGCTCCCGCCCTTCGCGGCCCTACCAGCACACGGTGGTGGTCATCGTGGAAGACAAACCGGGCGTGCTCATGCGCGTTTCGAGCCTCTTCCGGCGGCGTGGCTTCAACATCGAATCGCTGACGGTGGGCCCGACGGAGGAGCCCGGGCTCAGCCGCATGACGATTGTGGTCGATGGTGAAAGCGCGCCGGTCGAGCAGGTGGAGAAACAGCTCTACAAGCTCATCGATGTCATCAAGGTGAGCGACCTTTCGCAGGAGGACACGGTGGCGCGCGAACTGGCGCTCATTAAGGTGCGCTGCAACAACGTCAATCGCCACGAACTGCTGGATATAGCGCAGGTGTTCCGGGCGGATGTGGTCGACATGGCCACGAACTCGGTGATCCTGCAGGTGGTTGGCGACGAGGACAAGATCAACGGCCTCGTGAAGATGTGCGAGCCGTACGGGATTCGCGAGCTGAGCCGCACGGGCCGCATGGCGATGGTGCGCGGAGCCAAGGTCACGACGGTACACGAACCGGAGCCGGAGAAGATAGCGCGCGCCCACGCGACCCATTGGCGCCGCGTCGAAGGCGTCGAACTACCGTTCAGCAGCGACTGAGGCGGTGCGCCCTCAGCCCATCTCGGCGAGCACGTCGCCTTCGCGCACGACATCGCGGGCGGCCACGGCGAGCGTCTTGACAACGCCCGCGGCGGGCGCGGTGATGCGGTGCTCCATCTTCATCGCCTCGAGGACGACGAGGAGCTGCCCCTCCGCGACCTGATCCCCTTCGCTCACGGCCACCGAGGCGATGGTGCCCGCGAGCGGCGCGGCTATCGTGGTCGCTCCCGGCGCGGCAGCGTGTGCGCGCCGGGGCAGCGGCGGGGGTGCGGCCACGGTGAACATGAACGAACGCCCGGCCGTTTCGCAACGGAGTCCGGCAGCGGTCCGCCGGACAATCGCCGGTGCGCCATCGACGTCCACTTCGTCCGCGGTCGTCTCAGCGCCGTGCCCGCGGACGTCGATGCCGTGCCCCGGCCCGTTGCCGTCGTCGAGGGCCGCGGTGCCGGTGCCCGCGTGACCGGGGGTGAAGGTGACCATACGCGTGCGAATGCCGTCATCGAGCCAGCAAACCGAGGCGGCACCGCTCACCCACGGCGCCGGGCCGAGCAGCGCGGCGGCGGTGGCGGCCCACGCGCCGGGCGGCGTGGCCGCTTCTTCGAGAAGGGCTTCCAGGTTGTCCTCCAGCCATTGCACGGAGGCGGCCCCTTCGCGGAAGACATCCGCTTGCACCAGGCGCGCGTGGAGGCGCGTGTTCGTGCGAACGCCCTCGACGCGGGTCGCGCCCAGCGCCCGCGCGGCGGCGGCGAGGGCGGCCCCGCGGGTATCGCCGTGGACAACCACCTTCGCCATCAGCGAATCGTAGTTCGGCGGGATGGAGTCGCCGGCCTCGTAACCAGCATCGACGCGCGCGTCCGCGTGGCCCAGGGAGAGTGCCCGCAGCCGGCCGCTGCTGGGGCGAAAAGCGTCCCATGGGTCTTCTGCGTTGATGCGGAAGTCGATCCCATGACCGGCGAAACGGACGCCCTCCTGGCGCAGCGGCAGGTGCTCGCCGGCGGCGACGCGGAGCTGGAGCTCGACCAGGTCCAGGCCGGTCACGAGCTCCGTGACCGGGTGTTCCACCTGCAGGCGCGGGTTCACTTCCAGGAAGTAGTAGGGACGCGTGCTTCCGGGCGCTTCCGCCTCGCCGACGAGGAATTCGAAAGTCCCGGCGTTTACATAGCCGCTGACGCGCGCGAGCTTCAGCGCTGCGGCGGTCAGGTCTGCGCGGAGGGATGCATTGACCACAGGACTGGGGGACTCTTCGACCAGCTTCTGGTGGCGGCGCTGCACGGAACAGTCGCGCTCGCCGAGGTGGAGCAGCGCGCCGTGGGCGTCGGCGATGACCTGGACCTCCACGTGGTGGGCGTTGAGCAGGAGTTTCTCGAGCAGCAGTCCTCCATCGCCGAAGGCCGAGAGCGCCTCGCGGCGGGCGCTTTCGAGCGCTTCGGGGAGGGCGCCTGCATCGTGCACGGCGCGCATGCCTCGGCCACCGCCGCCGCCACGTGCCTTCACCATCACCGGGAAGCCGATGCCCGCCCCCTCGCGGACAAGGGTTTCGTCGTCGTCCGCCCCATCCCAGCCCGGGACGACGGGGATGCCGTTGGCGAGGGCCAGCTGGCGGGCCGCCGCCTTGTCACCCACGCCGCGAAGCACGGCCGCGGGCGGCCCGATGAAGGCGATGCCCTCCGCGGCGCAGCGCTCCGCGAACTCGGCGCGTTCGCTGAGGAAGCCGTAGCCGGGGTGGATTGCCTCGCAGCCGGCGCCTTTCGCGGCCGCGATCACGGCCTCCATGTTCAGGTAGCTCTCCGCGGCGCTGTAGCCTTCGAGCAACACGGATGCATCTGCGCGGCGGACCGCGAGTCCCTGGCGGTCGGGGATGGAAGCCGCCACGACCGCGCGTATGCCCATGCGCCGCAGCGTGGCGATGACGCGGACGGCGATTTCGCCACGGTTGGCCACGAGCACGGAGTTGAACACTGCCCCGGATTGTAAACCGCGGCGGCTGTAGGCTGGCGGGCGATGCAATACACGCAGCTGGGCAACACGGGATTGCGCGTCTCGCGGCTCTGCCTCGGGACCATGCAGTTCGGCTGGACCGCGGACGAACGCGCCTCATTCGCCGTGCTCGACGCATTCGCGCAAGCGGGCGGCAACTTCCTCGATACGGCCGACGTTTATTCGCGCTGGGCGAAGGGCAATCGTGGCGGCGAAAGCGAGCGTATCATCGGCCGCTGGATGAGGGAGCGCGGCAACCGCGATTCCCTCGTGCTCGCGACGAAGGTGCGGGGGGCGATGTGGCGCGGGTCCGATGGCGAAGGCCTTTCGCGCAGCCACATCATGCGTGCCGCCGAAGAGAGCTTGCGGCGCATGCAGGTGGAGGCGATCGACCTCTACCAGTGCCACTCCTACGACGAAAAGACGCCCATCGAAGAGACGCTGCGCGCGTTCGAAGACCTGGTGCAGCAGGGCAAGGTGCGGCACATCGGCGCTTCGAATTACCCTTCCCCGCTGCTGACAGCAGCACTGGACGCATCGACTGCGAGCGGGCTGCCCGCCTTCGCCACGCTGCAGCCGCACCACAGCCTGGTGCACCGGGGTGAGTACGAAACAGGCCTCGCGCCCATTTGCATCGAACGGGGCCTCGCGGTCATCCCCTACAGCCCGCTGGGCGCGGGCTTCCTCACGGGCAAGTACGAGCGAGGCGGCCCACGCGTGGAAAGCGCTCGCGCCGGCCGTGTCGCCCAGTACTTCACGGATGCGGGGTGGGCGGCGCTTGCGGCGGTGCGCGCGGTGGCATCGGCGCGTGCTGTGGCGCCGGCCACGGTCGCGCTCGCCTGGCAGATGGCGCAACCGGGGATTACCGTGCCCATCATCGGCGCCAATTCGCCCGCACAGCTCGCGGAGCAACTACCGGCTGTCGATCTGGACCTCGCAGCCGATGAGCTGGCGGCACTGAACGAAGCAAGCCTGCCGTTTCTTCACTAATCAGCGATGCGACGGACGCTCAGGTGACGCCCGGGCGGCGTGCGCGTCAGTCTGAGGCAGCCGCATCGGCCTTTGCGACGGGTCTTTCGACATCGCCAAAGTAGCCCGTGCCACAATGGCGGCAGAAGCGCGCGGCGGTGAGCTCGTCGCTGTCATCGGGCATCTCTGCGCTGCAGTTCGGGCACGCCCAAACCATCGGCGTCCCACACTGGGAACAGAACGGATAGGGTTCGTGGGGCCTCGTCGGGTACCCGTAGGAGCCGATGTGGTTTTCGGGGCACTTGCCGATGCCGCGTTCTTCAGCCATTGCCTGCCTCCGCCCGGGGGGTATCTGGAGCAAGGATATCGCCCAAGGGGCCGGACGGGGCGAACGCCGCCTTGCGCCGGTCGAGCACGTAATCCATGGCGACGCGCCCCACGGCAGCCGCGGGCAATGCCAGGAGCACTCCCACGATCACCAACAGTTGCCCACCGGCGAGGATGGTGGTCAGCACGATCAGGGGAGACAGGTTCCGCGACGAGCCGTAGATCCAGGGCGTCAGGTAGCGGTCTTCGAATTGCTGGTAGATGAGCAGCAGCACGAGCACGATCCCTGCGCTGGCAGACGACTCGTGCAGTGCCGCCACCACCGGCGGGACGGTCGCAATGGTGGCGCCGAGCAGGGGGATGATATCCGCGAAGGCCGCGAGCACGCCGAAGGCGGCCGCGTTCGGCACCCCCACGGCGAACAACACGGCGGACGTGTACACGCCTATCGCGATGGACGTGATGAACTGGGCGCGCACGTAGCCGCCGACCACGCGGCTGAGCGCATCGAGCCAGCGTTCGACACCCGGCTCCTTGCCCGGCGGGACGAACTGGTAGACAAAGGCCGAGAGTCGTGGCGCATCCACGAGCAGGTAGGCTGTGATCACCAGGACGGTGAGCAGCGAGAGGCCGATCAACAGGGCGCGCTGGCCGTAGTCGATCGCCGCCCGGCCGGAAACGAGGTTGCCCCAGTCCACCTTCTCCGCGCGCTCCTCCAGTTCGACATCGATCCCGAAGTGGGAGAGGAGATCTTCGACCTTGGCCGCGTCTTCGGGCAGGTTGTCGCGCAGTTCAGCGAACTCATCGACGACAGCCGGCACCACCAGCGCTGTCGCCGCCCCAAGCACCGCGATGAGTGCGACCAGCAGAAAGAGCACGGCCACCACCCTCGGGATGCGATGGCGCACCTGCCATTCGACGTAGGGAAGCAGCGTGGCCATGAAGATGAAGGCGGTGATAACGAGCACGAACAGCGGCCACAGGCGTACGAGCGCCCACAACGTGAGGAGCGCCAAGACCGCGAGCAACAATCCGCGGGCGGAGACTTCGATGCGAAGCACGGGCAGGCCTTGCCGTAGATGGCCCTATAATGGCGTTGGCCGCGCACCCCGGCTGCGACAACGCCAGAGGCCCGCATCGCAGGTATCTCGCAATATGATCACGTCCATCGGTTCGTTCTTGCGCTACTTCGACTCGGTCAACCGCCGCGCAATCCGCGATGTGGGCGCGCTACCGCCGGAGGCAGACGGCTGGACGCCCGCCACGGGCGAGGGCGAGAACGCCTGGAGCATCAACACGCTCGTGGGGCACATGGCAGGTTCGCGGCTGTATTTCGCCAGCGCTTACCGCGGCGAAGGCTGGATAAGCCCGCCGCCGCCGGATGTGAGCAGCCGCGACCGCTGGCTGCCCGCCCTGCAAGAGAGCGCCGCACAGTTCCGCCAGGAACTTGAGGGGACGGCCGACGCGTGGCTCGAGCGCAAGGTAGAGATGATAGATACCGCCGGCGCGCTCTCGGGCTGGCGGCTGCTGCTGATGATGATGGAGCACGACATCCATCATCGCAGCCAGATAGACACGTACGCCGGCCTGAACGGCTGGGAAGTGCCGCAGATCTACGGGCGAGCGGCGGAACAGATCGGCGCGCTGCAGGAACGGGAACGCGCGCGCCACGACCGCGGTGGTTCCGGCGAGCAACTCTAACTTGGCACGCTGGAACCCGGCCCGCCCCGCGAGAGGGGCGAGCCGGGATTCGTTGAGCAAGCTCCTTAGCGGCTGTCCGGTGCGGGCTGGGGGAGCGGGATGGGCTTCGCGCCGGGGCCGGCCGACTCGGCGTCCTTGAGGGACTCGACATCCAGCGCCGGGTCCATGCTGCGCGCGACGGCAATGAGGAGATCACGGATCCCCTGGCCGCCCTCTCCAAAAACGGAGTATGAATTACCTTCACCGTCGGACCACCGGAGGCCATGGTGGTCGCTGATCCAGCCTTCACGCGCAGGAGCGCCAGAGGCATCCTGGTGGTCGATTGTCGCTGAGATGACGCCCCGCCCGTCGCTGGCGACGAACGTCCAACCAGCGTTGTAGCCGCCGAAGGCGATGACCTCGCCACCCACGCCACCCACGCCGCTGCAGTCTCCCTGCGTTGCCTGAATGGAGCCGTACTCGCCATCGAGGCGGTATCCATCGGGAGCGACAAGGACGCGCAAACGGAGCGCTTTCAGTTCGGCCGCCGAGAAGTGCCGTAACGAGATGATGCAGGCGTTCGCGAAGCCGGGGTCGAGTGCGGTGGCCACAGCGCGCACGGCATCAACCGGCAGGCCATCGCCGCCGACGAAGAACTGGAAGCGCCCGTTGGACCAACTGAAGTGCGTCTCATCGCCTTTGCCGGGCCCGCCGCGCGACCCTTCGGGCAGGAACTGGACGTTGATGCTGAGGCGGCCGCCGGCCCCCGAGTAATTCACGGATGCATAGGCGCCACCCTGCTCTTCGAGGGGGGCGGCGCCGCAGGAGGCGGGGGGCGCGGCGAAGAAGGTCATCTGGAAGTCCTGTTCCGTAAGCCCGGCAGGGATGGCGGGACGCGGGTCACCCACACCGAGCGCGATCAGGTCGCCCCAGGCTCCCTGGCGCTGGGTGTAGAAGCAGGAACGGTCGAGCCCTGGGGCCAGCTGCCCCATCGCCTCTTCGAAGACGGCCGCGGCCTCCGGGTGCTGGCCTGTGGGTGAAGGGGAGGCCACGCCGCTGCCGGTGGGTGCATCGGTGGGCTTCGTCGGGCCGCCATCGATGTCGATAGCGATTCTGTAGGCATCAACGCCGAGGTTGTACTGGTAGCCCGCGCGCCAGAAGGTCGCATTGGTATCGAAGAGCACGTTAGCCGCGGCCGTTTTCGCCACACGCTGACTGACGTGCACGGATATACCCGTAGCGACGTGGCGCCACGACGTATCGACCGTCGCATCGCCAGTCTCGGGCGGCTTGCCTTCGCTGTCGCACGGGCCATCGGAGCGGATGGCGAACCCGGTCAGGACGAAGCCGTCGCGCAGCAAGGTGATCGCGAAATCGAGCCGGGCAGGGTCGATGCGCGCGCCATCGAGGGCCGCGGGGATGGGCGCCAGGCAGCCGCCGTAACGGGAGTCAAGGCTCAGACCTGCGTAGCCCGAATCGCCGCCGCCCCTCTGTCCGGTGGTGGCGGGCGCCCACCCGTTGCTGCTGCCGCCATCCTGCGCCGGTGCGGGGAAGATGAGGCTTACCCCGCCGCCGCCCGGTTCGTTGGCCCCCGGCCCTCGTTCCCGGACGGCGGTGCTGTCGCCGGAATCGAGGGCCGCGCCGGCGACGATGCCACCGCCGAAGAGCGCGGACACGCCCAGCGCCGTGGCGGCGATCCATACCATCC
>JBPCLM010000096.1:0-5745 GCA_051003295.1 Tepidiformaceae bacterium | reverse complement strand
TGGCCGCCCCCGTCTGCCTCACCAGTTCGGGCGCCGCTTGCACGAAGCACGTTGGGAAACCGGCTTGCTCCAGGAGGTTTGCTGCCGCCGGGCCCGGAGACGCCGGGATCGCGCCGTGCGCGCTGCGCGTCATCGTGCCCGCGCCTACGGTCACCACCGGACACCAGGCCGCGTCGATGCCCAGCGCTTCCAACGCCAGCATGCTGCCCACGATATCGACCACCGCATCGACGCCGCCCGCTTCGTGCAGGTGCGGGTTCTCTGTGCCGTGCGCGAGCGCTTCGCCGCGTTCGAGCCAGCCGATGGCGGTGCGCGCGCGCTCCTCCACGCGCGCGGGCAGGCCGGCCGCACGCACGAGCGCGCGCATCTCTTCGGGCTGGTAGGTGCGCTCGGCGGAGACCTTCACGGTCACGTGGAGGGCGGCCAGCCCGCCCCGCTGCACACGTGTCGCTTCGATTTCGAAGGCCGGCAGCGCCAGCCGCGCGAGCCCCGCGCGCACGTCCTCCAGCGGCGCGCCCGCATCGAGCAGCGCCGCCAGCGTCATATCGCCCGCGATGCCGGAGAAGCAATCGAAGACGGCGATGCGCCCCGCCGGAAGCTGTTCGCCGCTCACGTCGCGCCCGCCGCGCGCACGGCCAAGCGGTTGATGGAGGCAGCGATGTAGCCCGCCCCGAAACCGTTATCAATATTGACGACGCTCACGCCCGTCGCGCAGCTGTTGAGCATCGCCAGCAACGCTGCCAGCCCCCCGAACGAAGCGCCATAGCCGACGGACGTGGGCACCGCCACCACGGGGTTCGCGACCAGACCGCCAACCACGCTCGCGAGCGCGCCTTCCATGCCCGCCGCCACGACGATGGCGTTCGCTCCGCGCAGCGCCGCCAGGTGCGGCTCGATGCGGTGCAGACCGGCCACGCCGATGTCGTAATGGCGGCTCACGCGCGCCCCCATCATCGCCGCTGTCAGGGCCGCTTCTTCCGCCACGGGGATATCCGATGTGCCCCCGGTGACGACTGCCACCGCGCCTTCGACCGCGCGTGGGCAGGGGTCGCACCAGGCGAGGCGTGCGTCGGCGCTGTGCTCGATGTCCGGGATGGCCGCACGCAAGGCCTCGAGCTGTGGGCCCTCTATGCGCGTGACGAGCACGCGGCCGGCCCGTGCGTGGATGCGCGCCGCTATCGCCGCCACTTGCGCGGGTGTCTTCCCCAGCGCCAGCACCACCTCGGGCAGCCCTTCGCGCAGGGCGCGGTGATGGTCGATAGTCGCGAACCCGAGCGATTCGAACGGCGCCGCCTGGATGCGCCTCGCCGCCTCCGCGGGCGCAAGTTCGCCCGTGGCCACGCGGCCGAGCAACTGGCGCATCGCTTCCTCAT
The DNA here is from genome assembly GCA_051003295.1 of Tepidiformaceae bacterium. Classification (GTDB taxonomy): domain Bacteria; phylum Chloroflexota; class Dehalococcoidia; order Tepidiformales; family Tepidiformaceae. The sequence continues at coordinate 4,372 of JBPCLM010000096.1, read as the reverse complement.
CCACGCAGGTGGCCCTCGCTGCGGTTCCCGTGGCGCTCCATGTAAAGGATTGTAGCGCTCGCCGCGCTCGCCGCCCGTCGCGCTTCCTTCTTAGTGCGCCGCTCTTCACCCTGAGCCCATGCGCACCGCGCCGCTGCTGGCGGCCGTCTCCCTGCTGCTTCCCCTGGCTATCGCCCTGGTCCGCTGCAGCGGCCGCGAAGCGGGGGATGACGCGCAGGCCATCGTCCACCTGGTGACGCCGCCGCCCGGTGCGGGCACGCCCACAGCGGCCGGCCCCGCCAGCGCCCAGGCCACGGCGACGCCCCTCGTCCCGCCCGAGCTCGTCCTTTCCGCCGGACGCATCTTCCAGGCGGGCGTTGCCCTCGCTTCGGTGACAGGCGACGTGACGGGCGGCGCGGCCCACTTCCTCGGCCGCGATTACCCCCTCACGAAGGGCACGCAAAGCGTCTACGCCTTCGTCGCCGCCAGCGCGGAGGACGCGCCGGGCGCCCATCCGCTGACGATCGACCTGGTGCTTACGAACGGGACGAAGGGCATGCTCACCGCCGAAATCGTCGTCGCCGCGACCAGCTGGACGGCCGACTCGCTCATCTTCACCCCCGAACAGACCGCACGTTTCCTGGACCCGAAGGCGGCCGCGGACGAAGCGGCGCTGCTGGCGGGCATATACGCGGGCCGCGCGAAGGAAAAGCTCTGGAGCGGCCCCTGGCGGCTCCCCGTGATGGCTGGCCTCAGCGCGCGTTTCGGCGAACAGCGTTCGATAAACGGCAGCGAACCTTCCGGCCACCACGGCGGCACCGACTTCGGCGCGAACGCGGGCACGCCGGTTGTCGCCGCCAATGCCGGGCGTGTGGTGATGGCGCGCCAGCTTGAACTGCGCGGCGACATGGTGGTCATCGATCACGGCGGCGGCGTGTTTTCGGGCTACGCGCACATGAGCGCGTTCGCCGTCGCCGTCGGCCAGGAGGTCTCCGGCGGCGACCTGCTCGGGTACGTCGGCAGCACGGGCCTTTCGACCGCCGCGCACCTGCATTGGGAAGTGTCGGTCAACGGTGTGCTGGTGGACGGCCTGCGCTTCGTGGATGGCACGAACGGGTTCTAGGGCTGTTGGCCGTTAGCCATTGGCTCTTGGCTATCCGAGCTGGCCGCCATCCTTGGCCGAGCCCCGATGCGCGAGCGAGGGGTCCGTCGGGAGAAGCGAGGCCGTCCCCGGCAACCGCTCCCTGACGGTCGCGGCTCCGCCACACTTGGCGGTCGGTCCGCGGCCCGCTACAACACCACCCCCGCCCCGCGCAGGGCCGCGATCTCCTCCGCGGCGTAGCCCGCGGCCGCGAGCACGGTGTCGGCGTCGGCGCCGAGCACGGGGCTGGCGCCCCGCAGAGCCAGGGGCGTGCCCGACATCTGGAAGGGCGGCCCCACCATGCGCATGTGCCCCAGCAGCGGGTGCTCCACTTCCGCCACCAGTCCGTTCGCGAGCACCTGCTGGTCCTCGAAGAGCTCTTCGATGAAGTGCAGAGGGCCGGCTGGCACCCCCTGCGCCTCGAGCACCGCCGCCCACTCCTCTGTCTTCTTTCCCAGGAAGATCGCCTCGGCCTCCGCCACCAGCAGCGGGCCGCGCTCGTCCCAGCCGGGCGGGTTCAGGTCAAAGTTGCCATCGGGTTGCTGGCGGGGATCCGTGAGGCCCGTCGCCGCGAGCACCTTCGCCCACAGCTGGCGGCTCAATGCGCCCACCGCGATGAACCCGTCCGAGGTCTGATAGATGCGGTAGTAGATGTTGCCCGCGCCCACGGGACGGTACTTGCGGTGCACAGCAAGCTGCTCCGGGAACTTCTCCTGGCGCAGGCGCGCTTCGCGCACACCTTCCAGCAGGGGTGGGATGATGTCGTCATCGAAGGCGTCGATCCAGGTGAACTGCGACGTCTGCATGGCCATGGCGGTGCCGAGCAGTGTGCAATCGATGCGCTGCCCTTCGCCGGAACGTTCGCGCGCGAAGAGGGCGGCGCTTATCGCCCCCGCGATCATCATGCCCGTGGCGTAATCGGCCACGGCGGGATAGATGAACGTGGGAACTTCGCCCTGAAGCTTGCCTTCGCCCGCCATCAGGCCGCTCATGGCCTGCACGATGATGTCGTAGCCGCCGCGGCGCGCGAGCGGCCCCTTGCGCCCGAAAGCCGTGTTTTCGCAGTAGACAATGCGCGGGTTGATCGCGCGCAGGGTTTCGTAATCGATGCCCAGTTGCTCGGCCACCCCCGGCCGGTAGTTGATAAGCACGACATCGGCCGAAGGCACCATGCGGCGGATGATTTCGCGCGCTTCCGGGCGGCGCATGTCGAGGGCGATATCCTTCTTCCCGCGGTTCAGGCTGGCGAAGACGCGCGACTCCTTCGGCACCATCTCCAGGTAGAGGCGCCACGGCTCGCCTTCCAGCGGTTCGAACTTGACCACTTCGGCGCCCATATCCGCCAGCAGCATCCCGGCGAACGGCCCGGCGATGATCTGCGTGAATTCCAGCACCTTGATCCCGGCGAGCGGTCCCCCGGCCATGCGCAGCCTCCCCCACGAGGTCGTGCGCCGCATTGTACGGGCGGGGCTGGCTATTGGCTGTTGGCCGTTGGCCGTTGGCGAGCGACGGTCCGCCCAAGGCCGGGCCTCGGCGAGGGGCGCGGCGGCCCCCAACATGGCCGAGCCGCGGCCGTAAGGGAGCGGTTGCGTGGATGCTCCTCGCTCGCAGTCTATCGGACGGATCCCTCGCGCACGCTCGGGGCGCGGACAAATGCCGCGCGCGGCCCATGAGAATCGACTACGCGCCCACGCTCACCGGACCTGTGGCCGGTTCCGGGATGGGATCTCCGTGCCTAAGCGCAGACTCCACCCACACGGCCATGGCCTCGTGGAGGTTGCGCAGCGCTTCTTCTGCTGTCTCACCAGCCGTGAGGCAGCCCGGCAGTTCCGGCACTTCGCCCAGGTATCCCTCTACCGGTTCCCCGCTGATGACGCGGTGGTACGGCCGCAACAGGATGGCCTCGACCTGTCGCGAGAGTTCGTCGTTAGTCACCGTCTTCCCCCGCCGCCCGATTCAGGACGAGGCGCACGTAGATTGCGAGCACGTGAGGGTGCCTGTCGAGCCCGGAACTCTTGGCGGTTCACCCGGTTGATGATACGTGGTTGGCAGCGCGTGACAGTGCGATATCGCTCCCAACGAGCGGCCGCGCGACGGACGCCCTCCCTGCCGGTCGGGCCACGGACTGCGGGCCGTGCCCGATGGTGAGGACTGCCTGCTGCCTGCTGCCTAATGCCTACGCCCCCCTAGAACAGCAACGGCTGGCCCGGCGTCCGCGCCTTCCCAGCCCCGGCACCGGCCACCCAGCGCTCCAGGTCCACGGGATCGAAGTTGCCAACGGCGTCGAATTCGCCCGCGGGGAAGAGGTGCGGCGCGCGCGCCTCATCGGCCGCCGGCAACGACGTCAGCTCCGCGCGGAAAATGAGCGCCAGTTCCCAGCCCGCGCCCGGCAACGTAAACGACATCACATCGGCGAGCGCGAGGTCCGTGATTGCTCCCCCGCACCAGTCGTCGGCGAGCGCCGAGGCGCACTCGTAGGGGTTGCCCCCAGACTCGAGCGCATCCCAGGGGAGCCAGCGCCCGCGCGCTTCCCGCGCTTGCACATCGAACACGAGCAGCCGACTTTCGAACACGGGCACCAGGTACACCGTGATGCGCGCCGCCCCCGCCGGCCCGGCGTCCATCGCGGCCACTCAGATGAGCCCGGCGAACGTCGCGTCGTCTTCGAAGGGGCCCACCGCGGCGATGGTGGCGCGGGCGGGCTGCAGCAGTTCGCGGCCTACGCGCAGCACGTCGTCGCGCGTAACCGCATCGATGCGCGCCACCACTTCGTCAACGGTGAGGATGCGGTCCAGGAGCAGCGCCTGAGAACCGAGCCAGCCGGCGACGGCGCGCGTGTCCTCCATGCGCAGTTGCACGCGCCCGCGCGCCATCTGCTTGCCCTTCTGCAGTTCGCGTTCGGGAAGGTCTTGGAGCAAGCGCGCCGTCTCCGCCAGCGCCAGTTCGGCGGTGACGCGCGCGTTTTCGGGGTCGCAGCCGGCGTAGATGGTGAAGGAGCCCGCATCGCGGAACTCGCTCGGGTAGCTGTGCACGTCGTACACGAGCGCGCGCTCTTCGCGCAGTTCCAAAAAGAGGCGGCTGGACATGCCTTCGCCGAGGACCGTGCTCAAGAGGTCGACGGCGTAGCGGTCCGGGTGCCCGAGGGCGACGCTGGGGTAGGCGATGTAGAGGTGGGCCTGCTCGGTCGACTTTTGGCGCATGGCCAAGCGGCGCGGGCCCGGCCGCGCTTGTACGGGGAAACAGAGGCCCGCG
>JBPCLM010000095.1:0-29963 GCA_051003295.1 Tepidiformaceae bacterium | reverse complement strand
CCGCCCAGCCGAGGGCCGTTTCCGTTACGACGGCCGTCAGGTTTGGCTGGTTCATGGCGATGGCGCGTTTTCGGGCGGCTTCGGCCCGTGACGACGCAGCACGCGCTGAACGAGGCTGTTGCGCAGGCGCGTGTAGGCGTTCGAGGCCGTCTCATCGTCGATGCGCTGGAGGTCCGGGCGGCCATAGCGTGCCTCTTCGTAGGCGTCGCTCAACTGCACGGCGTCATCGCGCATGTCGACGGCGCTGCCGACACGGTAGGACCATTCGCGGGGCGTCTCCGCCGGGTGCGGGCCCATGCCCGCCCAGCCGCCCAGCCGCTGGACCTTGGCCCACAAGCGGGCGCGGCCGTCGAGGTCGCCGAGGCCCCAGTTCCACGTCAACCTCCCGGCGACGAGCAACGCTACGAGCGCGACGAGGGCGCCCGCGAGGCTGTAGATGAGCATCCACGGCGGCGACTTCTGGTCGATGGGATCGCTATTGAGCGCACTGCCGAGTTCCCCAGGCAGGTTTGCAGGGTCGTCCACAGGGAACAGGTCGCTGAGGTCCGGCTCGGTGAACTGGTCGCCGCGGCCAACAATGCCTGCACCGGGGCGGCCGCCGCCGCCTTGCGGCCTATCCGATGTGGGGTTGAACTCCACCCAGCCGTAGCCGGGGAAGTACACTTCCACCCACGTGTAGGCATCGTCTTTGCGCACCAGGTACTTCGTCTCTTCCGCCTCCGTGGGGTCGAGCACGTAGCCCACGGCAACGCGCGCGGGCACGCCCTGCGTACGCAGCATCACCGCCATCGCCGTGGCCTGGTAATCGAAGTAGCCCCGTTTCAGGTCGAACAAGAGGTAATCGACGGCATCGCGGCCGGGGGGCGCCGCGGGCACGCTCAGGTCGTAAGGGAAGGTGCGCAGGTAGGCCTCAATGGCTTCGGCCTGGGCGTAGGGCGTTGTCGCCCCCGCATCGCGGATGATCCGTATCGTCTCATCGCGCACGCGCGCGGGCAGCGACTTCGGCAGCTGCAGATAGCGGTCCCGCGCCCACGCGGGGTAGTTCTTGCCGGCCGCTACCAACTGTTCGATGGTGGCGAGGCTCTGCGACCCGATGGCGGTGTACGTATCGCCCGAATCGAGGCCCCGCCGGCTGCGGATGCGCTCGATATCCGCCCGCACATCCTCAGGCGTATCGACGAGCGAAGGCAGGTTCGTGCTCAGGGGGGTGCCCACGGAAAACACCGTGCTGCTGTCGCCCTTCACCGTCACATCGAGGATTGAAAAGGTGCGCGCTTCGTACTGCTCGGTCTCGCCGGCGGCATCGAGCGATTTGGCGGCGACGCGCTCTGCTTCACGGTCGGTCGATTTCCAGCCAGCGCCGGTATACTCGTCGTAGCTGGTGCCGCGGATGAGCCCGGCCTGGCCGGCCTTGACTTCGAACAGGATCTTCGTGCCGAGCTTCACATCGCCCTGGATAGCGAGCGTGGCGCCGAACGTGTGCAGGTTGGCGCCCTTGCGCGAATCGACGTTGTGGAAGAGCCGCACGAAGTTCTCGGACTGTCCTTCGAAGGGCTTGGCGAGCCCCTTCACGGCGCCCTCGGCGGCATCAGCCTGTTTGCCGAGCGGCACCAGCCACGCCGCGACAATCAGCCCGACGGCGAGCACGAACGTGAGCTGCACGGCGCTCACGCTGATGAGGTCGGGGTATTCCACGCCCTGGCGCTTCCAGCGGGCCTGGTTGCGCTGTAGATAGAGCCGGCCAATGAGCACGATGGCCCCGAAGAGGAAGAAGATAAAGGCGCCGCTCGGCTGCCCATCCTGGAAGCTGATGTTCGCGAGCAGCACAATGCCGCCGGGGATGAGCGCCAGCCAGGGGTTGTGCAGCCGGTAAATCGACCACGCGCCCAGGTACGCCGCCAGGAAGCAGACGCCGTGGACGAGCGTTACGAACGGCAGGTTGTCGTTGCTGATGTCGCCCGCGCGCACGACCAGCCACCATTCGTGCATGCGGATGCGGAAGTCTTCGAGCCGGTCGGCGATCGTGGCGCCGTCGGCATAGTTCTGGGCAGCGAGCACGACAGCTGCGATGCCGATGAGGATTGCGGCGGGGTGCAGCACGAAGGGCGAAAAGCGAATGCGGGCCGTGAACAGCCCGACGACCAGGCCGGCGATGATGGTGGGCGCGACGGCGGGCATGTTGTTCACCCAGCCCGCCTGCTGGATGGACGCAGCCACGGCCAAGAACGCGATCGCGGCCGCCCCGAAGGTGAGCCAGTCTTCCCAGCTCATTAGCAAGCGCGGCGCGGAGATGGCGGCGCTACCGATGCGGCGCCCGGCCGAGCGGTTCATCGGTAGATTCAGCTCTGCCATACGCCCACTCCTGCTGCTGATGGGCTGAGCACGAGCGTCAGGTCGTCGCCGTTGCTCACGACGTAGGTGAGGATATCGCTCGCGGTCAGTTCACCGTACATCATCAAGGCTGAGTGGGTCCCGCCAAACGTGCTGGGGTCGAGCAACACCACCGCCACCCGTACGCCTCGCTGAGTGAGCGACTGGACGGCGGTCAGCCAGTGGTCGTCCATGGCGGGTGTCACCACCACGAGCGTGGTGTGGCGCCCGAAGCGGCGCTGCTCTTCCACGAGCAGGTTCCCGAGCGGGGCATCGCCCACGGCGCGTACCGTGGCTAGCGTCTCCAGGATACGCGTGAGTTGCTGCGGCCCGCGTTCGGGTTCGATGACGCGCAGGTCCCTGCCGAAGGTGATGAGTCCGACGGAACGGTTCGTCAGCAGGTAATGGCGTGCGACGCTGGCGGCCACGCGCACGCCGTATTCTTCCGTGCTCTCGTCGCCGCTGCCCGCGTTGACGCGCCGCTCAAGGTCCTGGATGATCCAGATGTCGCTCGCGGGGTCGAGCTCGAACGTCTTGACCATCAGTTCACCCGTGCGAGCGGTTGTGCGCCAGTGGATACGGTTGAACGCGTCGCCCGGCGCATACTCGCGCACTCCGCTCGCGTTGGGGGTCACGTAGTGCGTGCGGCGCCGGAAACGGCCTTCGCCCGGCAGGTTGGCCGGGGGCGTCTGGAAGTGCGGCAGGTCAACCACGGGTGGGTAAACCAGTATCTGCTGTTTGCCGCCAAATTCGCGGACGCGCCGGAAGAGGCCGAAGGGGTCGCTGCTTAGGGCGCGCACCGGTCCCCAGTCGTAGAGCCCGCGGCGCAGGAGCGGCGTATCGACGATCCAGTTGCGGCTGCGCCGTGGCGGCACGATGATGACGCGCCGCGAACGGTGGCCGGGAAGGTCGCTGGGGTCCTCTACTTCCAGCCACACCTTGGGGAAGATGCCCCGGTTGCGGACCTCGATGATCTCTTGTGCTTCCTGCCCCACCTGCGCGCGGTCAGTGCGCCGGTCGGCCACCACCGTCACGTTGCGGGTGTTGTACCAGGCGATAAGCCACGCGACGGGCAGCGCGAATGCGATGACGTAGGCGAGGCGGAACAGCAGCCAGAACCCGGTCCCCGTGGCCACGAACACGGCCACGAGCAAGATGGCGATGACGAGGATCGCTGTGCGGTGCGAAGGCGCAAACAGGAACCGCCGGATGGCGCGCATCGCTTGCGCTAGACCCGCGCTCGCGAACCCGGCACGGGCACGCGGCTGAGACAGGCCGTGACCACGTCCGCGACTGTGGTGCCTTTCACCTTGGCGCCGGGGCTGAGGATGATGCGGTGCCCCATGGTCACCAGCGCCAGGTCCTTGACATCGTCGGGGGTGACGAAGTCACGGCCTGCCAGCAGGGCGCGCGCCTGGCTCGTGCGGAAGAGCGCCAGCGAACCGCGCGGGCTTGCCCCGAGGTACACGGACTCGTGCTCTCGCGTGGCGTTGGCGATGGCCACGATGTACTGCTTGATGAGCGGGTCGACGTAGATCTCCTTGACCGCTTTCTGCAATTGCAGGATTTCGGTGGCGTCCGTCACCTGAGCAATGGTCTCGATCGGGTGCGCTACCTGCTGCTGGTCCAGTACCAGCACCTCATCGGTCGGGCTGGGGTAGCCCAGGTGCACGCGGATCATGAAGCGGTCGAGTTGCGCCTCTGGGAGCGGGAACGTGCCCTCGTACTCGATAGGATTTTGTGTGGCCATCACCAGGAACGGCGCGGGCAGTTTGTGCGTGACGCCATCCACCGTCACCTGCCGCTCTTCCATCGCTTCCAGAATTGCGGACTGTGTCTTGGGGGTGGCGCGGTTCACTTCGTCCGCCAGTACCACCTGGGCGATGATCGGGCCGGGGCGGAATTCGAAGTCGCCTGTTTTCTGGTTGTAGATGGAGACGCCCGAGATGTCGCTGGGCAAGAGGTCCGGTGTGAACTGGATGCGGCGGAAGCTGCACCCGGTGGAGGCGGCGATGGCGCGCGCCAGCATCGTCTTGCCTACCCCGGGCACGTCTTCGATGAGCATGTGCCCACCGCAGAGCAGCGCCGTTATCGCAAGCTGCAGTTCCCGTTGCTTTCCAACAATGACGTTCGCGACGTTTCCGATAATCCGCTCAGCAACTACTTTTGGGTCTTCCACAACTTCTCCCATCCGGTATGGCGGGCACGTACCCGCCTGCGGCGAGGCGCGCCGCGGACGGCACACTCTTGCCGGATTATTATCAACCAATCATATGGATGCGGTTAAGCCGCTTCCGTCGAGGCGCTGGCGCTAGCGCGGCGCGGCCTCGCCGGGGTGGCCGGCATTCACTTCGCGTGCTCGATCGGGGCGGCGATTTTCGGCCTGGGTGCCGGTTTCGCCGTCCTTGCCATTGGCGCGAACTTCCTGAAGTTCCCCGACTTCAGCCCGCAGTTCGCGGCCATGATCGGCATCGGCGTGGGCATCGATTACTCCCTGCTCGTCGTGACGCGCTTTCGCGAAGGGCTCCATTCCGGCGCTTCGGTCGAAGACTCGCTCGCTCGCGCCCTCAATACAGCCGGGCGATCGGTGATCTTCGCCGGCATCGTGGTGGCCATTTCGTTCCTCGGGCTATGGGTTATGGGCCTGCCCTTCGTGGGCGGCCTTGGCACGGCCGGCGCGATCGTGGTGATTCTCTCTGTCCTTGTGGCCCTCACGCTCATGCCGGCGCTGCTCTCGCTCTCCGGCCACCGAATCGACCGCTGGCGGGTGCCCTTCCTGCACGCGCGCGAGGGAGTGGACCCAACGAGCGGCTGGTTCCGCCTGAGCGCGGCCATCCAGCGGCGCCCGCTAGTGTACTTCTTTGCTTCGGCGGCAATCCTGCTCTTTCTCGCCATCCCGTTGCTGCGGATGGACCTCGGCTTCACGGATGCGGGCAACCAGCCCGAGAACTATCACTCGTGGCAGGCCTATGACCTCCTCGCCGAGGGATTCGGCCCGGGCTTCAACGCGCCGCTGATCGTTGTCGCCGACCTCACGAGCGTACCCGTGGCGGAGCGGGAGAAGACGGTCGCCGAGGCCTCGCGTCAGCTCGCTGCGGCGCCCGAGGTCGTTGAGGTGGTGCCGGCTCAGCTGAACCCCGCCGGTGATACCGCCGTCCTTACCGTCCTCCCCGGCACTAAGCCCCCAGGACGAGCGCACCAACGACGTCGTACACACGCTTCGCGACGATGTCGTGCCCGCGATCGAAGGTGCAAGCGCGGGCACGGCGCAGCTGTACGTCACCGGGGGCGTCGCCGGCACCGTCGATAGTCAGGACCGCATCACGAGCCGCATGCCCCTGCTCTTTGCGGGCGTGATCGGCCTCAGCTTTTTGCTGCTGATGGTGGTGTTCCTCTCCGTCGTGGTTGCGGCCAAGGCGGCGATCATGAACTGCTTTCGATCGGTGCGGCCTACGGCGTGATCGTGGCCGTCTTCCAGTGGGGCTGGGGGGCAGATCTCATTAGCGTGCAGCCGGGGCCCGTCGAAACCTTCCTCCCGATGATGATGTTCGCCATCCTCTTTGGACCCTCCATGGACCGAAGTGTTCCTCATCAGCCGTATGCGCGAGGAGTACCTGCGGACGGGCGATAACGCAACCGCCGTAAGCCACGGGTTGGCCGCCACCGCGCGTGTCATCACCGCTGCCGCCGCCATCATGGTCGCCGTCTTCGGCTCGTTCGCGCTCGGCGCCGACCGGGTGATCAAGGAGTTCGGCGTCGGCCTTTCGACGGCGATCCTGGTCGATGCGACCATCGTCCGGCTCTTCCTGGTGCCCGCGACCATGGAGTTGTTGGGGAAGGCGAACTGGTGGCTGCCGGGGTGGCTCGACCGCGTGCTCCCACACATCAACCTGGAGCGTCCGCGCACTGCGCCGCCGCCGCGGATCCCGGTCCGCAGCGAGTAAGGCTGGGACAGCGCGGGATTGCCCGGGCCATGCCCGCCTCATAGCATGGCCGGGATGGCGATTCGTCCCAGCGCGCTGTTCGCGACCTTGCTCGCCCTCGCCGCTGCGGGCTTTGCTGCCTGCGGCGGCGGGTCCGGTGAAGGGGATGCGGGCAAGAGCTCCCGCGCGACCGACCCGGCGGCGGTCCCCAGTTCGACGCCCATCCAGAACGCAACGCTCTACCAGATTCGGGGCGATACCATCACCACCACCGGCGCCCCCGGGGCCTCGACACCGATCACCGGGACGGGCAATGCCGCGGGCAAGAAGCACACGGTGGCGGCCGGGGAATTCTGCGGCACGATAGCGGCCCGGTACGGGGTCAGCGTTGAAGAGCTGCTCAAGGCGAACCGCACCATCGACGCCGGTTGCACGAACCTCCACCTCGGGGACACGCTCACCATCCCCGTAGCCACCACCACCACTACGGGCGGGGGAGTTGCGAAGACGCCGGCGGCCACCGCCACCCCGCGCCCGGGGGCCGCCAGGACCTACACCGTCAAGGCGAACGATACCTGCGCCGACATCGCGAGCAGCTACGGGGTCGAGGTGAGCAGGTTGCTGGCCGCGAACCCTGCGATCAACGGCAACTGCAGCAACCTCTCCATCGGGCAGCTGGTGACTATCCCCGGCTGACCGCCCTCAAGGGGCCGGCACTTCCGCTGATGCGACGAGCTGGGCCAGGCGCTCGACCGGCAACCCGACGGCGGCGGCCGCATCGCCGATGCGGTGGTCGAAGAGGTCCGGTGTGAGGCCGGCCTGCGTGAGGCGCTCGCGCGCCCCGGGCCGCGTCCGCAACACTTCGTAAATCGAAGCCGACTGGGGGTAATGTGGCGCTGCGTCCATCGCATTCCTCCTGCCCGGCGGGGGCCCACCTACGGACCAGGGAACGAGCGTACGCCCTCAACGGCTCCGGGGAACCCCTCGGGCATGAAGATTTAGAGTTGTTGCAAAAGCATCAGCGCGCGCGCAGGCGCTGCCCTCAACCGGCGACGTTGCCAGCGCTCACACTCCACTCGTCCAGCACCTCGGCGGTGTGCTCGCCGAGCTTCGGGGCGGGGCGGCGCAGCTCCCACGGCGTGGCGCTGAAGGTGTAGGGCGAACCCGGCATTAGTGCGGGCGAGGCCACGCCTTCGCCCGTAACGCCGACGAAGAAGCCGCGGTCGGCGAGGTGCGCATCGGCAAGCGTCTCATCTGGGGCGCGCACGATGCCCCAGGCCTGGTCACGTTCCTGCGCGCCGCGGTAGACGTATTCGGAAGCGTGAGCGGCGATAAAGCGCGCTACCTCCGTCATGATCTCGCCCGCTTCGGGCGAGCCACGGCCGGGCTGCCGTGCGCGCGGGTCATCGAAGCGCGCCTCGCTGAACTGGCGGCCGAAGCCTTCGCCCTGCAACCATTGCTTGATGCGCGCCCAGCTCGCGTTGTCGCGGCCGACGCCGAAGACGAGCATGTCGCGCCCGTCCTTCGCGGGGAAAAGCCACGGTTCGGTACGCTGCGCGGCGGCGTGGCGGCCGGTCTGCCGCACCACGTCCTGGCGCGCGTAGAGCCAGTAGGGCATGCCCACTTCGACCGTGCACGAAAGCGCTTCGTGCATCGAGCAATCGATGTACTGGCCCACGCCCGTCCTGTCCCGGTGCAGCAGCGCAGCGAGGATGCCGTGCACCGCGAAGTGAGAGGCCGTGTTGTAGCCCTGGTCGCCGTGCCCGCGTATCGGAGGCGCGCCGGGCGCATCTTCGCTGTCATAGCCGTTCATCATCATGGGCCCGCCGAGCGCCAGTGCCACCATGTCCGACGATTGGTAGTGCGCCCACGGCCCGTCCTGGCCGAAGGGCGTTATGGAGCACATGATCAGGCCGTCCCTGGACAGCGAGTCATAGCCGAGGCCGAGCTCCGCCAGGCGCCTGGGCGGGCGATCCTCGACGAAGATGTCGGCCGCTTCTATCAGCCGCCCCAGGCGGGCCCGCTGGTCGCTGTCCTGCGCGTAGTCGAGCACGACGGAGCGCTTGTTGGTGTTGTGGTACCAGAAGTTGAGGGAGCGGTTGGGCCCGGGCACATCCTTCACGAACGGGCCCAGGCGGCGCGCACTGGAGCCGGCGGGCGGCTCCACCTTGACCACGTCGGCGCCCATGTCCGCGAGTTGCTTGCCCGCGTACTGGCCGGCTTCGTCGCAAAGCTCGACCACGCGCAGGCCGGCCAGCGGGCCGCTCACATGAGCACCCCCTGTGCTTCGTGCTCCGCTAGCTCCTCATCGCTCATGCCTAGCACATCGCGCAGCACCGCGTGGGTGTCCGCCCCGATGAGCGGCCCCGCGGAGCGCAGCAGGCCCGGCGTTTCGCTCAGCCTCGGTATCACCCCGTCGTAGTCGCAGTCGCCGAGTTCCGGGTGCGGCAGGCTATGCCACCACGAACGCGCCGCCAGCTGCGGATCGCGTTCGAAACGGTCGCTGGCCTTCTGGCACACCCCTGCGCGGACGCCCGCGGCCTGGAGGATCTCCATCGCCTCGTAGTCGGTGAGTTCGGTCGTCCACGTTTCGATGCGGCTATCGAGTTCGTCCTGGAGCGCCAGCCTGCCCTCGTTCGTCGCGAAACGGGGCTCGAGCGCCCACGGCGGCTCGTCCATGGCGCGCACGAGCGCCTGCCACTCGGCATCGTTGATGACGGCGATGGCGAGCCAGCGGTCTTCGCCAGCGCAGGCGTAGGTGTTGTGTGGGGCCACCTGCGGCTCCCAGGCGCGGTTGCCGGGGGGCATCCCTGCGCGCCGCCAGGAGCGTCCGTTCACCGTCGCATCGAGCACAGCCGCCCCCGTGAGGACGATGCCGCCTTCGACCTGGGAGATGTCGATGTGCTGCCCTTCGCCCGTGCGGTTGCGATGGTGCATCGCCATCATGATCGCTGTTGCCGCCTGGTAGCCGGCGGTGTGGTCCATGTAGCTATAGCCCCAGCCAGCAGGCGGCTTGTCGGGCAGACCGGACATAAGTGTCAGGCCGCTGAGGGCCTGCGCGGTCGGCCCCCATGTCGTGAAGTCGCGGTCCCGGCCGCTGTGCCCGAAGCCGGAAATCGAACAGTAGATGATGTCCGGGCGCAAGTCACGCAGCTGCGCATAATCGAGCCCCCACGATTCCATGATGCGGCTGCTGAAGTTCTCCACCACGACATCGCTCGCCGCCACCAGGCGCTTGAGCACGTCCGTGCCCAAAGGATGACGGACGTTCAGCAGGATGCTCTTCTTGTTCCGGTTGAAGTAGTTGAAGAAGCCGGAGTTGTTCATGGTCGGGTGGTCGCCCACGATCGGCCGCCCAAAGCGGATGGCGTCGGCCGCCTGCGCGTGTTCGACGCGGATGACCTCCGCGCCGAAGTCCGCGAGCACGCGCGTGGCCGTCGGCCCGGCGATGATCCAGGTCAGGTCGCAAACCCGTATCCCCTCCAGCGGAAGCGCCATGGCGCCGATTCTACCCGCATCGGGGGGCACGTTCGCCAGCGGCCGTGACGGGTCCGGCCACGCCCTGTACCCTTCGCCGCGACATGGCTGCCGTGCCCACTCGCCTCGATACCGCCTCCGAAACCTACCGTTCGAATCGTGAAGCCATGCTCGAACGGCTGACGGAGATTGACGGGCAGCTCGCGCTGGCGCGTGCGGGCGGCGGCGCCCATTACAGCGAGCGCCATCGCGCGCGCGGCAAGCTCACCGTGCACGAACGCATCGACCTCCTCCTGGACCGCGACAGCCACTTCCTCGAGTTGAGCCCGCTGGCGGCGGGGGGCACGGAGTACACCGTGGGCGCGAGCGTGGTGATCGGCATCGGTGTGGTGAGCGGCGTTGAGTGCCTCATCTCCGCGAACGACCCGACCGTGCGGGGGGGGTCTTCCAACCCTTACACGGTGAAGAAGACGCTCCGTTCCTTCGAAGTCGCGCGCGCGAACCGGCTGCCCGTCATCCAGCTCACCGAATCGGGCGGTGCTGACCTTCCCCGTCAGGCGGAGATCTTCGTCCCCGGCGGCCGCTCGTTCTTCGAAATCACGCGCCTGTCCGCCGAGCGCATCCCCTCGCTCTCCATCGTTTTCGGCACCGCCACGGCGGGCGGCGCCTATGTCCCGGGCATGTCCGACTACACGGTGTTTATCCGCGACCGTTCGAAGGTGTTCCTCGGCGGCCCCCCGCTGGTGAAGATGGCGACAGGCGAAGAATCGACGGACGAGGAGCTGGGCGGCGCGGAGATGCACGCCACCGTCTCGGGTCTCGCGGATTACCTGGCTGAGGACGAGGTCGACGCCATCCGCATCGCGCGCGAGGTGGTGGCCTGCCTGAACTGGCGCAAGCTCGGGCCGGGGCCGTCCATGCCTCCTGACCCGCCCGTGTACGACGCGGATGACCTGCTGGGCGTCGCTTCCGCCGATGTGCGCGTGCCCTTCGATGTGCGCGAGGCGATCATCCGTTTCGTCGATGGTTCCCGCTTCGAGGAATTCAAGTCGCTCTACGGCAAGACGCTCGTGACCGGGTGGGCCTCCATCCATGGTTATCCGGTGGGGATCCTCGCCAACAACGGCATCCTCTTCTCCGAGGAAGCGGAGAAAGCCGCGCAGTTCATCCAGCTCTGCAACCGCCAGGACCAGCCTCTGCTCTTCGTGCAGAACATCACGGGCTACATGGTGGGCCGCCTCTACGAACGCCAGGGAATCATCAAGGATGGGGCGAAGATGATTAACGCCGTCACGAATTCAACCGTGCCCCACCTGACGTTGATGGTGGGCGCCAGCTACGGTGCGGGGAACTACGGGATGAGCGGCCGCGCCTACGAACCGCGCTTCGTGTTCAGCTGGCCGAACCACAAGATAGCCGTGATGGGCCCGCAGCAACTGGCGGGGGTGATGTCGATGGTGCAGCGCGCTTCCGCCGAAGGCGCCGGGCGCCCCTACGACGACGACGAAGACGCGCGCGGGCGCAAGGCCGTGGAGGCGCAGATCGAGGAGGAGTCCTCCGCGCTCTACGCGACCGCCCGCATCTGGGACGACGGCGTCATCGACCCGCGCGATACCCGCACGGTGCTCGGGATAGCGCTCTCGGCATGCCACTCCTCCCCTGTTCGCGGCGCCGATACGTTCGGCGTGTTCAGGATGTGACGGCGATGCCTCGCATCACGAAGTTGTTGGTGGCCAACCGCGGTGAGATAGCGCGTCGCGTGTTCCGCGCTGCCCGCGATATGGGCATCGCCACTGTCGCGGTTTACGCGCGGCCGGATGAGTCCGCGCCGTTTGTGCGCGAGGCCGATGAGGCCATCTCTCTGGAAGGCGCCACCAGCGCCGAGACCTATCTCGACATCTCGAAACTGATCGATGCGGCGCGGAGCAGCGGCGCGGATGCCCTCCACCCCGGCTACGGCTTCCTTTCAGAGAACGCCGCCTTCGCGCGCGCGGTGGTGGATGCCGGCCTTGTTTGGGTCGGGCCGCACCCGGGGGCCATCGCCGCGATGGGCGACAAGCTGGAGGCGAAGCGGCTCGTGGAAAAGGCCGCGGTGCCCATCTTGCCCGGCGTTGCCCTGGCGGAGCTGGCGCCGGGAGCGCTGACCGAAGCCGGCGCGGGAATCGGGTATCCGCTCCTGGTGAAGGCGGCGGGCGGTGGGGGCGGGCGCGGGATGCGCGTAGTGCGAGACCCCGGGGCGCTCGCCGCGGCGGTGGCGGCTGCCCGCCGCGAGGCGAAGGGCGCCTTCGGCGATGACAGGCTATTCATCGAGCGCTACCTCGACGACGCCCGCCACGTGGAGATCCAGGTGCTCGGTGACAAGCACGGCAACATCGTCCACTGCTTTGAACGCGAGTGCTCCATCCAGCGCCGGCACCAGAAGATCATCGAGGAAGCGCCTTCGCCAGCCGTCGGGCCGGATCTGCGCGAGCGCATGGGCGCCGCAGCGGTCGCCGTGGCGCGCGCTATCGACTACGACAGCGCGGGCACGGTCGAATTCCTTCTCGATGGCGATGGCCGGTTCTACTTCCTCGAAATGAACACGCGGCTCCAGGTGGAGCACCCCGTAACGGAGGCGGTCACCGGCCTCGACCTTGTGCGTGAGCAAATCCGCCTGGCCGAAGGCGAGACGCTCGGCTTCACGCAGGATTCGCTCCGCATTTCTGGGCACGCCATCGAAGCGCGCCTCTACAGCGAGGACCCCGCGAACAACTTCCTGCCCGTCACGGGGACGGTGGCGCTCTGGCTGCCGCCGCCCTCGCCCGCTGGCCGCTGGGAATCCGCCGTGGAGACGGGCTCGGAAGTATCGATCTACTTCGACCCGATGGTCGCGAAGGTGATCACGCACGCGCCCAGCCGCGGTGAGGCCGCGCGTCGCCTCGCCTCCGCGCTGGAAGGCTTGCGCCTACACGGCCTTACCACCAACCGCGATTTCCTCGTCGCCACCCTGCGCCACGAGGCGTTCCTCGCCGGCGACACCACCACCGCCTTCATCGACCGCCACCGGCCGGCGCGCGTGCGCGTCCCGCCGGAGGGGGAGATACGCGTGGCGGCGCTGGCGGCGGCGCTGACGGGGGCCGCCCGGCGGCGCGCTTCCAGCGTGATCCTGCCCTTCCTGCCTTCGGGGTGGCGCAACAGCCGCGGCTTGATGCAGCAGGTGCGGTACCTGCACGGGGAAGGCGAAATCCTGGTCGCTTACAGCGAGGCTCGCGATGGCGACTTCGACTACGCCTTCGGCGAAAGGACCGGCCGCGCCCGCATGGTGCGGTTCGAACCGGGACTGCCGGGGCGCGTCACGCTGGAAGTCGATGGCCACCGCCACGAACTAACGGTCACTGCCCAGGGTGAGAGCACGTGGGTGCAGGGGTCTGCCGGCGAGATCGCCCTCAGCGAAGTGCCGCGCTTTCCGCTGCTCCAGCGCGAGGCCGTCGCCGGGGGCTACACGGCGCCCATGCCGGGCAAGGTGCTCCAGATTGCTATCTATAAAGGGGAAAGCGTTACCGCCGGCCAACTGCTCCTGCTCGTCGAAGCCATGAAGATGGAGCACCGCATTACCTGTTTCGAGGACGGCGTGGTCACCGAGTTGCGCGTGGCCGCGGGCCAGCAAGTCGATCGCGACGAGGTGCTGCTCGTCATTGCAACCGGAGGTGAAGCGCCGTGACCAATCCCCTCGAAGAACTGGTCGGCGACCTGGAGGCCGAGCAGGCCGCTCTCGAAGCTGTGCTTGTCGCCATGCCGGCCGCCGCCTGGGGCCTGCCCACGCACGCCCCGGGCTGGCTGGTGCGGGACCAGGTGGCCCACCTCGCGACCTTCGATGAGGCGGCCGAATTCGCCATCCGCGACCCGGAGGCGTTCGCGGCCGGGGCGCGTTCCACCAACGACGACGCGTCGAGCTTCGAAGCGGCATACCTCGCGCGCGGCCGGGCGCTGCCCGCGCCGAAGCTTCTCGCCTGGTGGCAGGAAGCGAGCAGCTCGCTCGTCGCGGCGGCGCGCACCGTGGACCCGAAGGCGCGCTTACCGTGGTACGGGCCGCCCATGAGCGGCGTCTCGTTCATCACGGCCCGCCTCATGGAGTGCTGGTCGCATGGGCTCGATGTGGTCGATGTAGTGGACCTGCCGCGCCCGGATAGCGCTCGTCTGCGCCACGTCGCCTTCATCGGCGTGCGCGCACGCCCGTTCTCCTACGACATCAACGGCAAGCAGATGCCCGCGGTGCCCATTTTCGTGCAGCTGAGCGGCCCCACGGGCGAGACATGGACGTTCGGCGAAGAGGACGGCGCCGACCGCGTCACGGGCAGTGCCACCGACTTCTGTCGCGTGGTTACGCAGCGGCGGCACATCGCCGACACGCGCCTGGTGGTCGAAGGGGAAGCGGCACGGGAATGGATGGGCATCGCGCAGGCGTTTGCGGGCCCGCCCGGCCGCGGGCGCCAGCCGGGCGAGTTCCCCCGGGAGGGATCGTCATGACCGGCGAACTTGTGCACCTGGGCATCACAGGCGGGGTGGGCACCATCACCCTCGATTCGCCGTCGAACCGCAACGCCCTCTCGCGCGCGCTGATGGCCGACCTCGAACGGCAGTTGGCGGCAGCGCTGGCCGACCAGCGAGTGCGCATCATCGTCCTGACCGGCGCCGGTACGGTGTTTTGCTCCGGGGCCGACCTCAAAGAGCAGCGCGAGGCGAACGTCGCTGGCCTGCAGGCCGGCCCGGGCGGGCTCGTCCCGATCATCAAGAGCCTCTGGGAGGCCCCGAAGCCGGTGGTCGGCCGCATAAACGGCCACGCGCGCGCGGGTGGGCTCGGCCTCATGGCCGCCTGCGACCTCGCGGTCGCGGTCGATACGGCCACGTTCGCCTTCAGCGAAGTGCGCATCGGCGTCGCCCCCGCCATTATTTCGGTTGTGGCGCTGCCGAAGATGGGCCTGAGCGCCGGCCTCGAACTGATGCTGACGGGCGACAGTTTCGATGCGCAGCGGGCCGTCGCCGTTGGCCTGCTGAACGCGGCCGTCCCCGCGGCAGACCTCCATGCGAGCGTCGGGCGCTATGCCTCCAGTCTGCTCCTCGGGGGGCCGCAGGCGATGGCGGAAACGAAGCGCCTCGTGCGCCACCAGTCCCCGGCGGGCGATACTGGCGGCGCCTTCGAGCGCATGGCGGCGCTCTCCGCACGATTATTCGCGTCGCCCGAAGCGCGCGAAGGCATGACCGCCTTCGCCGAAAAGCGCCCGCCCGCCTGGACGACCAACAGCGGCGCCGATTGAATCGTCCCTGCGACGCGCCTACCATCGATCGGCGAACAGAATCAGAGAGAGGTGGCAAGTGTCCGAAACAGCAACCCTGAAGGTTGGCGATGAAGCCCCCGATTTCGAACTGCCCGCATCGCCAACGGGCGAGAAGTTCAAGCTGAGCGATCAGCGCGGCAAGACGGCGGTCGTCCTCAACTTCGTGCCGGCGGCCTTTTCGCCGGTTTGCAGCAGCCAGCTTTCGCTGGTGGAAAGCAAGCGCTCCGAATTCGGCGGCGCCCTGCCGATGGCGATTTCAAGCGACGGGGCATGGGCGCAGGCCGCGTGGAAGAAGGAACTGGGGCTCAACTACCCCGTGCTCAGCGATTTCTTCCCCCTGGGCGATACGGCTCGCAAGTACGGCGTCGTCATCGAGCCGCGCGGCGTCGCCAATCGTGTCGTCGTGGTCGTTGGCCAGGATGGCAAGGTGGCGTGGATCCGGCCCAGCGAAAAGATCTCCGAGGTCCCTGACTACGACCCGGTGATGGCCTGTACGCGGGGCTGAGCCGGCGCCTGGTCTCGCAAGAAAACGGAAGAGGGCGCTCACCTTGGGCGCCCCCTGGCCGCCGTGCGATGAACCCGCCCGCTGGCGCGTCCGCTATTGAGCCCGCTTACTTGAAGACGATGACACTGCGGTTGACCTCGCCGTTCTTCAAGGCCGCGTAGGCTTCGTTGATCTGGCCGAGTTCGTAGCGCCGCGAAATCAGTTCGTCTATCTTCAGGCGCTTCTGGCGGTAGAGCTCCATCAGCCAGGGCATATCGAAGGTTTGCCGCGTGGAGCCGTAGAAGCTCCCGCAGATCGACTTCTCGCCGAAGATGAAGTCGGGACCGGGTATGCTGACCGACTGCCCGACGGGGATCATCCCGACCACGTAGGCCTTGCCGCCGCGCTTGAGCATCGCCCAGCACTGTTCGGCCGTCTTCGCGAGGCCGATCGCCTCGAACGCGAAATCGACGCCGCCGCCCGTCAGCGACTGCACCTGCTGCACGGCATCACCCTTGGAGCCATCGACGACATCGGTTGCGCCGAAGTCTTTGGCGGCGGCGAGCTTGTTTTCCAGGAGGTCCACGGCAATGATGCGCGAGGCACCGGCGAGCGCGGCCCCCTGGATGATGTTCAGCCCCACTCCGCCTGCGCCCACGACCGCGACCGTTGAGCCGACGGGGACCTTAGCCGTATTCGAAACCGCGCCCACGCCCGTCATAACGCTGCAGCCGACGAGCGCCGCCACCTCCATGGGTACGCCATCGGGGACGTGCACGCAGGCGTTTTCATGGACGAGCTGTTGTTCGGCGAAGGCAGACATGTTGGCGAACTGGAGCATGGGCTGGCCGTTAAGGCTGATGCGGCCCATGCGGCCCAGCGCCTGTGAGTTGCTGCACAGGTGCGGCTTGCCTATGACGCAGAAATCGCACGAACCGCAGGATGTTACGAACGCGACCACCACGCGGTCGCCGGGCTTGACGCGCGTGACCGCGCTGCCGACTTTCTCGACGACGCCGGCGGATTCGTGTCCGAGGACGGCGGGCAGCGGGTAGGGGTAGCTTCCCTCCATGAAGTGGAGGTCAGAGTGGCAGACGCCGCTCGCGCTCGTCTTGACGAGCACCTCGTTCGCCTGGGGTTCGTCGATCTGGATGTCTTCGATGACCAGCGGCTGGCCAACGCCGTACATGACGGCAGCCTTCATAGGGACGTGCCTCCTCATAACTCTGGGCAGGGGGCATCGTCGGCGCTGGCCGATTCGCTGTCAAACCTGATCAGCCTGGCCGGGCCACTGCTGCCGGATTAGAAAGGCAGGCGGTGGTCGTTCAGCCGGAACAGCCATCTCCGCGAAGACGCCGGCCGCCGCTCGACCCAGCGTTCCCAGCGGTAGGCGATCACGAAGGAGAACGCCACGAGGAGCGCGCCGAGTGCCATATCGAGGAAATAGTGGTTTCCGGTGACCACGATCGCCCACCACATGAGGGCGGTGAAGGCGACCGCGAGGCCCCGCAGGAGCGGAGCTTTCCAGCACCACCACACCCCGCAGGCGGCGAGCGCCACCCACCCGAAATGGTACGAAGGGATGGCTGCGTAATCGTTGGCAAGCGGTCCCGGGCGGGTGCGGCGCACGGTGTCGAGCGTATCCACAAAGCCGAGGTCGTAACCGGCCGCGGCCATGAGGCGGGGCGGCGTGACGGGCGCGAACAAATAGAAGGCCACGCCGATGAGCCCTGAGAGCAACATCGCGTTGCGCAAGACGCGGTACTTGCGGATGTCTGCGTGGAAAAACAGGAACCCCATGACGAGCAGCAGCGGCAGGTGGAGGTAGAGGTACGTGAAGTTCGCGAGCGAGACGAGGTCGGGGTTGGGATGGGCGGCCTGTTGCCACCCCACCTCAGCGAACACGCCCAGCCGCCGCTCGATGGCGATGATGTGGCGCGCGTTCGCGGTCGCCTCCTCCACGCGGTCGGTGGGCAGCCCGCGCAGGATGAAGTACATGAAGAGGAAGGAGAGGAAGAACGCCATCTCGACCGCGTAGAGCACCGCCGAGCGCGCGAGGGCGCCCACGCCCCACGGCGAGCTAGCTGTCCCCAATCGCACGGCCATCGGCAACTATCCTAAGTCCCTCCGCGCTCCCGAGAAACAGCCTTGCGAAACCTTGAGAAGACCCGACACCCCGCAACCGCCCTTGGGGCTGCTAGCTGAGCTTTAGCCGCTCCCCGCGGTATCCCCTGCCGGCCGTCAGCCGCTAGACTGCGTCAACGTCCAGGAGGCGTCTCGCGGATGGAGATTCGGGGTGGTGTCACGATCGTTACTGGCTCGGCTACCGGCGTCGGAGCGGCGGCCGCCCGGCAGCTCGCGGCCAAGGGCTGCAACGTCGTCGTCAATTACACGAGGAGCGAAGCCGAGGCGAAGGAAACGGAGGCGGCCTGCCGCGCCCTCGGCGTCGACACGATCCTCTGCCAGGCCGATGTCTCTCGCGATGAAGACTGCCGGCGCATGGCCGAGGCCGCGATCACGAAATGGGGCCGCATCGATGGGCTGATCAACAACGCCGGCACCACGCAGTTCGTCAACCATGCTGACCTCGACGGCCTGAATGCGGACGACTTCCAGCGCATCTATGCCGTCAACGTCGTCGGGCCGTTTCAGATGACGCGGGCAGTGGTGCCGCACATGAAGGCCGCCGGCCGCGGGTCGATTGTGAACGTGTCGTCCATCGCAGGCGTCATGGGGGTGGGCAGTTCCATCGCCTACACGGCTTCCAAGGGCGCGCTAAACACCATGACCCTCTCGCTGGCGCGCGCGCTCGGCCCGGAAATCCGTGTAAACACCATCTGCCCGGGGTTCATCCAGGGGCGATGGCTGCGCGGGGGCCTCGGCGACGAAGGCTACGAAGCTGCGAAAGCCCAGCAGGAGCGCACCACGCCCCTGCGCCGCGCCGGCACGCCCGATGAGATGGCCCAGGCCGCGATCTGGTTCATCGAAGGCGCCGACATCATCACCGGCGAGATCCTCATCGTCGATGCGGGCGCCCATCTCGGGGCCGCCCCCCTCATCGCCCGCTGAGACGACTTACGAGAGCCTGTCCCGGTAGATGCCCGGGTCGCTGCCCGCGATCGTTATCGCGCCCACGGCACGTTCGTAGAAGCTCGCCGGCCCCACGCCGCCGATGATCGCGTAGGCGTACCCTTCGGCTGCCAGCGCCTCCAGGCTCTGCAACAGCAGCAGGCCGCCAATGCCGCGCTTGCGCTGCCCTTCGTCCACCCCTGTCGGGCCGAAATAGTCGGGGCGGGTGACGTTGTAGGCGGCGAAGCCAACGACCTCGCCGCCGCGGCTCGCGATGAACACTGTGGGCGGCACGCGCGCGAAGCCCGCCGTCGCTTCGTCCTGCCAGCGCGGCCAGCGTTGCGCCACGAAGGCGACCACGGCCGTGCGCTCGTAGCCCTCCGCACGGCGGCAGGTCACACCTTCGCTTTCGAGCCGCCGCCGTTCGCCGTCGGAGCCGGGCAGGTCGTAGAGCTTCACGAGCATGTCGGGCATGGCGACGACCCCCACCGCTAGAGGTGGCGCCCGCCATCGAGGATGAGCGTCTGCCCGGTCACGAATGAAGCGGCCGCGGCGGCGAAGTAGACCACCGCGCCTGCCATCTCGTCCGGCTCGGCGATGCGGCGCAGCGCGCTCGTGGCCGTGGCGGTCTGCAGGATGCTCTCGTTCTCCCAGAGCGCGCGCGAAAACTCTGTGCGGATCAGCCCCGGCGCGATGCAGTTGACGCGGATGCCATCGACTCCCCATTGCTTGGCGCAGACCTGGGTCACCATCAGCACCGCCGCCTTGGAGATCGAATAGCCGCCGATCACATCCGAAGCTTCGAAGCCTCCTACGGAACTCACGTTGATGATGGCGCCGCCGTCGCCATGTTCCAGCATCGCTTCGCGCGCGAACTTGCTGAGGAAAAAGAGCGACTTCACGTTCGTGTTCATGATTGCGTCCCAGGCACGCTCGTCGATGTTTTGCACCGGGCCGAACACGGGGTTGGTGGCGGCGTTGTTCACGAGGATGTCGATGCGCCCGAGCTGGTTCTTGGTTTCGTCCACCAGCTTCTGCAGCGCCTCCAGGTCGCGGACGTTCGTGGGCACGGCGATGCCCTTGCGACCAGTGGCGCGCACGGCGGCGACTGATTCTTCGAGCGCTTCGGGTTTGCGCGCGGCCACGCAAACGTTGGCGCCCGCTTCGGCGAGCCCGATTGCGATGGAGCGCCCGATGCCGCGGCTGCCCCCGGTCACGATGGCTACCTTGCCTTCCAGGCTGAAGTCGGCGACGGTCATGCATCTCTCCTTGCGGCGGTCCTCGCGGGGCGGCCCGGTGGACTTTCGCCCGCGATTGAACGATTCTAGCGGCACTCCCGGCTACGCGTGCCGGTCCGGAAAGGACCTGCCCATGGGCGAACTCAGTCTCGATGCGGTGCGCGAACTGGCGGCCGCCTGCGCGGAGCGTGAGGCCGGGGACCCCGAGGGCTACCCGAAGGAGAGCATTGCCTCGCTGAAGACCGCGATGCTCCACGGCGCGGGCCTCCCGAAGGCGCAAAGGGGGCTCGGCTGGTCCCTGCGGCAGTGCACGGAGGCGGTCGAGGCGCTCGCGCGCGGCTCTGGGTCGGTGGCGCTCCTGGCCTCGATGCCGATGGGCCTCGCGGGCATCTACGGGAGTGACATCGAAGCTCCCGCGGAGCACCGTACCCGCTGGCTCGAACAGGTCGATGACCTGGCGGGCCGCTACCGGGCGGGCGAGTGGTACGCCGCCTGCAACTCCGAACGCGGGGCCGGCGGTTCGCTCGCGGCCACGAAGACGGTGGTGGCGAGCGATGGCCGTGGCCTGTTTCGCATCAGCGGCGAGAAGATCCTGGCGTCGTCCGGCCAGTACGCGGACCACTTCTTTTCGACGGCGAAAGTGGCACCCGAAGAGCTGCCCGGCTGCGGCATTGTGGAGTTCTTTTTCGTGCGGCCGGATGCGCCCGGTGTCGCGATTCTCGGGGACTGGGATGGCTTCGGTATGCGCCCCACGGAGAGCCACACCGTGCGCTACGAGTCCGCGCCCGTGGAGTCGCTGATGGGTTTTCCGGACTTCCTGGAACGGGTGCAGCCGCTGCAGTACTGGTTCTGCCTGTTCGCGGCAATCCCGCTGGGCTGCGCGGGCGCCATCCTCGATGCGCTGGCCGCGCCCGTGCCCGCTTCGCCGGTGCTGCGCCTGCGTTTCAGCGAAGCGCGCATGCGCTACGAGGCGCTGCGCGCGTATCTGCTCGAAACGGCCGCGCTGTGGCGCCCGGCGGCCGGGCCGGCCTTCGCCGCACGCGTGCTGCGCACCAAGACGTACGTGACCCAGGAAGCGACGAAGCTCTCGGCGGAGCTGTTCGCCCTGAGCGGTGGGCGGCATTATTCGCGCCGCAGCGCGGTGGCGCGCGCGCTCGCCGATTCGTTCGCGGGGACCGCCCTGCGTCCGCCGCTCAGCCTGGCACTGGACCAGATGGTGGAGAACTTCGGCGGGGACTGACGAGCGGTTCAGTGGCTCAGGAAGCTGCCTTCCGCCGTCTCGAGGTGGTGGACATCGTTGAGGGTGTGCAAGGCGCGCACGCCATCGCCGGCCACGACGATGCTGACGGACGTGTGCGCGGGCCGGAAGAACATGTCATAACGCGAACCGATGATGTGCCCGATGTAGGCGTTGATGACGCCCCCGTGGCAGGCGACCACCACACGGCCCCCTGTGTTCTCCGCGATGATCGCTTCAATGGCGTTCACGGTGCGCTTGTGAAAGTCATGACTCGATTCCGAGTAGGGATACACATCCCAGCTACGCTCGCGGAGCATGCGTTCGCGCACGCCCGCCAACAGACCCTGGCCGAGGAACTCCCCTGCTGCCTTGTCGGCGGGGATGTCGCGGAACACCTCCACTTCGCGCAGGTCGTCGTTGACGGTGGGCACGAGGCGATGGTGCCGGGCGATGGCCGCGCCCGTATCGGCGGCGCGCCGCAACGGGCTCACGTACACGGCGTCCACGCGCGCAGTGGAGAAGCGCTCGCCCACCAGTTCCGCCTGGCGCTGGCCGCGTTCGCTCAGCGGCGGGTCGAAGGTGTCCCCGACAGGCCCCGCCAGCCAATCGGGCACGTGCTGCTCGCCGTGACGCACGAGGACAATCTGGGTGACATCTTCCACGCCCGTTAGGAACGCGCGGTCGAACACCCCGGGCATACGCGCTGGTCCGTGGGTCATGGCGGCGCCTCCAACGAAATGCGGTGGTTCCCGCGACTATCTCAGACCGCCGCCGCGCGCACCAACCGCACGCGGTAGAATCGCCCCGAACGGAGGCCCGCGTGGAAGCACCGCATGTTTCCGTGATGATTCGCGGCTGGGACCTGCGCGCCAGCACGACCGGGGAGATGACGCTCGACTCCGCGCGCCGGGCCGAGTCGATGGGCCTCGATGGCCTGCTCGCGGGCGACCACGTGACCTTCTACGGTTACGGTTTCGATGGCCTGCAGACGCTCACCGCCGTGGCGGCGGTCACATCCCGCATCACGCTCAAGACGGCGGTCTACCTGCTGCCCCTGCGCCACCCTATGCCCGTCGCGCTCCAGGTCGCGGCCCTTTCGCAACTGAGCATGGGCCGCTTCGTCTTCGGCATCGGCGTGGGCGGCGAAGACCCGCACGAGTTCACGAGTTGCGGCGTCGACCCACGGACGCGCGGGGCGCGCACCAACGAAGCGCTACAGATCTTGATGCGCGTGTGGTCCGAAGACCACGTCTCCTTCCGCGGGCGCCACTTCCAGCTGGAAGACGTGACGCTCTATCCGAAACCCATGGGCCATGTCCCTATCTTCGTTGGCGGCCGAAGTGATGCGGCGCTGGTGCGAGCGGGCCGCTACGGCGATGGCTACACCGGCATCTGGCAGTCGGTTGAGCGCCTGCGCCAGGCGCGCGAAGTGATCGACGCTGCCTCCGTGGCGGCCGGGCGCGAAGCAGGCTGCGTTGAGCTCGGGATGCAGTTCTGGACGAGTGTCGCACCTGACCGCGCCGCCGCCCGCGACCAGGTGGCACGAGGGATGGAGGGCACCTACCGGTTGCCGTTCGAACGGTTCGAGAAGTACACGCCCTATGGCCCCGCGGCTGCCATCGCGGAGGCCATTGCCCCGTACGTCGAGGCTGGCGCGCGCCACGTCAACCTCATGCCCGTCCAGGGCTCTCCCGAAGAGAATATCGACCGCGCCGCGGAGGTACAGGTTGCCCTGAGGGAGCTGTTCGCCTGAGCACTACGCCGGCCGGAACTTCACGAGCGTCACTTCCGGTGTCACGTCGTCGTACTCGACCACCACGGGCATCCCGACGAAGACCGCCTCGGGGTCGCAGCCGACGATGTTGGTGGTCATGTGCGGGCCTTCTTCCAGCTCCACGATGGCGATGACGTACGGCACCTCATCTCCCCACTGGGGCGCGGTAGGGCGGCGGGCGACCGTGTACGAATACACCGTCGCCCGCCCTGAGGCCTCAATCCACTGCAATTCGTCGTCCGGGCCGAACGGAGAAACGGAGCGCGGGTAGAACACGTGCTGGCCGGTCTTTTTCGAGCGCTGAATGAGCAGCCGGTGTTGACGGGCCGCATCCCAGAATGGCTGCGACGTCGGTGTCGGTTCCGGCAATGGCCTGGTGTAAGGCGCGCTCGCCGCATTGGCCGTCATCAGCGTTCCCTCGCAAGCACAAGCGAAACCTGCTCACTCATGATGCCGCCATTGCCGTTCACGAAGGCGAACGCGCAGTCCTTCACCTGGCGGTCCTGGGCCCGGCCCATCAGCTGGCGTGCTGCCTCCGTCACGTGGGACATGCCCCCCGCCAGCCCCGCCTGACCGAAGGAAAGCTGGCCCCCGTGCGGGTTCAACGGGAAATCGCCGTCGAACTGGAGATTGTGGTCATCGATGAAGGCGCCACCCTCGCCCTTCTTCGCGAACCCCGCGTCCTCGATCGAGAGGAGCACCGTAATCGTGTAGCAGTCATAGATGCTCGCCACGTCGATGTCGGCACGGCGCACCCCGGACATCGCGAACGCCGAATCGGCCGCCGCCTTGATGGCCGTGTCGGTGAGGCTCGGGGCGTAGGTGAGGCTGCGATGGGTGGTGTGTTCGCCTGCGCCGAGGAGATGGGCGGCGTGCTCCAGCTTCTTCGCCCGTTTGGCGCTCGTGACGACCACCGCAGCCGCACCCGCCACGGGCATCACGATCTCCAGCAGGTGCAGCGGGTCCACAATCACGGGCGAGTTGAGCACGTCTTCGATTGTTATCGGCTGGCCGAAGAAGAGCGCGTCGGGGTTGTGGCAGGCGTTGTAACGCTGCGCTACCGCTATCTGCGCGAGCTGTTCAGGCTCAACGCCGTACTTGTGGCGGTAGCGGTTGGCGATCATCGCGTAGCCGAAGTTCGCGCCAATGGCGCCGTAGGGCACTTCGAACTCCGCGTATGGCGTCCTGTCCGTCCGCCGCCCGGCCCAGCCCGACCCGGCCGTGCGCTTCGGGCCCTCTGTCGTGCGCTTTTCGCGCCGCGCCGCCGTCGCGCAGACGACGGTCTCGCAGAGCCCCGCGTCGATGGCCATCGCGGCGCGCAGGACCATACCGGCGCCCGTCGCCCCGCCGAGGTCGACCACTTCGGCGAACCTGGCCTTGAGCCCGAGGTACTCGACGACGGTCGATGGGGCCATGAACGGCGCCTCGGCGAACGATTCGGTGACCAGCCCATCGACTTCGCCGAGTTCGAGGCCCGCATCCGCCACCGCCTGGCGTGACACCTCCGCGAGCATGCCCAGCGTCGTCGCGCCCTCGGTGTAGCGGGTCGGCTTGAACTCGCCGATGCCAACAATGGCGGCCTTGCCGCGCAGCGTCATCCTCTGCCTCCGTGGCGGTGGCTGTCCCGCCCGCCGATTCTACGTCTCCGCCGCCCGGGGCGTGTCACCAGCGCTGGCCCGCGGGCGCCTGGCTATCGGGCGACGCGGTGGTCATGTGGCTGCCCGCCGCGCCGGCCCGCCAGGGCCAGCTGCTTCCGTCCGGGGCGTAGTCGCCGGGCGCGCCGCCGAGTACGGCGCGCGCGACGTCGAGAGCGCGGCGCGTGCCGGCAGCGTCGTGCACGCGGAAGATGCGTGCCCCCTGCGCGTATGCGAGCACCGTCGCGGCGTGAGTTTCGGGGTCGCGTTCGGCTGGCTGGCTGCCGTTGATGCTGCCGATGAAGTTCTTGCGCGAATGGGCGAGCAACAGGGGCACGCCGAGGCTGGTGAATTCGCCGGCGCGGCGCAACACCTGCAGGTCCTCGTCGTGGCTCTTGCCGAAGGCGATACCGGGGTCGATAGCGATGCGCCCACGCTGGATCCCCAGGCCGCACAGCATGGCCACCCGCTCAGCCATCCACCCGAGCGTCTCCGCGACCACGTCGGAGTACACCGGCGGCCTGTCTGGCCTCCGCTTGGGGATGCTGTAGCTATAGTTGAGCACGTAGCCCGCGCCCGCCTGCGCTGCCGCCTGCGCGGCGCCTGTCCCCAGCGTCAGCCCGCTGATGTCATTGATCACCTCGGCGCCCGCGGCGAGCGCTGCCCGCGCCACCTCCGGCTTGTACGTGTCGGCCGAAACGAGGTGCCCTTCCCGTACCAGCGCGGCGACCACCTGACCGGAGAGCGCCGCCTCTTGATCTGCGTCCATCACGGGCCGGTCGGCGCGCGCGGTCTCGGCGCCAACATCGATCAGGTCTGCGCCCTCCGCACGGAGCGCCTCTGCCCGGCGCATGGCCGCCCCCAACGCATGGCCAACGCCATCGCCCGAAAATGAATCCTCCGTCAGGTTGAGGATGCCCATGATGTGGGGCCCGTCCATGGAAAGCGCGCGCGTTCGCAGGTCCCACGCGGGCTCGGGGTCGAGGGCATCGGCGAGTGCCTGCGCGAGCGCGGCATCGCGGCTGCTGAGCTCTTCTTGCAGGCGGCGCAGCTGCGCTTCGCTGCCCACCACGCGCGCCGCCTCGCCATCGACCGCCACCCCCAGCCCGGCGGCCGCCGTCGCCAGCTGCAAGAGTTGGGAGGCGCCTTCGAAGAAGACGGCGAACGGCGCATCCTTTTGCGCGGCCCGCTGCCACGGGGCCGGGCGCACGACGCGGACGGGCGCGTTCACGTCAACGAGCCAGCGAGGGCGAGCACCATGCGCCGCACCTGCCACAGGTGCTCCAGGTCGTGCCGGTAGGCTTCGCGCGCGAGGTCGATAACGGTCAGCCGCCCGCGGTAGGGGTGGACGCCGCCGCGCTCCCAATCGCCGGCATCGAGGTCCCAGAGGCTGTAGGCGAAGCGCTGGCGGAGGGCGTGGAACTCCTCGAGCACGTCGTCTTCGTCCAGGTCCTCGTAGTCTTCGCGGAAGGGGATGTCGTCGATGTCGACGTGGAGAATGGGCGGCTCGCGGCGGCGCACGATCGCCTGCAGTTGGCCGAGCACGCCCCGTTCCGTTTCACGGAGATGGTAGGCGATGGCGAGCAGGCACCAGTCCTCATCGGGCGAGCCCGCGGCGCGCAACAGGTCGCGCCTGCGCAATCCCAGGTACTCGCGCCGGAGTTCACCGGAGGCCTCGCCGAGCGCCTTCAATAGGAACGATGGGTCGCTTCCTGCCTCGCGTACGTACCGCACGCGGACAGTGTACCTTCGCCGAACCCCGCCGCGGCAGACGAAATCAGGTGATGACCAGCGCCATGCCTTCGGCGCAGAGGGGGCATTCCGCCGCCGCCCAGGATGCGACATCGACGGTGAGGCAAGCGAAAAACGGCACGCCGAAGCTAACAGTCCCCCCGGAGCGGTCAATCAGCACGCCCACGCCCGCAACATCCGCCCCGCACGCGTGGACGGCCGCCATGACATCGCGGATGCTGCCGCCCGTCGTGAGCACGTCATCGACGACCAGCACGCGCTCGCCGGGCCCTACCTGGAAGCCGCGCTTGAATTCGCGGCTGGAGCCGCTTTCGGCGCGTTCGGCGATCACGGAACGCAAGCCAAGGTGGCGAGCCGTCTCATAGCTCAGGATGACGCCACCGGTAGTGGGCCCGGCGACGAGGTCCGCCTGCCCGCGAAACTCATGGGCAATCTGCCCGCAAAGGGCGCCCGCGAGGTCCGGCCACTGGAGGATGCGGAACTTCTCGATGTAGGTGCCCGCGTGACGGCCGCTGGCGAGCCGGAAGTGCCCGCTCAGCAGCGCGCCGCGCGCCTTTAGTTCCTGTTCGAGATCGGCGGCCATCGCCCCGAGACTACGGACGCCGCCTCGCAGCGTCCAGCCGCTCAGTCGTCGACGTGCTGCGAACTCAGCGCAGGCGCCTCCTCGAGGGTAGGCGAGCCGTTGGGGGCCAGTCCGAACTTGCTCCGCGGCCAGTAAGTGACGAGCGCCTTTCCGATGATCAGGTCTTTGTGCACGAAGCCGACCCCCTGGTTGCGGCTGTCCAGGCTGTTTTCGCGGTTATCGCCCAACACGTAGTATTCGTCCGGCGGCACGGTTACTTTCGCCTTGTTGTCCTGCCAGTGGCTTGCGATGTAGGGCTCGATGAGTTTGCGGTCGTTGACGTAGACGGTGCCATTGCGGATCTCCACCGTCTCTCCGGGCAGCCCGATCACGCGCTTGATGAGATCGACGTCCTGATTGCGCGGGTCTTTGAGGACGATGATGTCGCCGCGCTGGGGGCCGTGAAAGACGTTGCGCTTTGGGTCTTCGCCGGCATCAACGAACGGCAGGAAGTCGTTGAGCTTTTCCAGATCCACCTCGGAGTAGACGAGCTTGTTCACGATGAGAAACTCGCCATCTTCGAGTGCGGGCATCATGGACAGTCCATCGACCTTGAAGTTCTGGAAGCTCGCGCGCACCGAGAGGAACACCAGCAGCGCGAGCAGGCCCGTCTCGACGAGTTCGCGCACGAGCGTCCTGCCGCGCGAACTGCGCGCGGCGGCGGGCAGCGCAGTGTCGTCGAAGGGTGAGTCCAGGCCGGCCGGCGCTGGTCCCTCCCCATCGGCGCCGCCTTCACCGTCGGGCCGCGATTCGCCTGCGTTGTCGCGCTCCTCGCCGGCGCCGCCGACGGTCCACGATGGGAGCGCGCGTTCGGTGGAGCC
Organism: Tepidiformaceae bacterium; assembly: GCA_051003295.1. Lineage (GTDB taxonomy): Bacteria > Chloroflexota > Dehalococcoidia > Tepidiformales > Tepidiformaceae. Next base: position 2,244 of record JBPCLM010000095.1, on the reverse strand, counting down.
TACCCTGCGCTGGGGGGACGAGCCCCGCAGCCGGGAAGGCGAAGGCTGGTCCTCCTCCGGGATCGCCCCATCCCCGAAGAAGTCCTCAGCGTCGTCGCCGAGCAGCGAGCGAAAGGCAACGCCGGAAGCGTGTGCCGCTTCGCCCGGGTCGCCGCCGTCCTGGGTTTCAGTGCTTGCGTGGGCTTCGAACGCGCGCAGGACAACGTCGTCACCGCCCTGGGATGAAGACCAAAATCCCCGGGGATCCTCGTTCGGCGATGGCCCCCAGTCACGATCTTCGGCTGGTGGCGGCGCCGTCGGCCCTGGCTGCAGCCCGCGGTGCTCTCTGGCGGACTCGACCTCCGGCCCGGCCTCGGCGAGCGCCTGGGCCGCGGAGAAGTCATATTCCGGCTCGCTGGAGCCCTGGCCCGCAGTGCCGTACCCACTGGCAACTGCGATTGCGGCCCAGGGATCGTCGGCGTCGTCAGCCATCTCGTCGTCGGCATCGCTTGTCATAGGAAGCGGCCGCGTAGCCGAAGGCGGTAGCGGAGCGAGTGCGGGCGCGTGTTGGTTGGCCCCCCGGTCCGCCATGAACGACGCCCAGTGGTCATCGTCCTCGGCCTCGCTGTCCGTCGCCTCGGGCGGGACTGGCATGGGCTCGGCGTCGTCCGTGCCCAGGGTCGCCGCGGAGGCGCTCACGCTCGCGTCGGCGGTGCCGGCGACTCCTTCAGTCGGCGCGAGCTCTCTATCCGCGGCGTAGTCGCCGGCCGGGATGTCCGCGGGAGCATCGATGACCGAAACGTGCGCTGCCTCGTCGTGGCTGAAACCCGATTCCCAGTCCCACGTCGCTTCTGCGACCGGCGCGCCGGCCACTCGAGGGTCGTCGCGCAATGCCGAGGCAGCGGCCAACTCCGGCTGCGCGCGCGCGCTTTCGTCGCCGGGCGCCGGGTCCGGCACCGCCGCGATTGATCCGGTCCAGGGCTGATCGGCCTCGCTCTCGCCCTCACCAATCACCTCGACGGGTAGTGGTGGTGGTCCATGCGGGGAAAACTCGGAAGATTCTTGTTCATCTGGCGCCGGGGCGTCGTCCCTGTAGCCCTCCCGCCGGAAGAGCCGCGCGAGCAGCCCCTGCCGCAACGAAACCGCTTCGGGACTTATCGTGACGGCCAAAGCCAGCGGGTGCTGGTCTTCGGCCGGCGGATCGACCGCGGGGTAGTCCTCGAGCAATGCCGAGGCTGCGGCCGCCCCGGGCCAGGCGCTGACCGGCTCCGGCTCCCAGCGCTCGCTTCTATGGTCTTCGGGTGCAATGGCCGCGACCGTCGCGATCGATTCGGGCCAGGGCTGCTCGCCCTCGTCCTCGGTGGTCATCTCAATAGGCGCTGCTGCCGGTTCGCCGCCAGCTTGTGCGGGCCATGGCATAGAGTCCGGAGCCCAACCGTCGCCGTCACCGTCCGGGACAGGCCACGGCGATTCTTTTTCGTCCGCCAGAGGAGCATCGCTCCTGTTCCGTCCCCGTCCGAAGAGCCGCGCGAGCAGCCCCGGCCGCGGCCCAACGGTTTCGCGGCTGATGGCGCCTTTTACGCCAAGCGGGTCCGCTTCGTCCCAGGGTGTGAGCGTCCACGGGGCGGTCGCCTCTCCTGCTCCCGGCTGGGCCGGGGGCTCGCCGGCCGCTTCCCAGCCGCTGTCTCCAGTCGGCGGCAAAGAGGGATCCAACCCCACGTGCCGTGATCCGACGACCGGCGGCTCGCTCGTGGTCGCCCATTGGCGCAGACCGTCCAGCAAGCTCGGCTCTGCGGACGGCGTGCGCACCATCTCGTCCCAGCGGGAAGTGGCGTGGGTCGTCTCTCCAGGGGCGGAGTTCTCCGGCGCCTCGTGGCCGCTGCCGTGTTCGCCCCGGGGCTGGTGGCCGGAGGCCCACTGGCGCATCCCCGCGATGAGCTCGCCGTCGCCGGGGTTTTCGAAGGTATCCTCCCACCCTGCGGGTTCCGGTGCCGCTGGCAGCTCCCGCGCCAAATCAGGGCGGGGATGCAGTGGCTGCTGCTCAAAGTCGTCTACTGGCGCCGCCTCCTCCGCTGCGGCCGGGATGGCCTCTTCGGCAGGCCAACTCTCGGCTATCGTGGCCGCGGGGGATTCGGGTCCTGGCGCGACCGGCAGATTCGGGGCAGGCTCCCAAGAGTAGTCTTCGGCCGAGCGAGCGGTGGGTGCGCCCCAGACGGCGCTGTCGTTTTCTTTCTGGCTCATCCAGGTAGGAGTTGGGGCCGGACG
>JBPCLM010000094.1:0-5441 GCA_051003295.1 Tepidiformaceae bacterium | reverse complement strand
AGGAAGGCTGCTCCGTCGATGTGCGCCGCCCGGAGCACGGCCAGGGTTTAGGCGTTACCAGCGCGGTCGACTTCGGCGTCGCCATCGAACGCGGCTTCCCAGGCGTCCAGGGCGGCGGTGCCCCGCGGTTGGCCGTCCGTGGGTCCGTCGCGCCCCTGGAAACAATCGATGGCAGTCTGCAGCGCGGCGGCGACCGCCTCCAGCGGGTCTGCGTCCACTGTGCCGACGGGAGCGAAGAGTTCGATTTCGCCAAGGGTCGATGGCCAGTCCTCCCAGAGCGCGAGTGGGCCCACCTCCGGAGTGAGCACGTCGTCCACGAGGAAGCCGCGCTGGTCCGCGTCGTAGCCATAGACCACGGCGTGTTCGTGGAGGTGGAAGTCCCAGCCCACGAGCGGGCGCGCGGCGTCCAGGTGGGGGATAGCCCAGGCGAGGGCGGCTTCGCGCATTTCGGACCAGTCGCCGCCGGGGAGCAGACGGGCGCCGAAGCGTTCCCAGGTCACGCCGGTGCGCGCATAGCGGCGCACCATCGCCTCCCAATCGAGGTCCGTTGGGCCACCGGGCAAGGCGTGGACGGCGGACTTTACCTGCAGGCACGTGTGCCAGGCGTGGCCGGTCAGCCCCATGATGGCGTGGCGCGGCAAGGAGAGGCCCCGATGGGCGAGGATGCCATCGACCGCGCCGGCGGCACTCGTCCAGTTGGGCGCGATGCGGGCTCCGGGGATCTCCATCGCAGAGAGTGTAGGGGCCGGTTGGCGGCTGCGCCGGGTCAAGAGGCAGTACTTCCTGCTTCGCGCGCGGCCCGTAGAATAGCGGCACATGCGAGCGTTCTAACTCGAGGGGGGCAAGCTTTGCCGATCAAGTGGGAGCAGTCGACACTGCCCAACGGCCTGCGCATCGTGACGACGCCGATGCCGACCACGCAGGCCGTTTCCATCAACCTCTTCGTGGGTGTTGGTTCGCGTTCGGAGCCGCAGCGCCTGAACGGCATCACACACTTCCTTGAACACATGGTCTTCAAGGGCACCGAGCGGCGCCCCGACGCCATCATGATTGCGCAGGCGATAGAGGGCGCGGGCGGCACGCTGAACGCCTACACCAACAAGGAGTACACCTGCTACTGGAACATCGTGCCTTTCGACCGCTTCGAAACGGCGCTGGACGTGGCGGCCGACATGCTGCTGAATTCGAAGCTCGACCAGACGGAGATCGACCGCGAGCGCACGGTGGTGCAGCAGGAACTGAAGCGCAACCACGACAACCCCGGATCATGGGCGGGCCGGCTGATCGGCACCGCGGTCTACGGTGAACAGCCACCCGGCTGGGATGTCGGCGGGTCGGTGGAACTGGTCCAGCAGATGGACCGGCCCGACTTCATCGAGCACATCGAGGAGTGGTACCTCCCTTCGAACACCGTGCTTTCGGTGGCGGGCAACGTGAGTCACGGCCAGGTGCTGGCGCTCGCCGAGCCGCTTTTTCGGGACATGCAGGATGGCGTGCTGCCTTCGGTCGTGCCGTACGACTGCGCTATCGAAGGGCCCCGGGTTGCGACCGACAGCCGCGAAATCGACCAATGCAGCATGTACCTGGGCTTGCCCATCTTCGGCCGCGCTGATGCAGACCGCTTCGCGCTGCGCGTCATGAATGATGTGCTCGGCGCCGGCATGTCGTCGCGGCTGTTCAGAGAGGTGCGCGAGCGCCGCGGGTTGGCCTACTCGGTCGGCTCAGGTTACGGCTACCTGGCCGACGCGGGCACGTTTACCATCTCCGCCGGGGTGAACAGGGAGAAGCTTTCGGAGACGATCCGCGTCTGCATGGCCGAGGCCGAGCGGGTAGCGAACGAGCCGACCCCGCCAGAAGAACTGCGCAAAGCGAAGGACCACACGATCGGCCGCTTCCGTCTCTCACTGGAGACGGCGTATTCGCTCGGGCAACGTCACGGTGAGTTGCTTATCACGCGCGATGAAATAGAAACCGTCGATGAGGCGGTGGAGCAGATAGAAGCGGTGACGGCGGAGCAAGTGCAGGCTGTCGCACAGCGCGTCCTGCGGCGTGATCGCCTGCACTGCACGGCCGTGGGGCCGCACCTCGATGAGGATGAGATCGCCAACGCGATGGGCGCCTGAGCGGTGGCGCCGCGTTACGATGTCGTCGTCGCGGGGCTCGGCGCCATGGGCAGCGCGGCGGCCTACCACCTGGCGCGGCGGGGGCGGCGGGTGCTCGGCGTGGAACAGTTCACGATCCCGCACGATATGGGCTCATCGCATGGCGAGTCGCGCATCATCCGGCAGGCGTACTTCGAAGGGCCGGGCTATGTCCCGTTTGTGCTACGCGCCTACGAACTCTGGCGCGAACTCGAAGAGGTCTCGGGCGAACGACTGCTGCAGATCACGGGCGGGCTCGACGCGGGATTCGAAGCGAGCCGCGTGGTGCAAGGCTCGCTACGATCGTGCCGGGAGCACGGCCTCGCGCACGAACTGCTGACCAGCAAGGAGATCTCGCGAAGGTTCCCCGGATACCAACTGCCGCCGTGGGCGGTCGCTGTGTTCCAGCCCGATAGCGGCCTGTTGGCGCCGGAACGCTGCATCACCGCGCACGTGCGCGGCGCCAGAGCCCACGGCGCGGAGATTCACGAAGGCGAGAGGGTGCTGGACTGGGAACGGCGTGCGGGCGGCGTGCGGGTGCGGACCGCCGCGAGCGAGTACGAAGCCGACCGGCTGGTCATCACCGCCGGGGCATGGGTATCGAAGCTCGTCAAGGAGCTACGCGGACTCGCCGTGCCGGAACGCCAGGTGGTCGCGTGGTTCCGCCCTTCCGAGCCGGCGCTGTTCCAACCGGGCCGATTCCCGATCTTCATCTACGCCGCGGACGACGGGCCGGGGTGGTACGGCGTGCCCTCGTTCGGTATCGAGGGACTCAAGGTTGGCCTGCACCAGCAAGGCCGGGGAGAGGACGACCCCGACACGATGAACCGCGCCTGCAGCGCCGCGGACGTCGCGCCGCTGCGCGCGTTCGTCGAGGAGTGCTTCCCTCGCTGCGGCGGCGAGATGTTGGCGATGAAGAGCTGCATCTACACGACCACGCCCGACACCCATTTCGTCATCGACTTGCACCCGGAAGCGCCCGAGGTGGTCGTCGCCTCGCCCTGTTCGGGGCACGGCTTCAAGTTCTCGAGCGTCATCGGGGAGGCGATAGCGGACCTCGCCGAACACGGCGCGACCGCCCATGACCTCTCGATGTTCCGCCTGGGCCGCTTCTTCTGATTCAGGAGCGCATGAGCGCTTCGTAGGCCTCGCGCATCGATTCGAGGGTGGTCGCGATGGGGCCGAAGCGGAAGGCCGGACCCGCGACGGTGCTCCCAAGCCGTGCGACAGGCACTCCCTCTTCTGCGGCGATATCCCGGAAACGAGCGGCGCCGCCCCCCTGACGGAAGACATCGGCGGTCAAGGTGACGACGATGCGCCCTTGCCCCTCGCCGAAGAGGGCGGCATCGAGACGGCCTTCGAGCTCGACGGCGCCATCGAAACCGCAGCCACCGAGGATGCAGCACTCGGCGATGGCGACGGCGAGTCCGCCGTCCGAGCAATCGTGGGCGCTCAACAGCAGCCCCTCGGCGTGGGCGCGGAGGAGGGCGCGGTGGAGCCGTGCCTCGGCCGCGAGGTCGATGCGGGGCATGCCGGCGACCAGGCCGTGCACGGCTTCGAGGTATTCGCTGCCCCCGAGCGAGCCAGCTGGCTGCACCAGCCCGCTGCCGAGGAGCCAAACCGAAGCGCCCGGCTGAGTGAAACCGGCGGGAAGGTGCCTGGCGGCATCCTCCAGCAGGCCGAGCATGCCGATGACCGGCGTGGGATAGATTGCGCGGCCCGCCGTCTCGTTGTAGAGACTCACGTTGCCACTGACGACGGGCGTGTTGAAGGCGGTGCAAGCATCGGCGATGCCGCGGATGCAATGCTCGAGGGTGTAGTACACGTCGGGCCTTTCCGGGTTGCCGAAATTGAGGCAGTCCGTGACGGCGACGGGGACGGCACCCGTGCAGACGACGTTGCGCGCCGCCTCCGCCACGGCGATCGCGCCTCCCGTGTAGGGGTCGAGGTAGCAGAGGCGGCCGTTGCCGTCCGTCGCCACGGCGAAGCCGGCCTGCGTCCCGGGCACGCGCACGACGGCGGCATCTCCGCCGGGCGGAAGGACCGTGTTGTTCAGCACCTGGTGATCGTACTGGCGAAACACGCCGCGCTTGCTGGCGATGTTCGGTCTCGCCAGCAGCTGGAGGAGCACGGTCGTTGCGTTCGCGGCGGGAATATCGGGGAGCGAGCCGGGATTGAACTGGTTCAGCTCGCGCAGCTCGGGCGGGCGCGTGCCGCGGCGGCGGTACTGCGGCGGCTCCGTCGCGATGACGGTCGGCACACGGGCAACTTCAAGGCCGGCGTCGAAGATGACCACTTCGTCCCCGTCCGTGACCTGCCCGATCTCCGCGCAATGGAGCTCCCAGTGGCGAAAGAGCCCGGTAACATCCGCCACGTGCTCGCGACGCGCGATCACCAGCATCCGCTCCTGGCTTTCGCTGAGCATCACTTCGTAAGGTGTCATCCCCTCTTCGCGGCGGGGGACCCGGGACAGGTCCAGCAGCGCTCCCGCCGCGCCCTTCGCGCAGCACTCGACGACGGCGCTCGTGAGCCCGGCCGCGCCCAGGTCTTGCAGCCCGACGATCCAATCGCCGTGCTCCGAGGCCAGTTCGAAACAGGCTTCCATGAGCAGCTTTTCGAGAAAGGGATTGCCGACCTGGACGGCAGGGCGCATTTCTTCGAAGCGCGCCTCGGGGTCGGTCCGGCTGGCGAGGCCGCTGGCGCCATGGATGCCATCGCGCCCGGTATCGGCGCCCACGAGCAGGAGCGCGTTCCCTTCGCCGCTGGCGCGCGCGCTCAACAGCTTCGCCGTTTCGGCAACGCCCACGCACATGGCGTTGACGAGCGGGTTGCCATCGTAAGCGGCAGCGAACAGCACTTCGCCACCGACGTTGGGGATGCCGAGGCAGTTGCCGTAGGCCCCGATGCCGCCAACCACGCCTTCGAACAGATAGCGGTTGTGCGGGTCGGAGGGCAGCCCGAAACGGAGGGAATCGAGGATGGCGACGGGGTAGGCCCCCATCGCGAAGATGTCCCGCACGATGCCCCCGACGCCGGTCGCCGCTCCCTGGTAGGGCTCGATCGCCGAGGGGTGGTTGTGAGACTCGATTTTCATGACGATGCAGCGGCCGCCGCCAATATCGATGGCGCCCGCGTTCTCCGCGCCCACCTTCGTGATGACGTGGTCGCCACCGGAGGGGAAGTAGCTGAATAGGGGCCGGCTGTTCTTGTAGCCACAGTGCTCGCTCCAGAGCGAACCGAACATGCCGAGTTCGACGGCGTTCGGTTCGCGGCCCAGGCGGCGCAAGAGGAGTTCATATT
>JBPCLM010000093.1:0-30893 GCA_051003295.1 Tepidiformaceae bacterium | reverse complement strand
CCCAATCGATGGCCCGTCTGGCCCACCCCAACCTCGTCGTCATCCACGACATCGGCGAAGACAGCGGCAACCCCTTCATCGTCCAGGAGTTCATGGACGGCGGTGACGTCGCCTCCCTGCTGGCGTCGTCTCCCCCTTCTCCCGCGAAGTCGGGACAAGCGGGCCGGGGGGATGAGGGCATCGCCGTGGCGCGCACGCTCGCCATCGCGAAGGACGTCTGCCGCGGGCTCGCCTTCATCCATGAACGGGGTGTCGTTCACCGCGACCTCAAGCCCGCGAACGTCTTCATCGCCTCCGACGGCACCGCCAAGATCGGTGATTTCGGCCTCGCCGTCGCCCTCGACCGCTCGCGCATCACGCAGTACGGGATGATGCTCGGCACCGTCGCCTACATGCCCCCCGAACAGGCCCTCGGTGGCGACGTCACCGGCCGCAGCGACCTCTACTCCCTCGGCGCGATGCTCTACGAGATGGTCACGGGCCGGCCGCCGTTCGTCGGGGATGACCCCACCGCCGTCATCTCCCAGCACATCAACACACCGCCCGTCGGGCCAAGCTGGCTGACGGAACACTGCCCGCCCGACCTCGAAGCGCTCATCCTCGACCTGCTGGCGAAGGTCCCCGCCGACCGGCCAACGTCCGCGGAGGCGGTGCTGGCCGTCCTCGAACGCGTCGACCCCACGCAGAAGAGCGCCAGCCACAGCGGCTCGAACGAGCTCTCGCGCGTCGCCCGCGGTGTCTTCGTCGGGCGCGGTCCGGAGCTGGAGAAGCTGCGCAAGGCCTTCGATGAAGCCTTCGCGGGACGTGGGAGGCTGGTGATGCTGGTGGGCGAGCCCGGCATCGGCAAGACCCGTGCCGCCCAGGAGCTGGAGACCTACGCAAAGATGCGTGGCGCCCAGGTGCTCTGGGGTCGCGCCCACGAAGCCTCAGGAGCGCCCGCCTACTGGCCCTGGATGCAGGCCGGGCGGCAGTGGGCGAGCACGAACGACCTGGCGGCGATCGCGGCGGAGATGGCGCAGACCCAGGGAGAGCTCGTGCGCATCTTCCCCGAGCTGCGCAACGGCGCGAACTTCGTGGAACCAGAGGCGGTGAACGACCCCCAGTCCGCCCAATTCCGTCTGTTCGACGCGTACGTCACCTTCGTGCGCGCGATGGCGAACAAGAGTCCGCTCGTGATCGTGCTCGACGACCTCCACTGGGCGGACAAGCCGACGCTCCTGTTGCTGCAGCATCTCGCGCGTGAACTGGTGAACCTGCGTGTGCTCGTTGTCGGCACCTTCCGCGACACGGACCTGAGCCGCACGCACCCGCTGAGCGAGGCGCTGGCGTCCCTGAACCGCGAGGCGGGCTTCCAGCGCGTCGTGCTCAAGGGGCTGGCGAAGGCGGACGTCGCGGCCTACATCCGTGAGGCCGCGAACGTCGTCCCCCAGCCAGGGCTCGTGGACCGCATCTACGAAGAAACAGAGGGCAACCCCTTCTTCCTGAGCGAGGTCGTGAACCTGCTCGTGCAGGAGGGAGCGTTCTCGAAGCAGAGCATCAGCGACATCGCCGTCCCAGACGGGGTGAAGGAAGCGCTGGGCCGACGCCTCGACCGCATCAGCGCGGAGACGAACGAGCTGCTGCAGGTCTGCGCCGTGGCGGGGAGAGAATTCTCGTACGACACGCTCACCCTGCTCGGCGACCGCGACGAAGACGCCTTACTGAAGCACATCGAGGAGGCGCTGGCGGCGCGCGTGATCGAGGAGATGGAGCGGCCGGGGGCCTATCGCTTCACGCACGCCTTGATGCAGGAGACGCTCCTGAGCGAGCTCTCGACGACGCGGCGGGTGCGGCTCCACGGCCAGGTGGGCGAGGCGCTGGAGCGCCGCCGGGGCGACCGCGCCGACCAGTACGCCCGCCGGCTGGCGACGCATTTCCTGGAGTCGAGCACCCTGACACCGCGGCACGCCCAGAAGGCCGTCCGTTACGCGAAGTTGGCCGCTCAGCAGGCCGACGCCCAGACCGCTTGGGACGAGGCCGCGAAGTGGTACGAACGCGTCCTCTCCCTGGTCACGCAGAGCGATGACGGGCCTGGCGAGGATGAAGCAGAACTGCTGATGGCGCTGGGCGTGTGCCAGCAGAACGACCTCCAGAACCGCGCGGCATTTCGCAATCTGATGCGCGCGATCACCCTCTACCGCGAGCGCAACGACGGGGCCGGCGTGGCCCGAGCTGCCGTGGAAGCCCTCTCCGTGTTTATGCGTCCTGAGAGACAACGTCTCATCGTTCATGACGCTCTCGCGCAGCTTGGCGGCGCAGACCCGTACCTCGAGGCGCGACTCCTGATACAGCTTCCCGAGTTCCGGGACGGCTTGCGGGAGATCCCGGCTGAGGCGCGTATACGAGAGATCGTCAATCAGCATCACTTCCCTGAGATCGAAGGAGCGTTGCTGGCGCGCATGGGGCAGGTCGCTCTCTACGAGTTGCGACTCGACGACGGAGCCGAACTTCTCGTCCAGGCCGAACAGAAGCTTGGAGGCGTAAACAGCGGTTTCTACGCCGTCGGCGGGATAGCGATTCGGTATCTCCTCCCCATCATGACCGGAAACATCGGTGACGGCGTGGCCGCGATCGAGGAGGGCCTAGCCAACTCGCGCAAGGTCCACGCCCGGCCGACGGAGATGGTCCTCCAGCTCCGGCTCGCTGGCCTTGCCCTGGTGCGCGGCGACCTCGACCAGGTGACGCAGCTGCGTGCCGAGATGCACAATCCTATCTATACGAATGCCCTCCAGCTCGCTGCGCAGGCCGAGTTGGAGGGGGACATTCAGAAAGCAATCACCGTACTCCCCGATGTCCGCGAGGCGGGCGGGTTCCCGGCATTTGTCGCCCACATCCACGCCGGGCGGTGCCGAATACGATACCTGGCCGGTGACGTGGAAGGCGCGAAAGAGGAGCTTCGAGCGTGGGCGGCGGCGATCGCTTATTACCCGTCCGGTGGCTTCAGTTTGCAGCGGTTCTACCCCCTGACGGAACTGGGCGAGGCGCTGCCGGCCCTCGCGGACGACGCCCTGGCAGCCGCCTCGTTTGAAGAGCTCCAACTCCTCTCGATGTTCCGCTGGGACCCCACCGCCGCCCGCGGGGCCGACGCCATCGCTGGCGCCCTCGGCCTTCGCCTCGGACACCTCGACGCCGCCGAGGCGCGCTTCCGCACCGGGCTGGACTGGGCCACCCGTGGCCGGCTCCCTGTCGAGGAGGGAAGGAACCTGGAAGGGCTCGCAGAAGTCGCACACGTCCGGGGCAACATCCCCGAGGCCCTGACCCTCCTCGACCGTGCCGCGGCGATCTACCGGCAGTACGGCGCCCGCCTCTACCTGGACCGCGTCATCGCGGCCAAGGTGCGGCTCCAGGGCATCTCTGGTGTCTACCGGAGCTCGATCGAGAACGTCGCCGCTGCCGTCCAGGGGGAGCGCCTCGGCGTCTCCGAACAAGTCGCCGCCGATGGTACGGTGACGCTCCTCTTTTCGGACATCGAAGGGTCGACGGCCACGAACGAGCGGCTGGGCGATGCGCGCTGGATCGAGCTGCTCCACGCGCACAACACGATCCTCGATGGCGCCATCCAGGCCCACGGCGGCCGCACCGTGAAGACCATGGGCGATGGCTACATGGCCGTCTTCGCCTCTCCCGAGGCGGGCGTGCGCTGCGCCCTCGCCGTCCAGGCCGCCTTCGACTCCCCGCGCGAGGTGCTCACGGATGTGCGCGTGCGCATCGGCGTCCACGCCGGCCAGGCCGTCCGCGACCAGGGCGACTTCTTCGGCCGCGAAGTGAACTACGCCGCCCGTGTCGCCAACGCCGCCATCGGTGGCGAGGTGGTCGTTTCGTCGCTCCTGCGTGACTTGCTGGCGCCGGGCGGCGACTTCGCCTTCGACGATGGCCGCGAGGTGGAGCTCAAAGGCCTCGCCGGCCGCCATCGCATCCATGTGGTCAGCCGCTAACCATCGGGCTGGGCCGTACTTCGCATCACTCCCTTCGATGCAGCCCCGTAAAGCGTTTGACCCGCCCGAATTTTCGGTGGTATAACTCGCATTGCGACGGGATTCACAATGTCGCCTCCCGGAGACGTGGGGCGACCGGCCGCGCCCGTGCAGTGGAGGTTCAACCGGAGTGGAGTTTGCCAACCTGCCTCACGACTTCGCCGAAACGCTCGAACTCGTCTTCGTGGGCATCACCATCGTTGTTTCGCTAGCCATCATGGTGGCCTTTGGCCACTGGTGGCAGCGGTAAGCGGGCGCAAACACATGGCCGTCGAACAACCCACCAAGCCGACCATCGCCGACAAGCTCTACGACATGATGTTCCATAACTACGTGTGGAAGTCGATTTTCCGCACGGGCTACCCGAACACGCCGCGAAACCAGATGCTCGTGGTGGCCACCAACGTCTTCCTCCACCTCCACCCCACGCGCATTCACCGCACGCACGTGAAGATCACCCACACCTACTGCCTGGGCGGCCTCTCCTTCTTCATGTTCCTCGGCCTGACCGTCACCGGCATCCTCCTGATGTTCTACTACGTGCCCAGCGTCGAACGGGCCTACCTGGATATCCAGACCATCCAGACGACCGTCCAGTTCGGCCAGCTGATGCGCAACATGCATCGCTGGATGGCGCACGCCATGGTTATCCTCGTCTTCCTGCACATGATGCGCGTGTTCTACACCGGCGCTTACAAGCCTCCGCGCGAATTCAACTGGGTGGTGGGCGTCATCCTGCTCGTGCTCACCTTCCTCCTCAGCTTCACGGGCTACCTCCTGCCCTGGGACCAGTTGGCCTTCTGGGCAATTACCGTCGGCACGAACATCGCCGGGTCCGCCCCCGTCCTCGGCCCCAAGACGCGCTTCTGGCTCCTCGGTGGCTTCGAAGTAGGCCCCGATTCGCTCATCCGCTTCTACACCCTTCACGTCATCGGCCTGCCGCTGCTGGCGGCCATCTTCATGGCAGTCCATTTCTGGCGAATCCGTCGCGATGGCGGGCTCGCCCGGCCGCTCTAGGGCACAAAACAGGACGCAGGAGCAGGAACGCAATGGCCACCGCCGTCGTCGCCCGGCCTGTCGCCCGTCCCCAATCGCGCGCCCGCGATGAGGAAGTGCTTGTCTGGCCGGACCTCGTGTTCGTCGAATTCATCGCGGCGATGGTCTTTAGCCTCACGATCTTCCTGCTCTCCGTCCTCGTTAACGCCCCCCTGCTCGATGAAGCGAACGCCGACGTTACCCCCAACCCTTCGAAAGCCCCATGGTACCTTCTCAACCTGCAGGAACTGTTGCTGCACATGAACGCCGGAATGGCCGGCATCGTCATTCCCACTGTCTGGCTCGGCATCATGGCCGCCTTCCCCTACTTCGACCGTGAGCAGGAAGGCCAGGGCGGCTGGTTCAGCACGGAGAACTCCATCCGCCTGACGGTCGTCTCCGCGATCGTGGGCGTCACCGGCACCTGGCTGCTCATCCTCTGGGATTCGGGCAAGATCGCCTTCTTCCTCAACAGTTGGTTCGGCTTATCCGGCGGCGATACCTTCCGCTTCCTGGAAAACGTGCGCTCCATCCAGACACAGCTGCCCTGGCCGGAATGGTCCCGGAGCATCACCTATTCGCCGGTCAACATCGTCATCATCGGCGAAGACTTCCAGCACCTCGATTTTCCCGCCTGGCTCGTCGAACAGGGCATCCCCATCGCCGCCATGCTGGGCCTGGCCACGCTGCTCATCTACAGCATGTGGCGCATCGGCTGGGTGGTCACCCGCCGCGATGCGCTCATCGTCCTCTTCAGTGGCTTCGTCGGCGCCTATGGCGTCCTTACCATGGTTGGCACCGCCTTCCGTGGCGAAGGACAGGAACTTGTGTTCCCGTGGGATCTCACGGTCAGCGAAGGCATCCCGGGCCAGGAGTAGCGCGAGCATGACGCAGATTGAACAGACCGCGGCCACCGGCACGACCGCCCGCCGTGTCGAGTACGCCCGCCAGGTAGAGGCCCGCAAGATCGCGCGCCGCTCGTTCCTGCGCGTCAGTGTCTTTGCCGGCCTCATCCTCACCACCGGCGCCGGCATCGCCGGCTTCCTCGGTTTCTTCAACCTGCGCAAGCCCACCGGCTTCGGCGGCGTCATCAACGTCACCGGCGGCCGCGTGCCCAAGCCCGGCGACGAACCGGCGCGCGTCTCCGAAGGGAAGTTCTGGCTCTCACACCTCGCTGGGGCCCAGGGAGATGTCGCCGGCGTGGGCGGCACCGGCGGGGTGCTCGCTCTCTACTGGAAGTGCCCCCACCTCGGGTGCACTGTGCCCTGGAACCCGAGCTTCGATGGCGCCACCGTGAACTTCCCCGGCATCACCGGCTGGTTCCGCTGCCCCTGTCACGGCTCCACCTATTCGCGCGCCGGCATCCGCGTGTTTGGTCCCGCGCCGCGGCCCATGGATACCATGGCCGTCTCCGTCGCTGGCGATGGCTCACTCAGCGTCAACACCGGCGTCATCACCGGCGGCGGCCCCGACAACCCGCTTCGCGCGAAACCATACACCGGCTAGGGCGGCAAAGACGATTTGAACACCCAGAAGCAAATCCTGCTGATTGTCGTGACCTTTTTCGCCATGGTCGCCGGTTGCGCCGCCTACACCGTTATCGAAATCCCCTACCGCTCCGGCCTCCAGGAAGACTATCAGCAAGAGGAGTCCATCGAACGCGGCGCCCTGCTTTTCGCCAACAACTGCCGCACCTGTCACGGCATCAAGGGCGAGGGCGGCGTCGGCTTCCCCCTCAACAAAGAAGAGTTCAAGAACCAGGACCCGCTCGTCCGCAAGGCCAACCAGGAGCTCATCCGCCAGACCATCTTCTGCGGCCGCGCCGGCACGCTCATGCCCGCCTGGGTGAAGACGCTCGGCGTTTTCCCCAACGAACGTTCCGTCGGTGGGCCGCTCAATCTCCGCCAGATCGACCACCTCGTCGACCTGATCACCGCCCCGGCTGAGGAAGGCCTCCTCGACGAAGACGGCAACCCCACCAACAAGGGCTGGCAAGAAGCGGTGGAGTTCGCCCACAACCTGAACCACGAAGCTTCCGCGCTTATCGGCGGCGATTCGCTCTCTTCGGTGGCCCAACGCCACCAGGTCGGCCCCCGCGAACTGGCCGCCCTCAACAACGTCAGCGATCCCGCTGCGCCCCTCAGAAAGGGCACGAAGGTGAAGTTGCCCGCCAACGTCACGTACCCGAAAGGCCGCACTATCGAGGTCAAGACCAGCAACCAGACGATCGCCAAAATCGCCGATTCCGAAGACGTGGGCACGATCATCCTCGCCGAGCTCAACAAGATCCCCTACCGCGTCGATAAGGCCAGCGGCGACTTCATCCTCCTCAACGAACAGGGCCAGAAGGTCCCGGGCCTCTTCCCTGGCACCCGCATCGCCCTGCCCGAAGGGGCCAGCTACATCGTCTCCGCCGGCGACACGCTCGAGGAGATCGCGGCCATTCACGGCGTCAGCGCGCAGGCGGTCCAGCAACTCAACAGCCAGCTCCTCAGCGGTCTCGCCGCCGATGCCGAGATCCCCGCCGATCGCCGTCTCAAACTTCCCGCGGGCGCGGTCGCCATCGCCGCCGAGGGCGCCACCGTCGGTTCCATCGCCATCCGCCACGGACTCACCACGGAAGCGCTCGCGGCGGCCAACAACATCCCCGCCGATGCAACGATCATCACGGGCCAACGCTTGAAGCTCCCGGACAATACCGGCGTCATCATCACCACGGGTGACACGCTGGACGGCGTCGCGAACGGGCACGGCATCAGCGTCGAAGCCCTCGCCAAAGAGAACAACCTGGACCCGGGCGCGCGTATCGGCCCCGAGGTCATCCTCCAGCTGCCAGGAGTCAACGCCTACACCATCCAGGGCCAATCTCTCGGACAAGTTTCGGAGGGCTTCTCCAACGTCACCGCCGAGAGCCTCGGCCAGGCGAACCAGGTCCCTCCTGACGCTGTCTTGCGCGTCGGTCAGGTGCTCCGCCTCCCTGAAGATACGTGGGGGGGCGCCCCACCGACCACGCCCAATCCCGGCACTGCCTGCGTCCTCCACGCCGTCCCTGGCAACATCTACAACGACATCACCGGCGCCTCCGAGCCCCCCGAACGCCCCGCCGTGGTCTCCACCAACGTGGAGGTCCAGGCCAACGCCAACGACTGGACGGTGGTCGCCGGTGGCGAGACGCAGCCGGCCAACAGGGGCGCCGTGTTCGTCGCGAAGGGCGCTACCATCACCTTCGTGAACAAGGTTGGCATCCACACAATCACCATCGATGACAAGAAGAACAATGGCGATTTCCAGCTGGGCCAGACGCGCCCCGTCACCTTCCCGGATTCTGGAGAGTTCAGGATTGAGTGCGATTACCACCCGGCGATGCTCGCCTTCGTCTTCGTGGAGTGAAGCGCGGCGCCGGCGAAAGCTGGTCAGCCTGACGCTCGCCGGTTTGACGCTCTAAAGCTCGCTGGCTACGATCGCGGACACATCGGACACACCCGGCCTTCGGTGCCGGCAACAAGAGGGATGCTGGATGGCGGCTCAAACCGGAAAGCGCTACACCTGCCCCAAGTGCGGCTCGGAATTCATCGTCACCAAGGGCGGCGAAGGCGAGCTGACCTGCGGCGATACACCGCTCGAACTGAAGAAGTAGTCAACGCGCCGAAAGGAGACTCTCGCCAATGGCAGTGCAGCTAGGCAAGCGTTACAGGGATGAAGGCACGGGCATCGAACTGCTCGTCATCAAGCCGGGGAACTGCGAGCTCAGGGTCGCCGGCCGCGATATGGAACTCATGCAGCCGAAGGTGCTTCCCTCGGCCGACTAGAGCCCGGCTGGGCTGAGCATTGCAGCCAGGGGCCCGCGGCCGCGGCTCTGCCTTTGCGTTGCCTTTCAGTTACCGCTCATTCGCCAGCCGTAGCCCGACCGACAGGGAGGGCTCGCGTGCGGTGGCGCAAGTGCCCCGCGACAGTCCGAGCCTGTTTTAACACGGCCGATAGGCGACGCCACGCGCTTACCAGGGAGCGCCTCCGGCTCGACCGGCCGGTTCCCGCCCTCGCGAAGCTGACGTGGCGCCCCGCGGGTCTCCCCTTGCGCGGCGCCTGCTAACTTCCGTTCGCGCGGCATAACTGCTACCGTAATGCGGTCGCCGCCCTCCCCGGGGCGGCATTCGTGGGGCAAGAAGGCGGGGTGATCCCCTTAGTTGGCTGAAGTCATCATCGGCGAAAACGAGTCGTTCGAAGGCGCGCTCAAGCGCTTCAACAAGCGCGTCCAGCAGGATGGCATCCTGGCCGAGGCACGGCGCCGCGAACACTACGAAAAGCCGAGCGTCAAGCGCAAGAAGAAGGAAGCCGCCCGCCTGCGCAAGCTCCGCAAGAAGCAACTGCGCAGCGAAGCCCGCGCCCTCACCCGGCGCTGAGCGCCGCGTACGTCATCATCATCCACCGGCCCGGGCGTCCCCCGGGCCGGTGTCTTTCCGGAGGCCGCCATGCCCACCCTCAAAGAGCGCATCCAGTCCGAACTGCACGACGCCCTGCGCGCTCGCGACGAAATCCGCAAGTCCACGCTGCGCATGCTCACCGCCGCCGTCCACAACGCCGAGATCGAAGTCCGCCACCCGCTCGATGACGAAGGCGTCCTCACCGTTGTCCAGAAGCAAGCCAAGCAGCGCCGCGAAAGCATCGCCGAATTCGCCAGGGGCAACCGCGCGGACCTCGTCGCCAGGGAAGAAGCGGAACTCGCGATTCTCCAGACCTACCTGCCGGAACAGGCCGGCCGGGATGAGATCCAGGCTGCTGCCCGCAAGCTCATCGCCGAAACGGGCGCCGCCACCGAGCGCGATATCGGCAAGGTCATGCCCCCTCTCCTCAAGCAGCTCGCGGGACGCGCCGATGGCCGCGTGGTCAACGAGGTCGTCCGTTCCCTCCTCGGCGGCTGAGGCGGCGGGAGGACCGGCCCCTTCCGGGAGCCGCCCCTTGCTCTGGTAAGATCGCCCCGAGCCCATGGTTCGCCGCCCGCCGAGACCACTTTTCCCGCGCGCCGTCGCCGCCCTCTTTGGCCTCCTGCTCGCTGCGGGCGTCATCACGCTCGTCGTCCCGTTCGTCCCTCGCGATCAGGCCCTGAGCGAAGGCGAACGCGCCCCCCTCACCCTCGAAGCCGCCCACGGCGCGCAGTACGAATCCGAAGCCCTCACTGAGGCTGCCCGCAACGAAGCTGCCGCATCCGTCGTCGCGGTCCAACGTCCGCTCGACCCCTCCGTGAGCTCCGTCCAGGTCGATCGCCTGAGGCGTGTCTTCGAACGCACCCGCACGGTGCGCCAGCGCAGTGACCTGCCCACCAACGAACTGAAGCTTGCCGAACTGAACAGCGTACTCGCCGCCGAAAGGATCTCGGGTGCTGACACGCTCTCGCCCGGGACGCGCTCAACGCTTCTCGCGCTGGACGCCGTCCTCTTCGACCAGGTCCAGCAGAAGGCGCTCGCCGCACTCGCCGAAATACTCGATGCCCCCGTCGCTGAAGGCGGCGAGCGCGATGCCGTGCTCACCCACCTGGCCAGGTCTCCGGGGCGGCCAGCCAACGAACTCGCCGCCCTGAACGGCCTCCTCAGCTTCTTCGTCGTCCCCAACGTGGCGGTCGACCGCGAGGCCACCGAACGCAAGCGCGAGGATGAACGTGCGAACGTCGCACCCGTCATCGTTACCTACACGCGCGGCCAGGTGGTGGTGCGCGAAGGGGACGAACTGCAACCGGAGGATGTCGAGGCCCTGCGTCGCACGGGCGTCCTCGAAGGCGGTTTCCGCATCGAAGACTTTGGAGCGGGCGCTACCATGTCGCTCGCGTTCGGCCTCGTCGTCGCCCTCTTTGCTTACCAGTTGCAGCCCTTCGAACGTCCCGTCGTGCGTCGCGCCCTCGTCGTCTCGCTCGCCGTCGTGGGCGTGCTCGCCGCCGTCCGCTTTGTCCTGCCGGAAGTGATGCCGGACCGCGAGCAACACTACCTGGCCTTTGCCATCCCCGTCGCGACCGCCGCCATGGTCGCCGCTTCCTTCGCAGCCCTGCCCTTCGCCGTTGTGGTCGCGCTGGCAGTGGGCCTCTTCGCCGCATTCATCGGCGTCACCGAACCGGACCTCGCCGGCGCGAACTTTGTCGGCACCGTCGAAGCGCACGAACTCGGCCTGGCGTATGTGGCAGGCGGCCTCGCGGGCGCCGCCATTGTCCACCGCGCCGAACGGCTCAGCCGTTACGCCTTCTCTGCCATCGCGGTCGCCAGCGCCACCTGGGTCGTGCTGTTCGCCTTCTGGCTCCTCGGCGAAACCCAGACCCGCGATAGCCTCGGCTGGCTGTCGCTCGCCGCCGGGCTGAACGGGCTCGGCTCGGCCGTGATTTCCGCCGGCATTTTCGTCGTCCTCTCGATGGCCCTCGGCGTCACCACCCGTCTCCAGCTCATGGAGCTGGCTCACGGCGGGCACCCGCTCCTTCGTCGCCTCCAGGATGAAGCGCCCGGCACCTACCACCACAGCATGATGGTCGGCGCGCTTGCCGAACGCGCCGCTGGCCGCATCGGCGCCGATGCCCTCGTCGCCCGTGCTGGCGCCTACTACCATGACATCGGCAAGCTGGCCCAGCCCGGGTACTACATCGAAAACATGCTCGATGGCGCCGCCAGTCCCCATGACGCCCTCCCACCGCAGATCAGCGCTGGCATCATCCGCGACCACGTGACCAACGGCCTGGAGATCGCCCGCCGCCACCGCTTGCCGCCGCTGGTCCGCGACTTCATCCCACAGCACCACGGCACACGGCTCGTGACTTTCTTCTACCGGCTGGCCGCCCAGGCCCCCGGCACCGTCGATCCCGGCCCCTTCCGCTACGCCGGGCCGCGCCCCGAGTCCAAAGAGTCCGCCATCGTCATGCTCGCCGATTCCTGCGAAGCGGTCGTCCGCGCGACCGGCGAAGGCGGCCGCGCCCACATCGATGAGACCATCGACAGCGTCTTCGCCGAGCGCCTCGCCGAAGGCCAGCTCGATGAGTGCGACATCACGATGCGTGAATTGCTGGAGGTCGCGGCGAGTTTCAAGGCGACATTGCGCGCTGTTTACCACCCCCGCATCGAGTACCCCGGCCCGCTCCCGGAAGAGCTCGCCGGCATAGCCAGCCCCCGGGTAGCGCAGCAGTAGGCCAAGCCCCGTCCCGGATGGCCGGGATAGCGGTTTGAAGCGAGCGCTCCCCGTTCCGGTCGTCGGCGGAGGCCGTTCTCGACTCAGGCAACGAGGGGATGGCGCCAGCGCAATCCCGGATAGCGGCCGAAGCCACGATCGCTCGTAATTAACTCGCTCCCGGTTTCGATCGCGAGCGCCGCGAGGTACGCATCGGGGACGAGGTTCCCACGCACGCCCGTCCCCCGGCACAGACCGTCGAACACTTGCCAATGGCCTCGCCCGGGCACTAATCGCACGTGATTGGGACGGCCCCGCAGAGACTGAACGAAGTCGAGAGCTTCGGAAACCGTCGCCGGGTTCTCGAACACGCGCCGGTTCGTCACGATGCGAACGAATCCGGTCCATACCGTGTCCGGCAGGCTGAACGCCTCGCTGCCTCTGGCGACCGCGGTCAGCCAGTCGGCGATGCCGTCCGCGCCCGGGATCTCGTTCCGGTAACTAAGAAGGAGGATGTTGACGTCGATCAACAGCATCGAACTCGTCCAGCAGGTCGCGAAGGCCGGCGTTGTCGTTGATATCGATTCCGGGCAGCAAGCCTTCTTGCCCGGCCCCTGGCCGGAAGCGGGGCAGCTCCCAACCGTCGTCGCAAGCCGTATCGCGGCGCGCAAGCGCTTCCCGCAGCGCGTCGGAGACGATCGCGCTAAGCGTGCGCCCGCTCTCCAGCGCCGCCATCCGGGCATCCCGAAGGAGCCCGTCCTCGAGATCGATCGTCGTCCGCATGTGCGCAGCATATCACCGTGCATCTTGATGCGCCTGCGGCCAAAATGCCGTCGCTCCACCAATGCGCTACCCTTCGCTCACACCATCCCCGCAGGAGCAATCCATGACCTACCGCCCGCAGCGCATGAAGTTCGGCATCTTCATGGCGCCGTTTCATCGCGTTGGTGAGAACCCCACGCTCGCACTCAAGCGCGACCTCTCACTCATCGAGCACCTGACGCGCTCGGCTTCGACGAAGCATGGATCGGCGAGCACCACAGCTTCGGACGCGAACTCATCGCCGACCCGGCGGTCTTCATCGCTGCTGCCGCGGAGCGCACCCCCCGCATCCGCCTTGGCACCGGCGTTATCTCCCTCCCCTACCACCATCCCTTGATGGTCGCCGACCAGCTCGTGCAACTCGACCACATGACCGAGGGGCGTGTCATGCTCGGCGTCGGCCCCGGCGCACTCTCCTCCGATGCGTACATGATGGGCATCGACCCTGTCACCCAGCGCATCCGCATGAACCAGTCGCTGGGAGCGATCATGGCACTCTTGCGGGCGGAGGGCCCTGTCTCCATGGAGACCGATTGGTTCACCCTTCGCGAGGCCCGGCTGCAGCTCGCCAACTACTCCGCACCCCATCTGGCGGTCGCCGTTGCCGCCACGTTCACCCCCACGGGCCCAACCGCTGCCGGGAAGCACGGCATCGGCCTGCTCTCCGTCGCGGGCGCCGACAACGAAGGCTTCGAGCGCACATGGGGCTGGGTAGAAGAAGCAGCCGCCGAATCCGGCCGGCCCGTGGACCGCGGCGGCTGGCGTGTCGTCGTGCCCTTCCACCTGGCCGATTCGAAAGAAGAGGCGCTCAACGACGTGCAGGAAGGCTACGAGCGCCGCGCCTATTTCGGCGACCGCCACAACGCCGCCCTCAACCTCGGCAGCCCGCTGCTGGGCCTGCCCGTAGGCCCTATCGAAGACCAGATAGCGCGCGGCTCGATCATCGTGGGCACCCCGGACGACGCCATCGCCGCCGTCAATGTCCTGCAGGAGCGGTCAGGCGGCATCGGCGGCCTCCTCGGGCTCGCGCACGAATGGGCCAGCACCGAAAAGACCAACCGTAGCTACGAACTCTGGGCGCGCTACGTCGCCCCCCGCTTCCAGGGCCAGCTCGATACCATCGAGGGCAACCGCAACTGGATAGAGGGCAACCTCGCGCAAATGTTCGACCTCGCTCCGGCGTTCGCGAAAGCCTTCGCCGACACGGGCAAGGAGCCGCCCAGGGCCGTGAAGGAAGGCCTCGAAGCGATGCTCAAGGCACGCGAAGCGCGCACCAACGGCCACTCGTAGACCTCCGCGACGCGCATCTCTGTGCTCGGCAACAGCGATACGACGGGGATGCTGCTCCGGCCGGGCGACAAGACCTGGCCCACCCTGCTCGAGGCGGAACTCGGCCGTTCGCTGGGAGAGCCGGTGACGGTCGATAACTGGCGCTTCGTGCCGGGACGCCCGCGCGCGGCGGAGAAGGCGCTGGAGCTGGTCGCGGCTGCGCAACCGGATGTCGTCGTCCTCACACTGGCCTCGTTCTGGTCTGCCTTCGCCACCGTGCGGGCCAGCGTCGAGCAGCGCTTCGGACGGCGCGCGGGGCGAATCTACACGCGTTTCGAAGGCGCCTTCTCCCGGCAGGCGCAACGCAGAGGGAGGCCGGCGACCTTTGCGGACCGCGCTGGCAGGCGCCTGTCGCGACGCGTCTTTGGCACGGCGACATTCATCACGTTGAGCTAATTCGTGGATGTCTACTCGACGATCATCCGCGATCTCTCGCGGGACGAACAGTTGCAAGTGGTGGTGCTCGGCGACCACCATTGCACCGCGGCGATGCGGCGCGCGATGCCCGTGCTGGCGCCCGACATCGCGAACATCGAGGCGGCCATCCACCCGCTCGTGCTGCAGCGGCACCTCCACTGGGGAGACCTCGAGAAGGCGATAAGCGCGGGCGGCCGCCGCGAGCAGATGATCCTTTGGGATGGTGTGCACATGACCGCGGAGGCGCATCAGCGGGTAGCCGCGGCGCTTGCGCCCAACTTCGCGAAGTTGGCGCCGCCAGGCCTAGGAGCGCGGCAGCCCCAGCCCGCGCGTCGCGATGATGTTCCGGTTCACTTCGCTCGTTCCCCCCGCGATGGTGTAGCTCGGGGCCGCCAGAGCCCAGCGCTCGACGCGGCCCCTCAAAGGCGCGTACGGCGAGGGCGGCTCTATCTGCCCGGCCATCCCGAGCACCCGCATCCCCGTCACGCCCATCTGCCGCTGCAACTCCGTGCCGAACACCTTGGAGATGCTCGCCTCGTAATTCGGCACCATGCCCTTGCTCTGCATCTCCGCCACGCGGTAGCAGAGCCAGCGGGCGATTTCGAACTCCAGGTGCCGCTCCGCCAGCTCGTGCCGGATTTCCCCTCGCTCGCGCAGCGCCGGCGTCTCGCGCACATAATCGATGAGTCCGCCCAGCGTGCTGCGCGTCATAACCACCCGGTTGATCGACGAGCGCTCCTGGTCCAGCGTCGTCGTCGAGATGTACCAACCGCGGTTCTCATCACCAACGCGGCAGTCCGCCGGCACGCGCACATCTTCGAGGAACACCTCCGTGAAATGCTCGGTGCCCATCATGTTGTGCAGCGGGCGCACAGTGATGCCGGGCGTCTTCATGTCCAGCATGAAGTAGCTGATGCCCTTGTGCTTGGGGGCGTCTGGATCCGTGCGCGCCAGCAGGATGCCCCAGTCCGCGTTCTGGGCGCCCGAAGTCCAGATTTTCTGGCCGTTGACGACGTACTCATCGCCGTCACGCACCGCCCTCGTCTGCAGCGATGCCAGGTCCGATCCCGCGCCCGGCTCGCTAAAGAGCTGGCACCAGTTGACGCTGGCCGTGCGCATCGGTGGCAGCCAGCGCTCCCGCTGCTCTGGCGTCCCGTGCATCATCAGGGCGGGGCCGGCCAGCCAAATACCCTGGTCGTATGCGCCCGGCGCGCCGCGGCCGCTCATCTCTTCCATGTACACCGTCTGCGTCATGTAGCTGGCGCCCTGGCCGCCGTACTGGGCGGGCCAGCCCATCGTCAGCCAGCCTTTTTCCGCCAGCCGCTTCCGAAACCGCCGCGTGAACTCCGCGCCGCCCGGCGGCAGGTGGTCGCGGTCGTTGCGCATGTCCCAGTCCTCTCGCGGCAACTCCGCATCGAGGAAGGCGCGCAGCTCCGCCCGGAAGGCCGCGTGCTCAGGTGAGTCTCGGAACAGCATGCAACCCGCCCGGCGGAAGGTGGCCCGAGTATACCGGGCCAGGACCGCCCCTCGCTCAGGGGCTCTCCCCCATCAGCACCAGCACCTCAATCGCCCGCACGGGGTGCGATTCGAAGTCCCGCGGCTCCACGTACACGTCGCGCACGACCCCGTCCTTATCGATCACCACGGTCGTGCGGTTGTGGATGCCGAAGGCTTCGTTGTACGTGCCGTAGTCGCGGCCGGCCTGGTTCTTGGGGAAGTCGCTGAGCAGCGGAAACTCCAGGCCGAGCTTCTCTTCGAACTCTCCCGCAGCCGCGAACGAATCGACGCTGATGCCCAGGACCTGGGCATTGGCCCTCGCGAACGCGTCAGTGTGCGTCCGGAAGGCCGTCATCTCCGTCGTTCAGCCACCGGTGAAAGCTAGCGCGTAGAACGCGAGCACCAGGTGCTTCCCCGGGAACGAATCCAGGGTAACCTGCTCGCGTTTCTTGTTGAAGAGCGTGAACGGTGGGGCGGGCTTGCCAGCTTCGAGTGCCATCGGGCATAAGTCTACAGCCACGCGGCCGCGCGCAGAAGTCCCCCGCCCACGCTCCGGTAGAATCGATGCGACCGCCCACGAAGGATCCGCCATGCAGAGCGACCCCCGCCTCTTCGCGACCATCTACTCGACCCGCGCGTTGCGGCGCTTCAAACCTGACGCCATCCCCGAAGAGGTGATGTTCCAGCTCTTCGATGCCGCCATCCGCGCGCCCTCCGGCCAAAACGTCCAGGATTGGCGCTTCGTCGTCGTCACCGACTCCGCCACGAAGGCGCGGCTCCAGGCGTGGGCGGAGGAAGGCTGGGCGCGCTACCAGCCTGATTTCGCCGCAGACCCCTCGCTGATGGACGCGCTCCCCCGCACCCGGCGGCTCTCCCTCCGCAGCGTCGAGCACCTGGTACACCACCTGGCCGCGACGCCTGCCATCGTGGTCGTCTGCGGCCTCGCGGCGCGCCACTCGACGCCGGGAGGCAGCACGTTTCCCGCCGTCCAGAACCTCCTCCTCGCCGCCAGCGCGCTGGGCCTGGGCGGCTCCGTCTTCAACCTGGCGCTCCGTCGCCCCGAACTGCACGAGATGCTTTCCATCCCCGAGACCAACGAGATCTACTGCCTTCTGCCCATCGGCTACCCGACGGACCGCCCCGGCCCGGTCAGGCGCCGGCCGGTGAAAGATGTCGTCTTCTTCGAGAAGTTCGGCGAACGCTGGGAATTCGCCGGGCAGCAGCCCGATGAGGGCTGGCAGGCACGCTGGCTGTCCCGGTGACCGGCCCTGCCCGGCCCCTGGTCTCCTTCGACCGCGTCGCTGCGATTTACGACGCGACGCGCGGCTTCCCCGATGGCGTCGAAGACCAGGTCGGCGATGGTCTCGCTGTCCTGCTCAGGCCCGGCGCCCGTCTCCTCGAAGTGGGGATTGGCACCGGACGCGTGGCGGTGCCGCTCGCGCAGCGCGGCATTCGCGTGTCCGGTGTGGATATCTCCCGCGGCATGCTCGATGTGCTGCGGCGCAAGCGGCGCGATATCGACGTCGTCCTGGCCGAGGCCGCCAGCCTGCCCTTCCGCCCCGCCGCCTTCGATGCCGCCCTCTTCGTCCACATCCTGCACCTCGTGCCAGACCCTGAAGCAACGCTAGACGCGGCCCTGCGGGTGGTCCGCCCCGGCGGCCTGCTCCTGAGCTGCCGCACCGACCACGTCCACAACGCGCTCTCCGATGCCAACGAACTCGTGCAGGCAACGGCCATAGCGATGGGCGGCGTCGCGCCCTCGCGTTGGCGGCGCAACGAGCGCCTCAGCGGCCTTTTCGCCGCGCGCATGGCGGTTGCGGGGGCGTCACTTCAGGACACGGTCCTTGCCCGCTGGACGACGCGGGAAACCGGCCGCGAACTGCTGTCCGACTATCGTTCGAAAACGCGCTCCAACACATGGGCCATCCCCGATGCCGTCCTGCCCGCCCTCATCGAACACCTCACCCCCGAGCTCGAACGGATGCTCGGCGGCCTGGACACGGCGATCGAAACGGCCAGTTCTTTCTGGGTCACCGTCGCCCGTTTGCCCGGCCTCAGTGGCCCTTGAACTGCGGCTCCCGCTTCTCCACGAACGCCTTCGGGCCTTCGCGCGCATCCTCGGTCGATTGCGCGATGAACATCGCCATCTGCGCCATGTCCAGGTGCTCATCGAAGGAAACGTTGGCCGAGCGGTACACCAGCTTCTTCGCGAGTTGCACCGCCGTCGCCGGTCCGCGGGCCACCTGGGCGGCGTATTCCCGTACGCGCGGCATCAGTTCGTCCGGTTCGAACACGGCCTGCACGTAGCCCATCGCGAGCGCTTCCTGGGCCGTCATCAACCGGCCCGTCCAGATCAGGTCCAGTGCCTTTTGCGTGCCCACGATGCGCGGCAGCGTGTAGCAGCCGCCGTCGCCGGGAATCAGCCCCATGCGCACGTAGGTCATGCCCATGCGCGCCGTGCTGCTGGCGAAGCGGATGTCCGCCATCGTGGCCATGTCCATGCCCGCCCCCGCCGCCGCGCCGTTGATCGCCGCGATGTACGGCTTTTCCAGCTGAATCAGCGCCCGCGGGATAGGATGGACACCGTTGCGGAGGCTCTGGCGCCGCGTCGCGACGGTCGTTTCCGTGCGCAGCAAGCCGCGTCCCCCGGCTTCATCGCTCACGTTCATGCCACTGCAGAAACCCCGGCCAGCGCCCGTGATGATCACCGCGCGAACCGCCGCGTCACGGTCCGCTTCTGTTAGCGCCGCCGCCCACTCCGCGAGCATCTGGTTGTCGAAGGCATTCAGCCGCTCGGGCTTGTTTAGCGTAATTGTGGCGACGCCGTCTGCCACGTCGTACAGGATCGCTTCGTATGCCATGCCGCGCTCCATCAGAGAGGGTATCGGGCGATTCTACGTGCCCCCGCCCTGCTTGACGAACCGGCACCGCCGCGTTAGCACGCCGCGAGCCGCCGTCCGCGGCCGTGATGCTCTATGGAGCTGGCGTGTGTTCTGATGGGGCCATGGTCCGCCTTCCTTTCCAGGACCGGCGCGAAGCGGGCCGGTCCCTCGCCAGCGCGCTCCCGCCCGAATGGCGCAGTGCCGAGGCCCTCGTGCTCGGCCTTCCGCGCGGCGGGATGCCCGTGGCTTTCGAGCTTGCTTCCGCCCTTGGCTGCGAGCTCGATGTCTTCATGGTGCGAAAGCTCGGGGTGCCGGGGTACGACGAGCTTGCCATGGGCGCCATCGCCGGCGGAGGCGTCACCGTCCTCAACGATGATGTGGTCGATGCGCTCAATATTCCCGCGGCGACGATCGAAAGCGTCACTGCCCGCGAAACGGCCGAACTCGACCGCCGCGCACGCGCTTACCGCGGCGACCGCGAAGCCACCGCGATGGAGGGACGGATCGTCATCCTCGCCGACGATGGCCTGGCGACCGGCGCCACGGTGCGCGCCGCCGCTCGCGCCGCGCGTCTTTCCGCCCCCGCGCGTCTGGCGATAACCGTACCCGTGGCCGCTGCCGAAACCTGCAAAGAGCTGGAAGCCGAAGCCGACATGGTTCTCTGCCTCGCCACGCCCGACCCTTTCCATGCCGTTGGTCTGTGGTACCGAAACTTCCGGCCGACCACCGATGACGAAGTCCGCGCGCTCCTGGACCGCGCCCGGGCAGGGTGGGGACACACCCCCGACGGCCGCCCCTACGCTCCCACGAAGGCCTGAGGGCGGTCGCAACTCCGGGGAAGAACGCAATCAGGTCAGCCAGGTCCTCCGGCTTAGGACCGACCACTGATTCAAGGCAGTCGATAGCCTCGCGGTTGAGGCTGCGCCGGTTGCGGGCCGCGCGGCTCCGGAGCCGTTCCATAAGCGTCGGGGACGTTCTTAAGCGTCAGGGTAGCCATCGATGGCTCCAAAACGGATGCATTTCGCATCCACTCTCCGTTCCGCTTCGTGCTTGTGCTCCCACTCTCCTACTGGGCGCGCCCGCCCTACACTGGATCCGTGGCCTCTTCCACCATTTCCGAAAAGCTCAGCAAGCAGCTTGTCGCGTTGCCCCCGCGCCCCGGCGTCTACATCATGCGCAACGCTCTCGGCGAGGTGATCTACGTCGGCAAGGCCGCACGCCTCAAGGACCGCGTGCGTTCCTACTTCGGTTCACCGCACGGCATGGAGCCAAAGACGCGCGCCCTTCGCGAACAAGTGGAGGACTTCGAGTACATCGTCGTGGGGAACGCGGGTGAGGCCCTCATCCTCGAAGCCACGCTCATCAAGCGCCACCAGCCCTTCTACAACATCCGGCTGAAGGACGACAAGCGCTATCCCTACCTGAAGATCGATATCCAGAACCCGTGGCCACGCGTGTACATCACGCGCCGCATCGAAAAAGATGGCGCGCGCTACTTCGGGCCTTACGCCAGCGCCGGCTCTGTCCGCCACACGCTCGACCTCACGAAGAAGCTCTTTCCCTGGCGCTCCTGCACCAAGGAAATCACGGGTCGCGACCCCCGCCCCTGCCTGGACTTCTACATCAAGCGCTGCATCGCGCCCTGCACGGCGTTCTGCACGAAGGAGGAGTACGACGAGGTCATCGACCAGGTCATTCTCTTCCTCGAAGGCCGCTCCGACGACGTGCTCGCGCGCCTCACCGCCCAGATGCAGGCGGCCGCTGAGCGCATGGAGTTCGAACGTGCCGCCATGATGCGCGACCAGTTGCGTGCCGTGCAGCGCACCGTCGAACGCCAGATGGTCTCCACCACCCGCGATGAAGACCTGGATATCTACGGGCTCGCGCGCAACGGTGACCAGGCCTGCGTGCAGGTCTTCTTCGTCCGCGGCACGCAGATGATTGGCCGCGACAACTTCGTGCTCGAAGGCGTCAACGGCGAATCCGATAGCGCCGTGCTTTGCAACTTCCTCCTGCAGTTCTACGAAAGCGCCCAGTACATCCCCCGCCTCGTCGTCGTGCCCGCCAACCCGGATGAGCGTCTGACCATGGAAGAGCTGCTTTCCGAAAAGCGCGGCTCGCGGGTGGAAGTGCGTGTACCCGAGCGCGGCGAAAAGCGACGCCTGGTCGAGCTCGCCAACGACAACGCCCGCGAAGCCCTCGAGATGATGCGCGTCCGCTGGCTCGCCGATAGGACGAAGACCGAGACGGCGCTGGAGCAGTTGCGCGAAGAACTCTCCTTGCCGGAGCTCCCCCATCGCATCGAGTGCTACGACAACTCGAACATCCAGGGTACGAGTCCTGTTTCGAGCATGGTCGTCTTCATCGCTGGGCAGCCCGCGACGAACCAGTACCGCCGCTTCCGCGTGAAGACGGTCACCGGCGCCGACGACTTCGCCACCATGCAGGAGATCCTGCGCCGCCGCTTCAAGCGCGCCGCGCGCGAGGCGCTGCCCGTATTGGCGCAGGTCGACGCCGGGCCGATCGCCGAGGTCGATTTCCCGCCGCCCGATGCTCTTTCCCCCCCTGAGGGTGACGACGGGCCCAGTCAGGACTCAGCACTCAGCACTCAGGACTCAGGAGCACTCAGCACTCAGCACTCCGAAGACGCGTGGGGTCTCCCCGGCCTCGTCATCATCGATGGGGGCAAGGGCCAGCTCGGCGCGGCTGTCCAGGTGATGCGCGAAATGGGCGTTTATCACATCCCCACGGTGGGCCTCGCGAAGCGTTTCGAGGAGCTGTTCATCCCGGGCGAGGAGGAGCCCATCGTGCTCCCGCGTGGCTCCGAGGCGCTCTTCCTCGTGCAGCGCATCCGCGATGAGGCCCATCGCTTCGCCATCACCTACCACCGCCAGGTGCGCGCCAAGAGCGCCATTCAGAGCGCGCTCGATACCATCCCCGGCGTCGGCCCGAAACGCAAGAAGGCGCTGCTCAAGAAGTTCGGTTCCGTCAGGTCCATCCGCGAAGCCGAAGTCGACGAGATCGCGAGCACCGTGGGCTTCACGCGCGCGCTCGCCGCGAAGGTGAAGGAACTGATCTAGGGGACTGTGCGTCCGCCCGGAGAGATGCCGCCAGCCCCGCTTCCCGGTATCACTCTAGCCGGCGCTCTCCCGCAGCAGCCGCAGCAGCAGGGCAACGTTGAGTTCCAGCCCCGCGAAGACGCCGCTAGCCAGCATTCCGCCGGCTCCGGGCTCGAGGGCGATGTATTCCTCCCCCTCAAGCGTCCACCAATCGATTGCGCCATCCTCCGTGCGCCAGACGACGTACTCGCGGAGACCGGCCGCACGGTACAGTTCCCTCTTGTCGTGAAGGTCATAGCTGGCCGAACTCGCGGCCACCTCGGCCACCAATTCCGGCACGCCTGCCACGAACCCATCGTCGTCGATCCACGATCCCCCGCCGGCAGCGCGCGAATAGCGAAGCATCGCGTCGGGCTGCACCTCGCTCCCGCCGGGGACGCGCCAGGCGGCGTTGTCGTCGAGGATCACCCCGCTGTGCGACTCGCGATAAATTCCGAGCCTCGTGATGAGCATGGCGTGCGGCTGGCCGTGCTGCTGGGACCGGACCGGTGATGCCACGTAGACAACTCCCTGGACGAGTTCTGCCTTCGCAACGTCCGTTCGTATGGCGTAACGCCGCTCGAATTCCTCCCGGTCGAGGCGGTCGCCTGAATCCAGGGCCGGGCATTGTTCGACAGGCGCCGGCGCGCGTGCCTGAATAGCCATCGCCGCCTCCTCCCCGAGAGTGTATCAGCCGGGACTGCGCGGGCGCCGTGTTAGCCCCACCGGGAGGGCAAAACCGCCGGACTCCGGCGAGCCCTTTCCGAACCAGCGGTTCATCACCGATGATCCCCCCAATGCGCTTCCTCGCCCTCGGCGACTCCTACCCCATCGGCGAAGGCGTGCAACCCGCCGAACGCTGGCCGCTGCAACTTGCCGCGCTCCTCCGCGGCGAAGGCCTCGATGTCCCCGATCCGGAAATCATCGCGGCCACAGGCTGGACGACGGCCGAACTCGCCCAGGCCCTCGATGCTGCGCGGCCGCGCGGCCCGTACGCGCTCGTTTCGCTGCTCATCGGCGTCAACAACCAGTACAAGGGCCTCCCGCTGGGCGAATACGCCCGCGAATTCGAGGCGCTGCTCGCACGTGCCATCGCCTTGGCTGGCGGCGAACCCTCTCGCGTACTCGTGCTTTCTATCCCCGACTGGGGAGTGACACCTTTCGCCGAGGGCCGCGACCGCGCCGCCGTCGCGTCCGCAATCGATGCTTTCAACGCCGCCAACTGCACCCTCACGGCCGCAGCCGGGGTCGCGTACGTGGATGTGACGCCGATTTCGCGCAAGGCCGCCACGGAGCCGGCCCTCATCGCCGCCGATGGACTCCATCCATCCGGGAAGATGCACGCCGCCTGGGCCGAGCTCGCGCTCCCCGCCGCTCTCCGCGTACTGGCCTGACGCTGTAGCCTAGGATCGTGAACCGCGCCACAGCCCTGGGTCGCCTGCTACCTCTCGCGCTTCTCGGGCTGGCGGCCGCGCTGGCGATCGTTGCCGTGCGCGCCACGGCCGCGCCGGGGTTTCCGGGGGCTTCGTATTTCGGGTACGTCGCGCTGACGGCCGCTGATGGTCCGCCGCCGCCGCCCCCCACGCCCACGCCCTTCCCGCCCGGCGAGCCGGGAATCGTCATCTCTAACGGCTCACGCGATTCAAGTATGGTCGCCCTCACGCTGGATATGGGAGGACGGGTGGAGCCAGCCCTCGACATCGTGAACTGGCTACTCGCCAACCAGGTGCATGCAACCATCTTCATGACCGGCGCTATGGCGGAGAACCCCTACACGGAAGCCGGCCGCGATGTATTGCGCATCATTGAAGCCCATCCGGCAACCTTCGAGCTTGCCAACCACAGCTATACGCACGCAGATTTTCGCGGCCTCACGGCCAGCCAGATCGCGGACGAACTCGCCCGCACCGAGCGCGCGATGGCGCCCTACGCCTCACAGGACCCGCGCCCTCTCTTCCGGCCGCCGTTTGGCGGCTGGAACGACTCCGTCGTTAACGCGGTGGCGGCCGCCGGCTACCCAAGGGTCATCATGTGGGACATCGACACCATCGACTGGATGCCCGAAGCCGAGGGCGGCCCCAGCACGAACTTCATAGTGTCGAAGGTTCTGAACAATGCCCGCGGTGGTTCTATCGTGCTCATGCACCTCGGCGGCTACAACACCTTCGAAGCGCTGCCGCGCATCGTCGCTGGTCTCCGTGAGAGAGGCTTCCAGCTCGTCACCGTTGGCGAGATGCTCGGCCTGCCACGCTGAGCCCCGTGGGAAGCAGCCCCGTCACTCCACCAGGATGGTCCGCGAAGCCTTGAACGCCGATCGTGCGCGCAGCGCGCCGTTCCGCAAGAGCGCCCGGACGTGCACGGTGTACTGCCCTGGCCGGGACGCCACGAATGTCGCCTGGGTGATCGCCGGTAACACAGGGATCCACGCCAGCCGCGGCTGTGGTTCGGAAGTGTAGCCGCTCAGGTAATCGATGTCTTCGCTGTCCGCTGGCTTGAACCAGCCCTCGAAGGCGTACTCGTACCCCTCGATGCTCCAGCCCGCCTCCGGCGCCTCAGGTGCCCAGGTGACCACCAGCGGCGTCCCCACCGGCAGCAGCCTCGCCGCTGGCGTCACGCTGGTCAGGCGGACGCCCGCGCGGCTCAGTCCCTCGAGCCCATTGTGCACCGCCTGGCGCAGCGCGGGCAGCAACGCGATGACCGCGTCGCTCGGGCACAGCGTCTGTTGCAGTCCCCGGTGCGGACCCACGGTTGGCACACCATCGTGCCAGGCGTTGTCCGAACGCAGGAAGTCCGTCCATGCCGCCTCCGCCGTACCCGGCGCAAGCGGCCGTAGCGCCGAGCGGGCAGCTTCGAACACAGCGAATCGCACGAGCGCCTCCCAGCGCGCCCCCGCCGGCCCCACCATCTCCCACGTCTCTATCGAACCGTCCCCGAGCAGCGCCACTCCCGTCGTGCCGTACTCGTACTCCGTCGTATGTCCGCCCGTGACGCCGGCGCTCAGGGCTTCGCGGGCGACGCCCCCGTCGTTGCGATCCCCGCCGCGCCCGTGCCGCCCCTCATAGATGTTGCCGAAGCGGTCGATGATCGCGTGGTAGCCGATATCGCCCCACCCCAGCACCATCGTGTGGTAGTGATAGATCGACCGCACATCCGCCGCCGCTGCCGCCGGCGACTCATAGCCGTTGCGCGTGGCCGAGTGGTGCACCACCAGCAACCGCGGCGGCACGAACATCTCCCGCCACGTCTCAACGTCAGCGTCGAAGCGTAGCCCCTCGTCCACGCCCCAGGCTTCGCGCGTCACCACGTCCAGCGCGTAGCCGCTCTCCGCATCGACCACATGCCCCGTGGGTACGCCGTTCGCCGCCAGCCCGTCTCTCGCCAGACCCCCGACCGCGACGCGATGGGTCAGAGGGCCCGAGTCCCCGGCCGCCGCCCGCGCCGCGGGCGCGGCGCCGCCGGCGTCGATGGCCGCTGCCGTGACTCGTAACAAGCTCACGCCCACATCCTCGGCCGGGAACGCCACGCGGTACTGCACGAAGCGCGCCTCCCCCGCGTACACGAGTGTGCCGAAGGTTTCCTCGTGCGCGGTTTCCCCGGGCAGCGCTTCCATCCCGACCTTTGCCCACGGCCCCCAGGCCCCCCCGTCCGGCGATGTGCGCACCGCGAAACTCAGACGTTCGCTTCCCGGCGACCCCGCCCAGTGCAGCCCGACGTGCGTGAAGAGATGCGCGCTCTGCATCGGCGCGGACGTGAGTGTCCCACCCACCTCCGTCGCCTCAACTTCGAATGCGGCCGTGACGCGCGTGCCCTCGAGCAAGCCGTCAAGGAAGTCCGCGCCTTCGTCCACCAGGTCGTGCGGGGCCGGGCCCGAGCGGGCCTCCCGCAAGCCCCAGGCCGCAAGCGCTGCCGCGGCCGCGCCCGCCACGGCGCGCCGCAGGAACGTTCGCCGGACGAGAAGCTGAGGAAGCTGCTGCTGCACGGTGGGCTCGGGCCCATGCTAGCCGCCCGCTCCGCCCCGTCAACGCGCGACAACCACCCGTCGCGCCGCTACAATCCGAACAGATATTCGCATGACTGCGCGCCGCGCCACCGTCATCCACATCGACCTCGATGCGTTCTTCGTCTCGATGGAACTCCTGCGCCACCCGGAATTGCGTGGGCTGCCGGTGGTGGTCGCCGGCGGCCTCGGCGCCCGGGGCGTGGTCAACACCTGCAGCTACGAAGCGCGGCGCTTTGGTGTCCGCTCTGCGATGCCCGTCGCGCGCGCCCGCCGTCTCTGCCCCCAGGCGGTCTTCCTGGCAAGCGACTACGGCTTCTACGCGCCCGCCTCCAGGGCCTTTCACGCCATCCTGCGAGACTACACTCCACTCGTCGAACCAGCGGGGGCCGACGAGGCATACATGGATACGGCGGGCTCGGAGCAACTCTTCGGTGATGCGCCCGCCATCGCCGCGATGCTGCGCGCCCGCGTCCTCGGCGAAATCGGCATCACCGCTTCGGCCGGCGTCTCAACGAACAAGCTCGTCTCGAAGGTCGCGTCCGATGCCGCCAAGCCAGACGGCCTGCTGGTGGTGCCGCCGGGTGATGAAGCCGCCTTCCTCGCCCCGCGGCCCATCCGCGAACTTCCGATGGTGGGCCCGCGCATGGCCGAAACGCTCGCCGGCCTCGGCGTGCGCACGGTCGGCGACATCGCCGCTCTTCCCCTGGCCTCCCTCGAAGCGCGTTTCGGCGCCCACGGGCGCGACCTGCACGCCCGCGCGCTCGGAGTCTACGATGCGCCCGTGCTGGGCGGGAACGCGGCGGCAAAGTCCGTGAGCCGCGAGACCACCTTCGACCGCGATGAGCCCTCCCGCGACCGCCTGCGTGCCCTCCTCCGCGGCCAGGCCGAACGGATCGCGGCGGACCTGGCGCACCACGGCCGCAGCGCCCGCACCGTCACGCTCAAGCTACGCTTTCCGCCCTTTGAAACGCTCACGCGCTCCACCACCACGGCGATACCCGTGGACCTGGCGGACGAGATCTACGCCGCCGCCGCCGGCCTGTTCGAACGCGCCTGGGGCGAACACGGCCGCCAGCCCGTGCGACTCCTCGGCGTCGGCGTCGCGAACCTCGGAGAGCGCTCACGCCAGCTGCGGCTCGGCGAAACTCGTGAAGCCGCCGGCCTCGCCGAGACCGTCGCGACCATCCGCCGGCGCTACGGCGACGCCGCCGTCCAGCGTGCCGCCGAGCTCGGCCAGCCGCCCGTCCGTGCCGACTCCCCCGCCTTCCGCCCCCATCTGCCCGCCGCCGATGAATGATCGGGCAAATCGTGAATCGAAGATCGTGAATTGCGCGCTCTTCCCCTCTGGCGGCCCTTCCGCGTACGATACTTCTTACCAACCGCACCGTGGCCGCGCTTATCAAGATGGGGTTGAGGGATCCGGCCCGATGAAACCCCGGCAACCTGCCACCATCAGGCAAGGTGCCAACTCCGGGCTCCCGATGCGTCGGGAGAAAGATGAGAGCGCCAGCGCTCGGAACTCGACGGCCCACGCGGGATGAGGAGATCACTCATGGCTTGCACTACGGGCCGAATGATCATGCTTTAGCCCCACGGGGCCGCTCCCATCGATCGTCTTCGCACCCGGG
Source organism: Tepidiformaceae bacterium (assembly GCA_051003295.1). GTDB lineage: Bacteria > Chloroflexota > Dehalococcoidia > Tepidiformales > Tepidiformaceae. The sequence continues at coordinate 3,038 of JBPCLM010000093.1, read as the reverse complement.
TGCCCTGCGCGCCCCGTTTTGCCGCCGGCGCCGCTGGCGGGCTGACTGGAGCATTTGAGCATGAGCTTCGCAACCAATCTGCGGTGTCGCGAATGTCACCGCGAATACCCTCTCACCGCTACGCACGTCTGCGAATTCTGTTTCGGTCCTCTCGAAGTCACCTATGACTACGACGCCATCCGCAAAACAGCGACGCGCAGCCGCATCGCCGCCGGGCCGCCCAGCCTCTGGCGCTACCGTGATTTCCTCCCCTGCGAAGCAGACGCGGCCATCGATATCGGCGCCGGCTTCACGCCCCTCATCCCCGCCCGCAACCTGGGCAAGGCCCTCGGCCTTCCCCACTTGTACATCAAGAACGACACCGTGAACCCCACCTGGTCCTTCAAGGACCGCGTCGTCACGGTCGCAAGCACGCGCGCCCGCGAACTCGGCTACGAAAAACTCGCCTGCGCCAGCACGGGCAACCTCGCCAACAGCGTGAGCGCCCACGCCGCCGCCGCCGGCATGGAGGCCATCGTCTTCATCCCGGATGACCTCGAAGCCGGCAAGGTCGTCGGTTCCAGCATCTACGGGCCGACGCTCGTGAAGGTCCGTGGCAACTACGATGCCGTCAACCGCCTCTGCGCCGAGCTCGCCGGCAGCTACAACTGGGGCTTCGTCAACGTTAACGTCCGCCCCTACTACTCCGAAGGCTCCAAGACGCTCGGATTCGAAGTCGCGGAGCAGCTCGGCTGGCGCGCGCCGGACCACTGCGTCGCCCCCATCGCCAGCGGCTCGCTCTTCGTCAAGATCCGAAAGGGTTTCGATGAACTCGCGAAGGTGGGCCTCATCGATCAGCCAAAGACGCGCATGAGCGGCGCACAGGCCACGGGCTGCTCGCCCGTCGCCACCGCCTGGGCGGAAGGGTCGATGAACTTCCGCCCCCAAAAGCCGGCCACCATCGCCAAGTCGCTCGCCATCGGCAACCCCGCTGATGGCTACTACAGCCTCGTCCAGCTGCGCGATACCGGCGGAGCCTGCGCCAGTGTGAGCGACGACGAGATCGTCGAATGCATCAAACTCCTCGCCGAAACCGAGGGGATTTTCGCCGAGACCGCCGGCGGCGTCACCGTCGCCGCCGTCAGGCAACTCGTCCGCCAGGGTAGAATCGATCCGGGCGAGCTGACCGTGGCCTTCATCACGGGCGCCGGATTCAAGACGCTCGAAGCGGTCATAGGCTCGCTTCGTGCGCCTCTCGAAATCGATGCCACCATCGATAGCTTCGAAGCCGCCTACAGATCGCTCAATGCAGCGGAGGCCGCAGCCTGATGGCCGTCAAACGCGTACGCTTCACGTTCCCCGAAGACCTCATCCGCGAGCCGGTGATCTACCTGCTCGGCCACGAATTCCAGATCATCACCAACGTCCGCATGGCCGATGTCGATGAAAAGACCGGCTGGGTCATCCTTGAAGTAGAAGGCGAACCAGAGGAAATCGAACGCGCCCTCGCCTGGGCACGCGAAAAAGGCGTCCGCATCGACCCCGTCACCGGCGACATCATCGAAGGCTAGCCCCGGCCGGGAGGGCTCTCTCGCTCTCCCGGGACACAAATACGCTCGGAGCTTCACTCATGGCCGTAAATGTCCGCATCCCCCAGCCGCTTCGCGGTCTCACCGGCAATCAATCGGTCGTCCAGGGCGGCGGCGCCACCCTCCTCGATTGCATCGCCGGCCTGGAAAGCGCCTATCCCGGGGTGCGCGAGCGCCTGATGGACGATTCCGGCCAGCTCCGCCGCTTCGTCAACGTCTACGTCAACGGCGACGACGTGCGCTTCATGGAAGGCTTGAAGACATCGCTCAAGGATGGCGACGAAGTCAGCATCGTCCCCGCCGTCGCCGGGGGCTGAGAGCCGCGCAAGGTCGGGCGGGCAGCGGCTGGCGCGGGTGGGGAACTAAGAGTCGGCGGGCTCGTAACCCGCGTCGCGGTAGATCTCGTCCACCCGCTTCGCGAACCCCGGCACGGCCAACCCGGTAAGGATGTCATCGGTCGACGCGGTCAGGCGGTTGCCGCCTTCGTACACGTCCACCGATTCGCGCTCCGTATCGAATACCCAGACCGTCCTCACGCCAAAGGTCAGATAGACATCAACTTTGGTCCGCACCTCGCTGCGGCTCTGGCCGATAGACAGGAATTCGACGACAAGATCCGGCGGTTGCGTCATCCATTCCGCAGATTTGGGCGGGGCGTCGCGATAAAGGGCCAGGTCCGGTAGCGGCGCGCTCGGCCCGTGTGCCGGGGCGCCCGGCACGATAGCCCTCGGTTCCGCGCCAACATGGCCGAACGGCCGCAAGGCGAGCCCGAGCTCGATAGCAAGGCGTGCGTGACCCCAGCGTGGCGACACCTTCTTGTACACCTCCCCGTCGATCAACTCGAGGCGGCGCTCATCGATATCCGGCATGGCAAGGAACTGCTGCAGCGTGAGCCGCATCTGCGTGACCATGGCCACAGCATATCAGCATGCAAACAGCCCCCGCTGTGGGGGCTGTTCTTCGCTCGCCAACCGGGCTGGCTAGAAGATGTTCGGGTTCTTCGTCTCCGTCGGCTGGGAGGGGGGTTGCTGCACCGGCGGGGCGGGAGCGCTGTACACCGGAGGCGGAGGCGCCTGCACCTGCGTCTTCGCGGCGTTTTTGCCCTCAGCGTCCTCGTCCTTCACGGCCCGCCGGAATTCCTTGATCGATGAGCCGAGTTCGCGGCCGAGCCCGCTGATTTTGCCAACACCGAAGATGAGAATGATCACCACCCCAATGATCAGCAGTTCCGGGGTGCCGAGCGGTCCCAACATAAGTCCCTCTTTCGCCCCGCCGTCGGGGCTCTCCGTCATGGTACAGGATAGCCTTCGGGCGTAAATGGGCCAGTTTACCTGCTGTTATCCGCCGGGCTTCAGGCCAGCCGCTCCACGAATACGTCCATCAGCCCGCCGCAAATCTTGTCTTCCCCATCCAGCGGCTCCGTCAGGTCGACGACCACGATGCGCGGCCGGCCATCCTCCATGGCGTTCA
>JBPCLM010000092.1:0-33031 GCA_051003295.1 Tepidiformaceae bacterium | reverse complement strand
TTTTCTTGCTTTGTCGTCGCCCTGGGACTCGGTGCCCCCACCGAGGTGCATGGGGTTGTTGGCGATGATGCCCAGGGGCTTGCCTTCGACGCGCGCGAGCGACGTGATCATGCCGACGCCGAAGCTGGGGCGCAGTTCCAGCACCGAGCCCGTATCGGCGAGCGTTGCGATGATGGCGCGCACGTCGTACACGCGCAGGCGGTTTTCGGGAATGATGCGGCGCATGCGCCGCTGGTCGGCGCTTTCCCACGCCAGCAGGGGGCCCTGGAAGTAGGAGAGGTAGTGCTTCGCCACGCGCACGGCCTCGGCCTCATCGGCCACGGCAATATCGACAACGCCGTTGGGGACCTGGACAGCCATGGGCCCTATTTCCTCTGGCGCGAACACGCCGAGGCCGCCACCTTCGATCATCGCGGGACCGCCCATGCCGATGTTCGAATTAGCCGTGGCGATGATCACATCGCAGCAGCCGAGCAAGGAGGCGTTGCCGGCGAAGCAGCGTCCGGATGTGATGCCCACCATGGGGACAAGCCCGCTCAGCTGGGCGAAGCGGGCGAACGTGCGCGTGCTGCCGCCACCGCCCGTGGCGACGCCATCGGTATCGCCCGGGCGGCCACCGCCGCCCTCGGCGAAGAGCACCACAGGCATGCGCCCGCTCTCGGCGACATCAATGATGCGGTCGGTCTTGCGGTGGTTCTGGGCCCCCTGGGTGCCGGCGAAGACTGTGTAGTCGTAGGAGAGCACCACGCAACTGGAGTCAGGGTCGGGGAAGAGGTCGCCGTTGATGCGGCCGACGCCGGTGATCATGCCATCGGCCGGGCTCTTGACGATCAGTTCCTCCAGTGAGCGCCGCGAACGCTGGGCGGCGAGGACCAGGGCTCCGTACTCTACAAAGCTGCCGGGGTCGCAGAGGTCTTCGATGTTCTCGCGGGCGGTCCGCTGGCCGGTCCGCCGCCGGCGCGCGACAGCATCGGGGCGATGGGAATCGCGCGTGAGGGCCCTGCGAGCGAGGACGGCCTCGAGGTCGGGACGGATTTCGTCCAGGTCGAGGTGTTCCTCGGCGACGGCCTCAGCGGCCTCCCCGTCCGTATCCTCCAGGAGGAGGAGCACGTGGCCCTGGTAGATGGTGTCGCCGGGGACGACAGCGATGCGGCGCACGATGCCCGACGTGAGCGCCTTCACCTCGTGCTCCATCTTCATCGATTCGAGGATGACGAGCGCCTGGCCCGCGCGGACGGCGTCGCCTTCGTGGACGTAGACGCTGACGACGGTGCCCTGCACTGGGGCTACGAGCGTGGTGGTGCCATCCTCCGCGGGGGCAGGCGGCTCGCCGGCGAGCGGGAGCCCTGGAAATGCGCCGCCCGGCGGCTTGCCGTACGTGAGCACCGCGAGGGGGTCGTTGGCATCGACTTTCGCACCAGCGCGCGGGGTTGCCGCCGGGGCGATGGCAGCTGCGGGACGGCGCTCGTACGCGGCCGCGGCCTGGACGAGCTCGGCGATGTGACGATCGATATAGCGTGTTGTGATGCGCGCGTCACGGAAACTCTCGCTGGCGAGCAGCGCCTGGAGGAAGGGGATGTTGGTGGCGACGCCCTCGATGCGGAACTCGCCGAGGGCGCGGCGGGTGCGAGCGGCCGCCTCGTTGAAGGTACCGCGCGCGGTGGAGCCGATGACCTTCGCGAGCAGTGAATCGAAGCGCTGGCTCGTGCGGTAGCCGGCGTATCCAAACGTATCGACGCGGACGCCCGGGCCGGATGGCGGCGCGAAGGCTTCCAGTGTGCCTCCGGTGGGCCGCGGCTGGCCATCGGCGCCCATCGTTTCCATGTTGACGCGCGCTTCGATGGCGAAACCGCGCGGTCGCGGCACTTCGTGGGCGCGCAGCCCCAACTCGGCAAGGGAGCTGCCCTGGGCAAGCTCGAGCTGGATGCGGACGAGGTCCAGCCCGGTCACCTGCTCCGTGACGGTGTGCTCGACCTGCAGGCGCGGGTTCGCTTCGATGAAGAAGAACGGCGTTGCATCGGAGAGAGGGGCGCTGGCATCGACGAGGAATTCGAAGGTGCCAATGTTGTCGTAGCGGACGGCGCCCGCCAGACTGAGGGCGGCCGCGAGGATGCGCTCGCGCAGGCCCGTGGGCAAGCCGGGAGCGGGCGCTATTTCGACGAGCTTCTGGTGGCGCCGCTGCAGGCTGCAATCGCGTTCGCCCAACTGGCTGACGTCGCCGGTACCGTCACCGATGACCTGCACTTCGATATGGCGGGCCTCGGGGAGCAAGCGCTCGACGTAGAGGGCGCCATCGCCGAAGGCGGCGCGCGCCTCGGACTGGCAGCGCGCGAACGCCTGCTCGAGGGCGGTGGCCTCGTCGACCAGGCGCATGCCGCGGCCCCCACCGCCCGATGCGGCCTTGAGCATCATCGCCTCGCCCTCCCGCAGCAACGCAAAAAAGCGCTGCGCATCCTCGAGCGTGGCGGGGCGTTCCGACCCGGGGAGCACGGGCACGCCTGCGCGCACGGCGACTTCGCGCGCGCGCATCTTGTCGCCGAACAGTTCGAGCAGCTCGACGCGCGGGCCGACGAACGTGATGCCCGCCTCGCCACAGAGGCGCGCGAAGGCGGCGTTCTCGCTGAGGAAGCCGTAGCCGGGGTGGATGGCGCCCCTGCCCGTTTCTGCCGCTACGGCCACGATCTGGGCGGCGTCGAGGTATGCGGCGGGGCCGGCGCCTTCCAACAAGCGCGACTCATCGGCCATATTGACGTGGAGAGACTCGGCGTCATCGATGGAATAAACGGCGACCGTGCGCATGCCCATGTCGCTGGCCGCGCGTAGGACGCGGACGGCTATCTCCCCACGGTTCGCGACAAGGAGCTTCGGCAGACTGGTGGGGGCATCCATGAGCGACAGGATAAGGGGGATGGCGGCCTCGTCCCAACTGCGTCGTGTGGTCAGAGGAGCCTGGGGAGGACCTGTTCGGTGAAGAGCACGAACGATTCGTGGCTGAGCGGGGCGCAGAGCAGGTAGTCCATGGGCATCTCAGCACGCAACCTCGTGAGGATGTCCACCACGCGTGCGGGCGAGCCGTGGACGATCACGTCCGCGACGTATCGTCCCACGGGGTCGGGGTGCGTCGCGCTGCCGGGGGCGGGGCCCTTCGCGTAGGAGCCAAGCGTCCAGGCCGCGCCCTGGCGGGCGATGGCTTCCGCTTCCTGGTCGGTGGCGGCCACTGCCAGCAGCCGGGCGATGGGAATCTCGCGGCCGAGCGGCGAAAAGCCGTTCGCGCGGAGCTCGGCGTCGAAGAGGACGCGCTTGGCGGCGATCTCCTGATGTGTGGCATGCGGGTCCATGAGGATGGTGTAGCCCGCGGCGGCCGCCTTACGGACGGAATCGGGAGATGTGGCGGCGAGCCACACGGGCGGGTGGGGCTGCTGCAAGGGGCGAGGGAGCACTTCCACGTCGCTGAACTGCCAGAACTTCCCCTGGTAGTTGAGCGGCCCACCGGCCCATGCCGCGAGCACGATTTCGACGGCTTCGTGGAAGCGCTCGAGGCTCTCTTGTGGGGGCACGCCGAAGGAGCGGAATTCGCGCGCATCGAAGCCGCGGCCCGCGCCCCAGTTGACGCGTCCACCAGAGAGGACGTCCAGGAGGGCGACCTCCTCCGCCAGGCGGAGCGGGTGGTACATGGCGGCCAGGGAGACGGCGGTGCCGATGCGCAGGTTCCTCGTGCGCGCGGCGATGTGCGTGCCCATGATGTGGACGGAGGGACAGACACTGTAGGTGCTGAAGTGGTGCTCGGCGAGCCAGACGGCGTCGTAGCCGCCTTCATCCATGATTGCGATGCGTTCGAAGGCGCGCCGGTACACGTCTTCGAGCGGGATTCGCCGTGACCACGAGAAAAACTGCAGCACGCCGAACTTCATTCGCCCGTCTCCCTGGGATCACATGCCGATGGCATCGGCTCGTTGCGTTATGTTGCGCATGAGTCGCGCGGAAGCGGCATCCACCATCACACCATCGACGGCTACCGCGCCGAGCCCGCGCGACTCAGCCTCTTCCATCGCCGCTATCATCTTGCGCGCGCGCTCCACCTGGCGGGCTGTGGGGGAGAACACCTCCGCGGCAATCGGTATCTGCGAAGGGTGGATGGCCCATTTGCCGCTGAAGCCGAGCACGTTCGCGCGCGTGCATTCGCGTCGGTAGCCTTCGCCATCGCGGAAGTCGGCGAAGGGTCCATCGACGGCTTCGATGCCGGCCGCGCGGGCCGCGACCACCACCTGGTTGCGCGCGTAGTGCCAGACATCGCCGGGGTAGTCATCGGAGACGCCACCGGCAGCGCTGGGGGCGACGCCCTGGGATGCGGAGTAGTCCCCCGGGCCGAATATGAGGGCCTCCAGGCGCGGGGTGGATTTGGCGATCGCGGCTGCGTTCACCATCGCCTCAACTTCTTCGATGAGCACCTCCAGGCCGATGCGGCGCTCACGCTTCAGTTTCAGCTCCATCTGCGCAAGCAGGCGGTCGACCCAGCGGACGTCCTCGGCCGTCTTCACCTTTGGGATGATGATGATATCGAGGCAGTCGCCCGCCTCCTCCACGACGTGGATCACGTCTTCGTAGGCGTATTCGCTCTCGATGTTGTTGATGCGAACGCCGCGCGTCTTCTTACCCCAGTCGAGGGTGCGCAGGGCGTGCACCACCCTGGCGCGGGCGGGCACTTTCTCCACGGGCGCGACGGCGTCCTCCAGGTCCAGGAAGACGAAGTCGGCGTCGCTGGCGGCGGCCTTCTCCATCATCTTTTCGCTGCTGCCGGGGGTGGAAAGCTCGTTACGTCGCAGTCTCATTGGCCTTCTCCAGGGCGTCGAGTTCCGCCAGTACCTCGGCGGTGTGTTCGCCCAGCTTTGGCGGCCGGCGGTAGATGCCGGCGGGCGTGGCGCTGAGCTTTATCGGGGAATTTGGCAAGACCACCGGCCTGCCGCTCCCCGGATGTTCGACGGCCACGAGCATCTGGCGGGCGCGGACGTGTGGGTCTGCGAAGAGGTCCGCGGCGTCATTGACCGGGCCAACGGGGACGAGTCCGCCGAGTTCCTTCACGATCGCCTCTGTGCTGCGGGCCTGCGTCCAGGCGGTCAGGGTTTCGCGCACGAACCCGGCGTTGAGCACCCGATCCTTGTTCGAGCGGGTGCGCGCGTCGTCGACGAGGTCACCGCGGCACATGAGCGCGCAGAGGAAGTCCCAATGGTTCGAGGTCGGGGCGGCGATGGCGCAGAAGCCATCGGCGGTGGGGTAGATATCGAAGGGCGCCAGCTGCGGATGGCTGTTGCCCATGGGCGTGGTGATGATGCCGCGGTAGGAATAGCGGTAAACGGCGGCCTCGGCGAGGGCAATCAAGGCGTCGTACATCGCCACATCGACGAGTTGTCCTTCGCCGGTCGACCGAGCGTGCAGGAGGGCGGCCGTGATGCCGAGGGCGGCGACGGTGCCTGGATAGAGATCGCCGACGCTGGGGCCAAGCTTGAGCACCTGGCCATCGGCGCCGCCGGTCATGCTCACGACGCCGCCCATGGCCTGCGCGACCACATCGTAGGCGGGCCAATCGACGTATGGGCTTTCGCCGGTGCGGGGGTCCCCGAAGCCGCGGATGGCCGCGTACACAAGGCGGGGGTAGCGCTCGTGCAGTTCCTCGAAGCCGATGCCGAGCCGGTCCATGACGCCCGCGCGAAAGTTTTCGACGACGGCGTCCGCGTTCGCCAGCAGCCGCAGCAGGGTCGTGCGGTCTTCATCCTGCTTCAGGTTGAGGACGATGCCGCGCTTGTTCCGGTTGATGCTGGCGAAGTAGCCGCCGAAGGCTTTCTCTGTATCTTCGGGAGTGAAGGGTTCCGACCAGCGTGACATGTCGCCTTCGGGCGGTTCGACCTTGATGACATCGGCGCCGAGGTCGGCGAGGAGCATGGTACAGAAGGGGCCTGCGAGGGCGCGCGTGAGGTCGATGATGCGGATGCCGGTGAGAGGCCCGAGGGGGCCGGGCAACATAGGCGCAGCGGTTTCGTGGGCGCGGGTGTGATCCGGCCTTGCCTTCACCGCTCGGCCCAGTGGCTGCGACGCTTCAGGAGCACGCGCCGCTCACCTTCGAACACGCGCTGGCCATCCTGGTTCAGGCCGATGTGGCGGAAGCGCACGATGCCGGCGTCATCACGCTCCGATGGGGCGATTTCGAGGACCTCGGTGTAGGCGTAGAGCGTGTCCCCGTGAAAGACCGGCGTGACGAAGCGGATGCCATCGAGGGCGAGTTCGCGCAGGGCGTTTTCGCCCGTGTCCTGCATGGCCAGGCCGATGATCATGGAAGCGGTGACGCCGCCGAAAACGATGCGTCGGCCGATGGGGCCCTGGGCCATCTGGTGCTCGTTGAAGTGCCCCTGTGCGGTGTTCATGACCAGGTTCGTGATGAGCACGTTGTCCATTTCCGTCACGGTCTTGCCGCGCGCGTGCTCGTAGACATCGCCGGGCAGGAAGTCCTCGAAGTAGTTGTCGCTGCCGGCGAGGGAGGAGAGGGGGGCGGTCATCGCCGTCCTCGCTTTGCCAGATCACGATTCGGCGTTATATTTGGATCAGGAAAGCGGCAAAGCGGGGTACGCGTGATGAAGGGCGTCGATGTCCGAAACGGCCTCGTGCCGGTGGGAGAGTTCAAAGCCCAGGCCTCCCGGCTGCTGCGGGAGATGCGCGAGAGCGGGCGGCCGCTCGTCATCACACAGAACGGCCGGGCCGCCGCCGTGGTCGTGCCGCCGGAGATGTGGGCGCAGCTCGCGGACGAATACGAAGAGAACCGCCTTACGCGCGAGGCGATGGCGGATATCGATGCCGGCCGGTGGGTGGAGGGCGACGACATGGAGCGTTGGGTGACGAGTTGGGGCACGGCCGCTGAGGGACCGCCCCCGCCTATTCGGTAAAGGTCATCTGGTCCCCTCAGGCGCGGCTGGAGGCGACGGAGGTTCGTGAGTTCATCAGCCGTAACAACCCGACCGCCGCGCAGGCTGTCGCTCGACGTATCGGCGCGGCCACAGGCCGGCTTCGGCAGCATCCCAACATAGGCCGTAGCGGGAGCCAGGCGGGCACCCGCGAAGTGGTGGTGACGGGCACTCCCTACGTCATCGTTTACCGGGTTGTTAAGGGCCGCGTCGAGATACTGCGGCTCCGCCACGGCGCCCGACTCTGGCCGGAAGAGGGCCGCGAGTGAAGGCAGTCCGGCCATCAGCGGTCTCCGATGATGCGGTCGGAGATGATGCGCAACTGGATCTCGGAAGTGCCTTCGAAGATCTTGGTGAGGCGCGCGTCGCGCCAGTAGCGCTCGATGGGCAGGTCGGTGGTGTAGCCGTAGCCGCCGTGGATCTGTAGCGCTTCGCTGGTGACGCGCTCGGCCATTTCGCTGGCGAACCACTTCGCCATGGCAGCTTCCTTGTCGCAGCGGCGGCCGGTGTCTATCTGGTCGCACACGAAATAGGTCAGCTGGCGGGCGGCCTCGATCTCGGCGGCCATCTCGGCGAGCTTGAAGCGGATCGCCTGGAAGCTGGCGATCGGCTGGCGGAACTGCACGCGCTGTTTGGCGTAGGCGGTTGCGTCTTCGAGCCCGCCGCGGGCGAGGCCGATGGCGCGCGCGGCGGTGTGTGCGCGGGCGCTTTCGAGGAAGCCCATCGCGGACTTGAAGCCGTCGCGGTCGCCGCCGCCGAGGCGCGCGGTGAGGGGGACGCGGAAGTCATCGAAGCGGAGCTCCCAGGTGCGCCAGCCGTGGTAGCCGATCTTGTTGATATTCGTCGCCTGCAACCCGGGCGGGAAGCTGCCGCGTTCTTTTTCGAAGAAGAACATGGCCGTGCCCGCGTGGCGGCGCTGGGGGTCCATTTCCTCAGTGCGCGCGAGCACGGTCATATAGTCGGCGCCATCGGCGAAGGTGCACCACATCTTGTTGCCGGTGATCACCCATTCATCGCCATCGCGGCGGGCGCGGCACTGCACGTTGGCCAGGTCGGAGCCGGCGTCGGGTTCGGAGAGGGCCACGGCGCCGAGGAATTCACCGCGGGCCATGCGGGGGAGGTAGTTCTGCTTCTGCTCTTCACTGAAGCCGCCGCCGAGACCGTTGCCGCGGGCGATGATGCTCGCGACGCTCATCCAGCCGCGCGCCAGCTCTTCGGTGACGAGGATGTATTCGAACACACCGAGACCGAGGCCCCCGTACTTCTCGGGGATGCGCATTCCGAAGTAGCCGAGTTCGCCCATCTGGTCGCGCAGCGACATGGGGATATCGCCCTTGACGCGGTCGAGCTCGTTGGCGACGGGCAGAACCTCCTTCATGCTAAAGTCGCGCGCGGTGCCCTGGATGAGCAGGCGTTCCTCGGTGAGATAGCTCATGCCTGGTCCCTTCGTTTCGCGACGAGGTTCGTGCGATGGAAATCGATGACGAGTTCGCCGCGCTGGTTGAACCCTTCGGTGTGCCACGTGACGATGCCCTGATTGGGGCGGCTGACGGATTCGCGGATGGCGGTCACGGTGCTGCGCGCGGTGAGCGTGTCGCCGGGGTAAACGTCGCGGTGGAAGGTGAGCGCGTCGGTGCCGAGGAAGAGCCCGCCAGCTTCGCTCAGGTCTTCGACAGAGAGCCCGAAGACGGTGAGCCAGACGAGCATTGGGTTCACGATGATGCCCGGGTGACTGTGCGCACGGGCGAACTCGGCGTTGAAGTAGTGCGGGTTGTAGCTGAGGGTGAGCGTGGAAAAGAGGGTAGCGTCGCCTTCGTTGAGCGTGCGACCCCAGTGGTGGGTGAACACCTGGCCGATAGAGAAATCCGGGAGGGTGTTGCCCTTGGGCAGGCGGCGCGCGTTGGCGGGCGCTGCGCCGGTCATGCGGGCGCCCCGGCGGCGGCCCTCGCGACGCAGAGGCCTGCTATGTGCCCCATATCGTCCGCGTTCTCGAGGGAGGCCACGGCGCGGATGACCTCGTCCGTGCCGCCAGGGCCGAGCTTCGGCTGCGCGAGCGAACGGAACTTCGCCTCCAGCCGCCGCCACTGGCGCTCGAGGTCGGTTTCGGGCGTATCGAGGTTCACGGCTTCGGTGACGGTGCGGCCATCGGCCAGATCCAGGCGCACGACGGTGCCGCGCTCGGCGTCAGCGCCGGCGGCGTCCACGGTCACGCGGTCGCGCAGGGCGGCCAGGTCGGGACGGCGGACGGCCGCGTCGGTGAAGGCCTGTTCGCCGGTCTCACCATCGCTGAGGGCGAGCGCAGCCGTGAAGCGCAGGCTAAATTTACCTTCCAGGGCCGTGGTGGGCACCGGGATGTTGCACATGGCGAGGTTGCCGGACGGCACGATGAGGCGAATCGCCCGTACCTGCGAGGGATCGAGGCGCTCCCGTTCCTTGAGCCGGAGGACGCCCTCGATTGTTTCGTGGGTGCCGTAACAGGCGGCGTGGTACTTGAACAACACGGCCCGGATGGCGTAGTCCACGCCGAGGCCGCGCAGCGCGCGGGCAAAGTCAACCGTGTCGGTCTGCGTCGCCGCGAACCCCTGCGGCGTTTCGAAGACGGCGGTGCTGGCCGTGTAGCCACGCTCGGCGAGCATGGCGGCGAGGAGACCGTTCGCGGCTGCCTTGCCCGCGTGCAGGGGCTTGGTCATGGTGCCGAACATGGACTTGAGGCCGGCCGCCTGCGCGCCGGCGATGCCCAGCGCATGCAGCCAGCGCACTTCGTCCAGGCCCATCAAGTGCGCGCAGGCGGCGGCCGAGCCAAAGGTGCCGAGCGTGCCCGTCGCGTGGAAGCCGCGGGTGTAGTGGCCGGGCATCACGAGGGCCCCGGCGCGGCATTCGACTTCGAACCCGGCTACGAAGGCAGCGATGAAGGCGGGCCCGCCCGCGCCCCGGTGCTCCGCGAGCGCGAGCAGGCCCGGGATGACGGGCACCGACGGGTGGCCGCTCATCCCCAGGTGCACATCGTCGAAGTCGAGGGCGTGCGAGGTAGCGCCGTTCACGAGCGTCGCCTGGGCGACGGAAACGCGGGCTCCATCGCCGATCAAGGTGGCCTGGGGGTTGCCGCCTTCGAAGGCGGCCTGCTCGCGCAGCATGGCCGCGAGGGGCTCGCCGGCGCCGGCAATGGTGACGCCAAGCCAGTCGAGCAGGCACTGCTTGGCGAGGAAGACAACGTCGGGTGGCAGAGCATCGAAGCGCACCACGCGCGCCGCGGTGGCGATGGCCTTCGTAACGGTCGTGTCGGCAGGGACCACCATAGGGCCTCCCATGAGCCAGCGGCCGTCTCAGCGGCGGCGGCGCCAGCACACTCTAGCGAACGCCCGCGCGCGCATCAAAGGGCGGGCGCACATCTTCGACGGTCTCACAGGTCCATGCGGGTGTCTGCCAACGTGATAGAGTTCCCCGGCCGTCCCCAGGGCGCGGCAGGAAGATAGGGCCAACCCCGGAATGATGACGAAGCAAGAGACCATGTCGCTGCTGAAAGACCCGGTCGCGGTCGCGCTGCTGCAGTCGGCTGCCCCCGCGCGGTTGGCGTACGTCGGGCTTGATGGCACTCCCAGAGCTGTCCCGATCTGGTTCCACTGGAATGGCAGCGAGTTCGTGTTGGTGACCGGGCTCGCGTCGGGGAAGGTGCGGGCGATTTCGAAGCAGCCGAAGGTCGCGTTCACGATCGACGCGGATTCCTGGCCCTACAAGATCCTCCAGGTCCGGGGGACGGCGAAGGTAGAGACCGTCGATGGCATCGTGCCGGAATACGCCCTCGCGGCCGAGCGTTACTTTGGCGCCGAGCAGGGCAAGGCGTGGATCAGCCAGATCGGCGGCCTCGTCACGCAATGGGCGCGGATCGCCGTGACGCCGGAGTGGGTGTCCGTGATCGACATCGAACAGCGATTCGCGAACGCGGGAGCTTCGGCGCCGGCCAGCGAATAGTCAGTGGAAGGAGCCGCCGAGCAGGTCGCGCGCCATGATCAGGCGCTGCACTTCGCTCGGGCCTTCGCCGATGCGGCGGATGCGGATCTCGCGGTACCAGCGTTCCAGGGGGAGGTCCTTGGTCATGCCGTAGCCGCCGTGGATCTGCATCGCGCGGTCCACGACGCGCCCGCCGGCCTCGGTCGCGACGAGCTTAGCCATCGCCGCCTCGGTGCGGAAGGGTTGTCCGCGGTTCGCTTTGTCCGCGGCCGCGAGGGTCAGCCAGCGGCTGGTGCGAATGTCGATTTCGTTGTCAACGATCATCCACTGGATGGCCTGGCGGGTGGCGAGGATGCCGCCGAAGGTTTCGCGCTGCTGGGCGTAGGCGATAGCCATCTCCTGGGCTTTCACGGCGACGCCGATGCAGGCGGCCGAATAGGGGATGCGCTGGCGGCTGAGACGGTCGTTGGCGATGGCGAAGCCGCGGTTCACTTCGCCGAGCACGTTGCCGGCGGGCACGCGCATGTTGTCGTACTGCAGCTCCGTGGCGTAGTGCGTCGAGCGCAGGGTGTGCACCACGCGCCGGACATGGAAGCCGGGGGTATCGGTATCGACGAAGAAGCAGGTGATACCTTCACGCCCCCTTGATGGGTCGGTGCGCGCGAAAGTGATCCCGTAGTCGGCGGTGTCGGCGCCGCTGATGAAGATTTTGGCGCCGTTGAGCACCCAGTCGTCGCCATCCTTGACGGCGGTGGTCTGGATGGCGCGCGCCGGGTCGCTGCCGCCGGAGGGTTCGGTGAGGCCGAAGAAGCCGTGCTTTTCGCCGCGCAAGGTGGGGTAGAGGTAGCGTTGCTTCTGGTCTTCGTTGGCTTCGAAGAGCTGGGCGAGGCCAGCGCCGCCAAAGACGCCGTAGCAGGGCGCGTACAACGCGGCGCGGTGTTGGGACATCTCGATCGCCATGAGGGTACGCGTGACGATGTCGATATCCGGCCCGCCGTATTCAACGGGGATATCGAGCCCGTAGAAGCCCATCTGCTTCACCTTGGCGGTGAGGCGTTCTCGGTCCTCCGGTTCGAGAGCGCTCGCATCCGGGTCCAGGTCGTTCTCCAGGGGCAGAATCTGTTCGCGCACGAAGCGGCGCACGGTATCGACGATCAGTTTCTGTTCTTCGGACAGTTCGAGATCCAAGATTGCCTCCGGCATGGGACTGAGGACTTGGGACTAAGGACTTAGTGGTTGCGAGTCTACTCGCCGGTGCGAGTTGGCGTCGAACGGACAGGTGGAGCGACAAGCCCTATAGTGCGGCGATGGGCAACATTGGTTCGCGGCGCTGGGTGGGAGTGGCAGGGATCGTATTCGCTCTCTGCCTTGTTTCAGGTTTCATTCTTCTCGACCTCCCGGGCCACGACGACGGCGATCAGCTGGTCGCGGACTTCTACGCGTCGGGTGCTGGCCGTGCACGCGTGATCGCCGCGAACTACCTGATCGGCGCGGCGGCGCTGGCGTTCGTCGGCTTCGTTGGGTTGCTTTCGCGCGGCCCCGAGGGGCGTTTCACGTCAGCCTCGCTGTTCGCACTCGGGGCTGCGGTGCTGCTGGCGGCGGGAGGGGCGACCCAGGGACCCACGTATGCTCTCAGCATCGACGCCTTCGACGAACCGCTCGCTGTCGTCACGCGTTTCCAGGTGCACCAGGCCTACGGGATGATCCTGCACGGCTATCTCTTCGCGGGGGTCGCCGTGGTCCTGCTCTGCAGGCTTGGCTCGATCCCGCGCGGGCTGACGATCATTGGCTATGTGGTGGGCGTGCTCTGCGCGGCGACGATACTGTTCCTTCCCCTGTTTCTGCTCCCCGCATGGGTGTTCGCCACGGGAATCGCACTGCTCATCCGGCCCGGGCAGGGGCATAGCACTACCCTTGGCACGGGAGGTACGTCATGAATGAGGCGCGATACCGGGTAGCCGAGCGGCGGCTGTGGGAATCGAAACGCGTAACGCCCACCGAGCGGCGGCTTCACCTGACGCGCAACGGCGTCGATGTTCGAGTGCTGGAAGCCGGCAATGGCCCGCCTGTGCTCTTTGTGCACGGCGGGAACGTCAGCGGGTCGAGTTGGGCCGCCCTCGTCGCTCGGCTGCCTGGCTTCCGATGCATCGTACTGGACAGGCCGGGATGCGGGTTGAGCGACCCCCTTGCCGCGACGCTCAGCGCGGAGACGTTGCCCCCCTTTCGCCGAAACACTCGTCACGGAGGTGCTGGACGCGCTCGAATTGGAATCGGCCCATGTGGTGGCAACGTCGTTTGGCGCCCACCTCACGTTGCGCGGCGCAGCGGCACATCCCGAGCGCGTCGGACGCATGGTTCTGTTCGGCTGGCCGTTCGGTGCGTCATCCCGCTTGCCGCTCTCACTGCGCATCACCGGCGCGCCCGGAGTAGCGCGCCTGATGTCCGCTATGCCAGTAAACGAGCGCTCAGTCCGGATGATCTTTCGCAGCATTGGCCATGGCCCCACCCTGAAGTCTGGCCTGCTCACCCGGGAGGATATTGGCTGGTACGTGTCGCTCTTGCGCGACACCGACACGCTGCGAAATGAGGTCGCGCCATCTCGCTTCTTCTTCTCGGTGCGCCACGGATTGAACCCGGCGCTCGTGTTGCCGAACGGTGTGCTCGGGAGGGTTTCCAGGCCCACCCAGCTAATCTGGGGCGAAGGCGATCCCTTCGGCGGGCCGAATGTCGCGCGCGAGTTCGTGCAGCGCCTGCCGAATGCGCAACTCGAGTTGCTCCCCGGAGCCGGCCACGCGCCCTGGCTTGATGAACTCAGCCGCTGCGTGGAGACCACACGCTCGTTTCTGACTGCGGGGTAGTGCAGAGTGCTCCCCCTGCACATCAATCGGAGCCGCTTCAGTGCTGAGTTCTACGTAGAGGTGGGAGTCTACGCGTGGGCGTCGATCGGAACGGCATGTTACCCGTCGAGGGCGGCGAACAGCTCTCCGACATCGAGCGTAAAGTCCCGCATCACGGGCGCGCCGGTGATGACATCGCCTGCGCTGTGGTGGGTCGAAGGGAGTCCCGGCCGGTGGGCATCGATGGTGCGCTCGTCGGGGTCGATGATCCACACAAGTGGTGTGTTGTTGCGAAGGTAGAACGCCACCTTTTCGGCGACAGGTCCTCGGTCCCAACTCCTCAGCCCTGGCTGAGCCTGCCGAGGTGGGCGGGGCGGGATGCGCGATTCATCTCCGGGAGGTCGCCATTGTCGGCGGCGTGGCGCATGAGCAATTCGCGGTAGCGCGACTGGTACTGCATGTTCACCTCGTAGCGGAAGCGCGTCGCGGCGCCGCCCAGGTGCTTCGCGATTTCGCTGCGGAAGCCAAAGAGCGACCGTCCGCCGGCGTAACCGACGTAGAGCACGCGCCCCTGGTCATCGGCCAGTTCGTAGACGCCGAGCTGGCCTGGCAGGCGTCCGACGGCGTCGGCGGTCAGTGGCAGCCAGGGTTTCGTGATGCGGGGTCCCATGCGGGGCGAGTCTACGCGAACTGAGGCCCTCACGTCAGTGCTCGCGGGTTGGGCCGGTCGAGCGGCCTGCCGCTCAGCCGCTTGTCATCCAGCTTAACGGCTGCGTCAGGCCGTCTCTTGACCTGCGCGGGCGGCAAGGTCCGGCAGGATACTCGACGTGTCCCCGGCAAGCAGCTTGCGGACGTTCAGGCGCAAGCCGGGCAGGACAAGGCTCTCGATCATGCCCGTGTCGCTGGCTTCAGCCGGGAGGTAGCGACCGCCCTGGTGGCGATACCAGAGGATCTGGTCATCGTCCACGAGCCAGACCAGGTACTCGGGCACGCCGATGCGCTCGTACAGGTCTTTCTTTTCGTGCAGGTCGTAGCTGGCGCTGCTCGCCGCCACCTCGACGATGAGGTCCGGGGCGAGCTCGAGGTAGCCATCGCCATCCAGGCGCGTCAGGCCTTCTCGCTCGAGCCAGAGCGAGATGTCCGGCTGGACCTCCGCATCAACGTCCCGGGGGCGGAACGTACCGTTGTCGCTCGTACGCACGCCCGGGTGGAGCAAGCGGTAGGCCACAGCCCATCCAACGAGGATGGAGTGAGGTTCGCCGTGTTGGGGGGTGCGCACGGGCGAGGACACGTAGGCGATTCCTCCGATTAGCTCGGCCCGCACGATATCCGGCCGTTGGCAGTAGCGTCTGTGGAACTCGTCTCGGGTCAGGTGGTCGCCGCTTTCCAGCGCAGGGCGCGGCGGTGCGGTCGATTGGGCAGCCATGACCTCAGTGTAACCCGTCAGCGCCCTTCGAAGCGTGGTTCGCGCTTTTCGAGGCGGGCGGTGATGCCTTCGCGGGCGTCGGCGCTGCCGCGCGCCGCCTCGACGAGCGCGTCCACGGCGTCGTGGGGGACGCCATCGCGGAAGGCCATTTCGCGCACGAGCAGTGCATTCATGGCGCGCAAGGAAAGGGGCGCGTTCGCCGCCAGCCTGCCGACCACCCTGGCGACGACGTCTTCCAGCTGCGCGGGTTCGGCGACGCGGCTGATGATGCCGAGCGCGTGCATTCTGGCCGCCGGGAGCGGGTCACCCAACAGGAGGATTTCACGCGAGGCCACGGGGCCGGCAACCTCAAGCAGCTTCTTGGCCAGGAACCAGCTGGGCGCAAGGCCAATCTGGGATAACGACATCCCGAAGCGCGCGGCCGTGGAAGCGATTACGAGGTCGCAGTGCAAAGCCAGCTCGTTGCCGCCGGCGATGGCGTCGCCCTGCACGACCGCGACCACGGGCAGCGGGTAGTTTTCGATGAGGTGGAGGACGTGCTCGATCGGGCTTGCGCCGGCGAGGCTTCCGCTCGCGACGCGCTCGCGCAGGTCGATGCCGGCGCAGAAGACGGTGCCGTTGGCGCGGAGCACAGTGACGCGCTCCTGCGGCGCGGGTGGGGAGGCGAACGCCGCTTCGAGGCCGGCGAGCGTCTCCGAATCGAGCGCGTTGCGCTTCTCGGGGCGGTTCAGCGTGACCGTCCGCACCGCGCCGTCGGTTTCCACCAGCACCTTTGCCATCGCGTTCATCCTCACCCTTCTTTAGTGGCTGGAGGCGGCCGGGACGCGGGCGGTCACACCTTCCGCTTCCAAGTGGCTGACCTCTGCTGCGGCCAGCCCGAGCAGATCCCTGAGTACGTAGTCGTTGTCCGCCGCGAAAGCGGGAGCGGGCCTTTCGATGGGCACGGGCGTTTCGCTGAGCCTGAAGGCCACGCGCGGATACGGCGCGGGGCCGACACCCGGAACATCCACGTATTCGAACCCCTGGCGCGCGGCGACGTGCGGGTGGGCGAGGAGTTCGGCGGCGTTGAGGACGGCGCCAGCGGGCACGCCCGCGGCCTGGAGCGCCTCCTGCGCCGCGTAGTGGGTGCGCACGCGCGTCCATGCGGCTACCGGTCCGCGGAGGGCGGCGGCGTTCCCGCGCCGCGCGACCGCCGTTGCGAAACGAGCGTCACCGGGCAACACGGGGCGGCCGATGACGCGGCAAAAAGCGCGGAAATGCGCGTCGTCCTCGGCTGCGATGGCGACCCAGGCGTCATCCCCTTCGCAGGGGAAGACATCGTGCGGGGCCATGCGCGGGTGGGCGTTGTCGGCGCGCATGCGTTCGCGACCGTTCATTGCCCGGTCGATGTAAGCATCGCCGAGCACCTGGAACTCGCCTTCGATCATCGCCAGTTCGAGGTGCTGGCCCTCGCCCGTGCGCGCCCTGTGCCAGAGCGCGGCGGTGGTGGCGAAGGCAGCGAGCACGCCGGCATTCTGGTCGCAGAAGAAGTTGCCGGGCTTCATTGGGGGGCCATCGGCGTAGCCGGTGAGGTGCGAGAGGCCGCTCATGGCGTCGATGCCGGGGCCGTAGGAGACGCGGTCGCGCAGCGGCCCATCGAGCCCGAAGGCGGGCATTGACGTGAGGATGATTGTGGGGTTGACCTTGCACAGCGACTCGTAATCGAGCCCGAGGTTGCCCATCACACGGGGGGCGAAGTTCTGCACGATGGCGTCCGCGCAGGCCGCCAGCCGCAGGAGAACCTCGCGGCCCGCCGGGGTGGCGGCATCGACCACCACCGAGCGCTTCCCGTGGTTGAGCTGGTTGAAGAACATGATGCGGTTGTAACCGATGTCATCGCAGCCCGGGAGCAGGGGCGCTGTGCCGCTCGCGCGCCGGGGACGCCCGTTGGGCGCCTCCACCTTGATCACTTCAGCGCCCAGGTCGGCGAGGATGAAGGTCGCTATCGGGCCCGCCACGGCGGTCGTGAAATCGATGACGCGGTAGCCGGAGAGCGGCCGCGGCCCGCCGCGCGGTTCGATGGACGCACGGGCGCCGGGCCGCCAGGTTTTGCGCCCGTGCTGGCCGAGCATCGGGGCGGACGCGCTCAGCCAGGGCGTGGCGTGCATGCGGAAGGGCGCGCCCGGCTGTGTCACCGTGCCCGCGCCGGGGTGGTCGATGGTCACGAAGCTGCCGCGCGCAGCGTGGTGGGGGTCGGCGAGAACTTCGCCGGGGGTGCGCACTTCCGTGAATGGCAGGCGCAGGGCCTGGGCCAGTTCCACCGCCTCCGTGCGGTCGTGGCCGGCCAGCCAGTCGTCCATGATCGCGTCGACTTCATCGGCGTGGCCGGTCATCGTGCGAAGCAGTTCCGGGTCCTTCAGGCGCGGGTGGGGGATGAGCGCGCCGAGCAGGTCGGGGTGACGATTGTTGGAATGGCAGTGGACGTAGCCATCGCGGCAGGGGCGAATGGTGGAAGGGTAGGGGTGTTCGGGCGGGAAGCCGATGATGCGCGCGCCGTTGCGGCGTTCGACCTTGCCGTAGAAGTGCGCCCACTGCTCGACGCCGCCGAGGAGGAACGTGCCTGCTTCCATGGCGGAGGCGTCGACCACCTGACCCTCGCCCGTGGTTGCGCGGGCGAAGAGCGCGGCCATGACGCCGAGGGCTAGCTGCGCCCCGGCCTGGTACTCCACCAGCGACCCGTACGCCTTGATCGGCTCGCGGTCGGGGGCGCCCGTAAGCACCATGTAGCCGCTGATGGCGTAGGCGATCAGTTCGCCGCCGGCGTAGTCCGCGTAGGGCCCGGAGAGGCCGAAGGTGGTGACGCTGCAGATGACGAGACGCGGGAAGCGTGCGCGCCAATCTTCGAAGGAGATGCCGAGTTCGCGGAGGCGGGCGGGGCGTTCCGAGACGATGACGGCGTCAGCGCCGGCCAGCAGGTGTTCGACCACGGCCCTTCCGTCCGCCCAAGCGAGATCGGCCACCTGGCTTCGCTTGCCCATATTGAGGTGGAGGAAGAGGCCCGAGCGCTCGGGGTCGGCGGCGTCGCGCGGGAAGGGGCCGTCGTGGCGGGTGGTGTCACCGCTGGGGGGTTCGACCTTGATGACATCGGCGCCGAGGCCGGCGAGGAGCTTGCCGCAGTAGGGGCCGCCGACGCCCGTGGCCAGCTCGACCACGCGCAGGCCCTGCAACGCACCCGCCATCGCTCCCCCAGCCGGCCACGGCGGCCGGGAGTGGATTCTAGCACTGGAGGGGCCGGTGGGGCGCCGGTGCTAATCGTAGTAGCCCGCGCTAGTCGCACCACTCATAAGGAAGGGATGCCTCAACGTATCCGCCGAGGTAGTTCGACCACCAGAACCAGCGGGAGACGCAGTTTGACCAATCGTATGTGGCATATCCATTCTCAAAGTTCATCTGCCAAATGGTACCGCCGATGCCCCCGCCGTCATTCACCGGGTAACCGAGATAATACATGCCATCCTTGCCGGTGGCCCAGGTATCCGTGTAAGGACCGAGCAGGCCGCGGCTCATGAAGACCGCGAAGCTCGACGACGAGTCCTTGAAGATGGCGTGTTGACCATCTGGGGTGCCCGCGCCCTTGAACGTCTGCACGCGGCCAGCGCGGCTTGCGCCGTTGACATCGGTGAAGTTGCACTGGTACCACCCTGGAGTCGCCCCCCCGAACCCGCAAGTCGTCGCCGGCGAACGGCCTGGCGTGAAAAGCGGGATGCTGGCGGTGGCGCCGGCAGTGGACCAGCTGAGAGAGACCGCCTTGTCGTGGATGGCGGGCTCCCACTGCACGGCCCCCCCTACCGGAACAGTGTACCCGGCCCCGAGATTATCCGAGACTGCCGTGTTGCCGTACTCAATCGAGTGAAGGAACGACGACTTGCCCTCCATTGTGAAGCTAACGGCGATCTGGGGTGTGCCTTCTCCTCCGGTGCCGGCAGAGTTACGTTGGAAGTGAACATGATCACCGACGAAGGTAGTAAGGGTACGTCGCGTTCCCGTGTACGAAATATGATTCCCTTGGGCTACATTAATATAAGTGCCCCACGCGAAGGGACAATCATTCGCGTGAGCATACAGGTCGGAATCTGAGCCATGAACTACCTTAACTGCGACACCCATCTTATTGCCGTCATGATTTTCGCAGTGCGCGACACCTTCCCGGGCAGCCCAGACAGGAGCATTACCGTATGTTGTTGCGAAGTCAACAGCGCTGCCCAGGCCGACGTAGGCACCCGTCGTCGGGTGATAGTCAAAATGGCTGACCGGACCATTCTGGCCCTGGGTTATGGACCACGTCTCCCCGTACCGCCATGGCCACCGGTACTCATCTCGGGCATTGCGTTGTAGGTAGGTCGTGGCAAGAGAAGTGGTTAGCAAAGTCATCGTGAACGCGAGCACAATAAACAACACTAATGATTTGACGATTCTGGTCATCTGTTACCTTACCTCTAGCGACGAGAGGATCCCGAAGAGCTCCCTCACCAGGTCGTCGTTGCCCGGCGACGAAGTGGATGCGGAGACGACGAGGTACCTCCCGCCCGACACCGGGATCTGGCCGATCGCGAAGATCTCCTCTTCCTCCGGTCCCCCGAACGAGCGGACCTTACGGTGCTCAACCAGTAAGGAACCGCCCGCGACGCCCGGCAGTTTTGCTTCAACGCTGTCCAACCGAGTGCCTGGAGACTGCGCGATTATCCCGGGCCCCGACCCGTAGAGCGAGGCGATCAGGCCCACTCGTCCGGGTGGGGTAGCGGCGCCCTCGTCACTAGGCGGCTCGGCGTTCGGATCGAAGTTCGTTATGTGAATCTGGTACGACTGTCCGCCGTCGAGGAGGTTGAACACCGTGAACTTGGCGTAGTATGTCGGCGGTATTCGAGCGGATATTGGGAAGCCCGCCTGCGATGCCGCCACCCAGCCGGCGCTGCTCGCGGTCCCCTTCAGCCGGTCGAGACGGCCCGGCTGGATGGTGGGGGACGGCAAAATGGTGCCAACCGGGCCCCCCGGGGCGGTCGCGGTCGCCCCGGCAAGGGGCTTCTGCGTCACTTCGGAAGCAACGAAGGGCCCGCCCGGGACGTGCCCATCGGAGGGGGGAGGAACACCCCCGCCACCACCTTGCTGGGCGAGCGCGATGGCGCCGCCCACGAGCGCGCCAAGAACCAGCCCTCCACTCAAGACTAACTTCCATGTTGAGCGACCGTACCCGCGCATACGCGCACCTCGTAGCGAGGACTCTAGCAGCGTGCAGAGTTGGCGCCATCCCCCGTGGCGGGGGATTTATGGCGGCAGTTCGTCGCACTGCTCACGGTACATTCGCCCTGCCTGGTGGCGGTCCGAAACGCGAAGCTTGACGAGTATGTGGTCTACGTGAGAATTGACGGTCTCCGGTGAGACAACGAGCTGCTCAGCGATCTGGCTATTCGTCCAGCCGTCGCTGAGCAGCGCGAGTACTTCCGTCTCCCGAAGCGTGAGGTCGAACCATGTCGGCGACATGACGCACCTGCCCTACCCCCGACCGGGTCAGCGTACTCCCGGGTGTCAAGGGCGGCCGCGTGGACGTGCCGGGCCGCTGGCGATTCAGGCCCGGAGGGGGCGGCGGGCGGGGCCGAAGGAGCGGCGGCGGGGGCCGCCAGTCCAGGCGCCCTGCTGGCGGCGGAGAACGACTTCCTCCATCTCCATGCCGCGCCTGTGCACGAGCCTGGAGCCGAGCGTGTCGCGGAGCCATTGCCAGCAGCGGGGCGCTTCGGGCGCGATCGCTTCCTCGCGCTGCCAGAATTCGGGCGGGTGGTCCAGCTTGCGCCGGCCGACCTTGCGCGGCGGCACCTCGGTGTGCAGCAGTTCGTGTTTCATGAGGAAGCGGACGACCCATTCGGGCGTGTCGGGGCGGTTGATGGCCTGGTGCAGGTGGATGAGCGGCGCCGTGCCGCGCGCATCGCTGATGCAGGCGAGCGGCCTGCCGGTCACCCAGTGACAGGGCAGCTCGCCTTCGAGCGCGGGGAAGAATTCGGCCCGTACGGAAGCGAGCACGCCTTCGAGCGAATACGGGAGCAGGTTCATGGCCGGTTGGAGGATGTGAGTCACGGTGGTGGGCGCTCCATCGGAGTTGGGCGTCCCAGCATCGAGCGTCACTTCGTCACCTGGTGTCGCGCGAGCGCGGGGGTATCGATCACGAGCTTATTGTCGACCACCGTGCGGAGATGGGCGATGAGCGCGGCCCGCAGCGGCTCTTCGTCGCCGAATCCCTCGCGGACGCGGCGGGCGAGGTCCTCGTTGCGGCGGTGGAGCGCCTCGCGCAGGGCGGTTGGCGAAGGAGGCATCGCCTGTGGCCCCAGGAGGCCGTCGAGGCCCGCCCACTCCGTCGCGATATGCGCTTCTTCGTGACGCAGCTGGCGCTGGAGGATATCGAGCACGTTCGCGGAAACGCGCGCATGGAACTGCACGCGGCCGCTGGTGTTGGGCATGACGTCGTCGCGCAGGAATCCAGCGATGGCGCCGAGCAACTCCTCCATGGTGGGGTGGTCTTGCACGTCAGTCCTGCCCTTCGAGCATTTCGAGGAGGGCCACCTCCATTTCGGCGGTGCGCCGGCCGATGCTCGCGAGTTCCACGCTCTTGCTGCGACCGGAGAGGTAGCGGTCCGCCTGGGTGATGGTGATGATGCCCCATTTGAGGTTGCCGAAAACCTCCCAGAAACGGACGCGCTCGGGATCGACGGGCATGCCGCCGGCCTTTTCGTAGGCTTCGTAGAACGGTTCGCGGCCGCCGACACCGGCGACGGGCATGGGGCCACCGAAGCGCCAGGCGCGGCACATGGTCCAGCCAAGGTCCTCCATGGGGTCGCCGAAGTGCGCGAGCTCCCAGTCGATGACCGCGTGCAGGCCGTCTTCGCCGAAGATGACGTTGCCGAGGCGGAAGTCGCCATGCACGAGGACGGGCCGCGGCGGAGGCGGCGGGAGGCGCTGCTTGAGCCAGCGCAGGACGAGTTCGAAGACGGGGTGCGGGTCGCGAGACTGGGCGCGGAAGTTCGTTTCGTACTCGGCCACCTGCGCTTCCGCTGGCGAAACGCCGGGCGCGGGCGACGGCAGCCCGAGCAGCACGGGGTAGCGCGCGACATCGATGCGGTGGATGCGCGCGGCCGCCTCGGCGAGCTGGGCGGGGAGGAGATCGCGCGCGGCGGCGTACTGTTCGCCGCGAATGAGCCGCGAGCCGATGGTCTCACCGGGCACGCGTTCCATGGTGAAGAACCTGACGCCGAACAGGCTCTCGTCGCCGTCCCAGAGCGGCTTCGGGGCGCGCACGCCGTTTTCCCAGGCGGCCTTGATGACGTGGTATTCCAGTTCGCGGCCGGGCGAGGAAACGCCTTCACCCGGGTCGGCGCGAAAGACGGCTTCGTACTCCCGGGCGCCTTCGGCCGTCTCGACGGTTGCGTCGAAGCTCCAGGTCTCGCGTGAGGCTCCGCCGGAGAGGCGCGCCAGGTCGCGCACTTCGACGGAGCGCGCACAGGTCTCGACGCGGACGAAGCGTTGGAGCCCATCGCGGACAGTGGCGGCATCCATCGACTATTCGGCCTGGTCGAGGTATTCGCTCAGGCCGTAGCCTTTGCGACCGCCATCGAGGGTGTATTCGGTCATGCCTTCGCCGATGTGGGTGAACATGCCGGCGCGCCGGTTGCGCAGGGGGATGAACCCGCGCACGCGCCCCTCGATGGAGTGCTCCGTGCCGTCGGCCAGCTTGACGCGTGCGGTCAGGCGGTCGTGGTAGTTGGTGTTGCCTTCGTAGGTGGTATCGACCTTTGCTTCGACGATGTTGACGATGCTGTCGCCCTTCTGGAAGACGCCGCCCACGCGGTCGCCGACGACGGAGATGACCATGCCGAGGTCGTCTCCGAAGTTGCCGGTTATCCAGCGGTAAGAAGGGGTCGATTGCCAGTAGCGCGGCCCCCAGGAATGGTCGCGCAGGCCGTGGCCCTGGAGCTCGAGCGGCGCCTCCTCGTCGATCTGGAGGGTGCCGGAGACGCGCATGTGCTGCTCGTAGTGCGCTCGTGCGAAGTCGTTGGCGGAGGAGCCGCTGCCGACGTGGCCGTAGATGGGCCCGCAGCCTTCGTGCACCAAGTCCAGCTTCAGGCGCCGGTGGGGGTTCTCCTTGAAGGCGACGGAGGGCTCGCGCATGTCGCGGGGGTCGGCGAGGTAGACGACGGAGCCGTCGTAGGTCGTGCGGATTCTTTCGCCGGGGACGAGCACATCGACCTTGAGGCCGCCCGCGTCCCAGCCATTGTTGTTGGTGATTTGCGGCCGCTTGTAATTGAAGAGGGCCGCGCCGCCGGGCAAGTAGACGATGACGGTCATTTCGGCGTGGCCCTCGTTAGCGCGGTTGCCGATGCGCAGGAAGCCACCCATGTTCTTGCCGGGATCGAAGAAGTTGAAGTACACAGACTCGTTGAAGTTCTCTTCTGGGCCGAGCGGGTGGGTGTAATCGTCTTCGGGCTTTACGTTGCCAACGATGTTGACCATGGTTTACTCCGAGCGGAGATGCGCGGCGGGCGCGGTGACGGCATTGTAGCCGCGACGCGCAGGCTGCGGGCGGCGTCTCGGTGCCGTCGCCGATCCGGCGATGCCGCTGAAACGCGAAGGGAAGTTACCGATGATTCTGCGAACAGTGCTGGCCGCCGTGGCGTCATCCGCCTGAGGGCGGCGGAGTTCGGACGCGCAGGCCGGCGATCGCTGTCTTCTATCCTGGCGGCCTCGGTCGTGACCTCCTGGCCAGCGGCGTCGAGGACGTCGATATCCTTCGCGCCCTGGGTGCGCGCCATTTCCTGCGACATGGTGATGAGGACGCGGGCGGGTGGGCTCGGGAGCACGGCGCCATCGCCGGGCTCGACGGTGACGGGCTCAGCGTGCGCGAAGGCCACGGCGACAACGAGCAGCGCGGCCACGAATGCCCCGGCCATCACGGCGTGCCTCATCGCCCAAAGTGTAACGGGCGTGCGGGGCGGCGCCGGTGGCGATGGTTAAAGGGCTGTACCTCCATCGGGCGCGGCGCGCCTAGGGCTCGAGCCAGGCGCGGACCGCGAGCACGCGGCGATGGTCGTCCGGCTCCGGCAGCAACCCCCGCTTGCTGAAGATGCTGGCGATGTGGCTCTCGACAGTCTTTTCCGTGAGCACGAGATGGCGGGCGACGGCCGCGTTCGAGCGGCCCTGTGCGATGAGCGCGAGCACGTCCCGTTCGCGCGCGGTGAGTTCGGAGAGCCGCTCGCGCCCGGCGCGGCGGTCCAGGAAATGGGCGATGATGTCGGGGTCGAGCACGGTGCCGCCGCTGGCCACGCGTTCCACGCTATCGACGAGCATCCCAACGTTTAGCACGCGGTCTTTGAGCAGGTAGCCGAAGCGTGTGGGGTGCATGCGCGCGAGCTCCAGCGCGTAGCGGCTTTCGATGGATTGGGAAAGCAGCAGGATGCCCATTTGCGGCCAGGCCGCGCGCAGCCGGGTGGCCGCCTGCGCACCTTCGTGGGTGAACGTCGGCGGCATGCGGATATCGATTATCGCGAGGTCCGGCTGGTTTTCGGCCACAGCGGCTTCCAGCGCTTCGCCGTTACCGACGGAGGCGACGGTTTCGATTCCGGCTTCGGCGAGCAGGCGGCTGAGGCCTTCGCGCAGCAAGACCGAGTCATCGGCGATTACAACGCGCATGGGAGCTCCGCCGCGACAATCGTGCCGCCGCCCGGGCGGGCCTCCACCGTGAGCCGGCCGCCCGCCGCTTCTGCGCGGTCGGCGATTCCGCGGAGCCCGCGCCCGGCGGGGTCCGCGCCACCGATGCCGTCATCCTCGATCACGAGGAGGAGCCGGCCATTCTCCTCACAAGCGCGGATCTCGATCACCGTGGGAAGCGCATGCTTGACGGCGTTGGTGACCGCTTCGCAGGCGATGAACCAGGCCGCCTCTTCCGTGGCTGGCGCGAACCGTTGGGCCGTCGCCTCAAGGCGGACGTTCACGGCTGTGCGCGCGGCGAGCGTGTCCAGGGCGGCGCACAACCCGCCATCATTGAGGACGGCGGGATGCAACCCGTTGGCCAGCTCTCGCAATTCGCGGACGGCTACCTGGATCTCGTCGACGGCGTTGGCGAGCGTCTGCGTGGCGCGGACCGGGTCGCCGCTGATCTCGGCGGCACGGAGCTGAAGGGCGAGTGCGAGCAGCCGCTGCTGCGCCCCATCGTGGAGGTTGCGTTCGATCTTGTGCCGTTCGGCGAGCTGCGCTTCGACGATGCGAGAGCGCGATTCGCGGACCTCGACGAGCTGCAGGGCGATGGCCGCCCGCAGTCGCGCGTTTTCCAACTCGGAGCGTGCAGCCGCACTCACGGCTTCCACCAGCGTTCGTTCGGCCTGCCCGGGATCGAACGCCACCCGCGCGAGTGGCAGGCCGTTCCGTGTCACCGCGACGAATGGCTGAGGGGAGGCGCCTGGCTCCCCGCCCGCTGTCACCCAGAGCGCACGGTCTTCTATCCAGTAGGCGATGGCGAGAGTTGCGTCGCCGGTAGCCGATCGCAGCACGTCCGCGATGGCCACGTCCGGTGCGGGATCGCGAACATAGCGCTGCACCGTGGCGACGGCATCGAAGCGACGGCGATTGAACCTGCGGTCAATGCCATCCTGGATCCAGCGACGCAGGGGTATGGCCACGCTCATCGCGGCGAGCGTTGCCACGACAGCGGGCGCCTGCGAACTGCCGCCGAGGTCGCCCAGACTATCGCCGACGAAGACCACGACCACCGCGTAAGACGCCACAACGAGCGCGGTCAGGAGCCCGTAGGTCAGTCCGCGGCTGAGGAGCCGGTCCGCGTCATAGAGGTGGTCGCGTTCGATGGCAAGACCGGCGGCGATAGGGATGATGGAGACGAAGCCCCCGGCCATGATGCCGAGGACTGTCTCGTTCCCGAGACTCGCGGCGATGAATGCCCCCACGAGCAGCGCCGGGAACGGTATTGCAGCGAAGGCCATCCAGCGCAACTGACGATGGGGGCTCTCCTTCGCCCGGCGGAAGCGGACGACGATCGCGCCGGCCGCTCCGAGCAGCACCGCGTGCAGCACGATCAGCGCGGCAAACCCGGCCGTCCGGAAGGGCGCCTCCATGCTGTCGATCGCGATCGGGTTGTGGATCAACCCGAGGGAGGCGTAGTCGCCGCGGTAGGGCTCGAGCAGATGCATCACCATGGCGACCGCACCGCTGACAATCGCCACCCACACGGCGATTCGTCCGCGCCGGCCGGTCACTCGGCCATCCGGCGTCACCAGCAGGATGAGTGCAAGGATCGTCAGCCAGGGAATGAAGCTGAGGTCGTCCCCCAGGACGGCCGCAATATCGGCGCCGGGGAGCGAACCAGGGCGCGCGACCGCACCGTAGGCTGCATAGCCATCGAGTACGCCCGACGCAGTGATGGCGATTGCGAGCGCAAGGAACAGGTAGCCCGCCGGGTGACGGGCACGGCGGATGACGAGCGCTGAGCCAACCGTGGCGGCAGTGAGGACGGGAATGATCCAGAGGTTGTCCGCGCCCCGCATCTGGGCAAGGTCGTTTCGGCCGATCTGCGACAGCCGGTAGTCGATGAGCGCGGCCACGCCCATGAGGGCGGCCACGGCGAGCCACCCGCCGATCGCCATCACGGGGGAAAAAGCAGGGGACCGCGGAGCAACAATCGTTGTCATCGGGGGGATTCTCGCACTCACGCGGCAGCTCCGCTTCAGGGCTACCCCGGGGGCGAAGTCCGGGGCTCGCACTCATGCTTCTGTCACCGACCGGGCGCACGCTTCCGGTGGCGGCGAATTCCGTCGCACACCAGATTTTGGAGTCGTGCCATGAACCGATCCGCACCCCTGTCCAGCACGCTGGCTGCCCTCGCCGGCGTGGGCTTCGCCGTCCTCCTGTTCTTCAGCGTTGCCGTCGTCGACCCGTTGCGCGAAGCAACGGACCAGGAACTGCTCACGTGGTGGTCCGACAGCGGAAAGCAGCGCGACACGATCATCTCAATGTACGCAATGCTGATCGCAGGGCCGCTCTTCCTCGTCTTCCTGGTGCAGCTTTGCACCCGCCTGCGTTCGGCTGGACAGAATGCAGCGAGTTGGAGCGGCCTCGTGTTCGGCGCAGGAGTGGCGTTCGTCGCACTGATAGCGGTGACCGCGTTCTCGCGTGGGGTCGTTGCGCAGTCGATCCGCTTTTCGGACGAGCCGATCCCGGGGCCGGACACGCTGCGCTACGCGACAGCGCTCTCCCAGGCCGCCTTCGGCCTTGGGGCGATCCCATTGGCGACGATGGCCGTGGCCGCCGCCTCCGTAATTATTCTCCGCAGCGGTGTGCTGGCGCGCTGGCTGGGCTGGCTGGGCATCGTGGTGGCCGCGGGCAGCCTGGTCATGGCCGCCCTCCTCATCGGAGCGCTCGCCAGTCCGCTGATCGAGCTCTGGGTGGTGGCAGCGAGCTTCGTCATCTGGCGCACGCGGCATGCCGCTGCCGGCGATGCTATCGCTGCGCATGCGGGCGGTACGCTCGCCGGCCCGATGCCCGCCAGCCGCTAGCCTGCCGCGCGCGAAGGCGATGGCGGCAGAGGGCAGCGCGCTCCGACGACCGCGCCTGCCGTCATCCCCCCCCAGCCCAACGGGCGCGGGGGGCTTCGCCCGTGTGCGGTCAAACGGTGACACGCTGATCGGGACGCCGCGGGCCGGGGTCCGCCAGGAGGGCGTCAGCGCCCGTCTCGACGGTGACTGGTTCGGGGGCGGGTATACTGCTGCGGCCGGGGGCTCCGGCGGGGGGTGTGGCGTGGACCTGTACGACGTGATGACGACGGCTTCGACGACGCGGGCCTTCACGGACGAGCTCGTGCCGGACGAGGTTCTCTACCGGGTGCTGGAAAAGGCGCGCTTCGCGCCCCAGGGAGGGAACCGCCAGGGCCAACGCGTGATCGTGGTGCGCGACCAGGGGACGCGGACGCTGCTGCGGGACCTCTATCTGGAGCCGTGGCGGGCGTACACGGCGCAGCGCCAGCCAGCGGAAATGAACGAGCGGCAGCGGAAGACGTGGGAACTGGTGAACGACCGCTTCGCGGCACGGCTGGATGAGATCCCGGTGCACTTGCTGGTGTGTGTGGACCTGAGGGCGCTGGCGATCACGGACGCGCGCCTGGACCGGCCGAGCATCGTCGGCGGGGGGAGCGTGTACCCGTTCGTACAGAACATCCTGCTCGCTTGCCGGAACGAGGGGCTGGGGGCGGCACTGACGACGCTGGTGGTATCGCGCGAGCCTGAGCTGCGGCCGCTGCTGAAGTTGCCGCCGGACTACGCGCTGGCCGCGCACGTGCTCGTGGGCTACCCGGACCCGGCGCACATCGTGCAGAAGTTGCGGCGGCGGCCCGTGGAGGCATTCGCGACGCGCGAACGGTTCGACGGTGAGGCGTTCACGGCGGGGGGCGGATGATGGCGGAACGGGCGGCGCGGGTCGTATTCGCGAGCGATACCTCCGGCCACACGATGGGCTATCACGTGGTCGCGCGCGGGCTGCGAGACGCGGGCTTCGAGGTGGTGATGACGGGGCGGCAGTTGCCCGCGGAAGCGGTGAAGACGGCGGTGGAAGAGGATGCGGACCTGCTGGCGTACCGCATCATGGACAGGGACCCGGTGGAGATGGTGAACACGTTGCTCGGGGGGATGCGAGAGGCGGGGATCGGCGAGATGCCGTTGCTGGTGGGGGGGATCGTGGGGAAGAAGGAAGCGGCGCAGCTGCGGGAGGCGGGTGTGGCCGGGGTGTTCGGGCCGGGGTCGAAGCTGACAGACATCGTTGCCTGCGCGCGCGAGGCGGTGGCGGCGCAAGCTTAGGGGGGAGCCCACGTGACGACGCCGATGAGGAGCGCGGCGCCCGCCGGCGGGATCGTGCCATCGGCGGCAGCGCGAGCGGCGAGGAGCGAGCGCAGTTTCTCGTCCTTTTCTCCACCGGGAGCGATGAAGAGCTGCATGCGGAGGAACGATGTCAGCGCCTCCTCGGCGCTCGCGAAGGCGATGGGCCGACGTTCACCGCCGAAGCGCACTTCGAACAGCCGCCCGCGTGCGAGGAGCAGCGAAAGAAACTCGGGAAGGGCGGGCAGGAGCGCACGCGGCTCGCCGTGGACCAGAGGCCAGTAGGGCGCGGCGGCAGAAGCGGGCGCCTGGGCAAGGAGGACGGCCACGCAGAGACGACGGGCCGCCGCCTCCATGGCATCGAGGAAGGGGCCGATCTCCTCGATGTCGTAGCCGACGTGAGAGATGAGGCAAACATCGGCGCTGAGGGCCGGTGGCTCCGTGCTGGGCCAACGATCGTGGACGGGGCGGACGTTGGTGATGCCGTGGTCGCTCATGCCCTCGCGCAGGATGGCGAGCATGCCCTCCGAGGGGTCGAGTGCGATCACCTCGCCCACGACGCGGGCGAGCGGGAGGGCGTAACGGCCCCCACCGGCGCCGATATCGAGCCAAGTCTCGCCTGGGCGCGCTGTCGTGCGCAGGATTTCGAGGGCTGGCTCATCGGTTCGGTCGGGGTCCGCGCGGAAAGCGGAGGCGATGGGCGCATAGAAGTCGCGGCCTTCAGCGCCTTCGCGGACGCGTTCGGCCTGGTCGCGGTTGGCACGCACGCGGGCGGCCCAGGCGGTGAGGGCCGTGGCGGAATCGGGGCGGAGGGCGTCCATCGTCTACCTCGGGGGCGTGTACCTCAGGGGCGGCCAGAGCGTCCCACCCTGTGCTAGGCTAGATTCAACGAAGCGGTTCAACAACCCGGGGGGCAAAGGTGGCGACGAAAGACCCACGCGAGCCGTTCACGCGCATTTCCGTGGACGAAGCGAAAGAGAAGCTGGACAAAGGCGAGGCCGTTATGGTCGATGTGCGTGATCCAGAGGAGTATGTCGAGGTGCACGCGAGTGGCGTGCGGCTCATCCCGGTGAACACCGTGATGAACGAAGTGAAGCAGTTACGGGAATTCGCCGGGGGCAAGGAAGTGCTCTTCATCTGCAAGTCGGGGCAGCGCAGCGCGCTGGCGGCGGAATACGCGACGGCGGCGGGGGTCGATGATCTGCAGTTGTACAACGTCGAGGGCGGGACGACGGCGTGGGCGGCGGCTGGTTATCCGACAGGCGACTGAGCTTCGACCGTAGAACAAACGTCTTGACCCATCCGTGAGTGAAACCTACGATTCGCGGCGACCGTATGCCTGATAGCAGGCGTATGGCCTGCACATGCTCTCGGGAGGGAAAAATGAGAGTCAGGGGAGAACGGTCCAGGCTGCTCTGGTTGCTGGCATCGCTGGCGATCGTGGCAGCACTCTTCGCCGCGGCCTGCGGCGGGGACGACGATGACGATGACGACGGGGGCGGCACGACGGTGCGCGGTTTCACAGACGCTGGCTACAAGACGGCCGGCTTCAAGACCGTGGAAATCGCCAGCGGCCAGCCCATCAAGATCGGTATTTCGAGCGCCCTTACGGGCGACGCAAAGGGCCTTGGGCTCCCGATCGCAGATTCGGCAGCGATTGCTGCCGAAGGCAAGACGATCAAGGGCCACAAGGTTGAGATCGTCCGCGAAGACGATGTTTGCACCGCTGACGGCGGGCCTGCAGCAGCAGACCGGCTGATCAAGGCGAACGTGGTCGCCGTGGTGGGGCCGATCTGCTCGGGGGGCACGAGCGCCTCGCTCGCGGTGTACGACACCGCGGGCATCACGCACATCTCGCCGTCGGCAACCGCCGGTAACGTGACCACTCCCGCCCGCGCGGAGGGGCCTTTCGTGACGTTCTTCCGCGTGCCGCCGCTCAACGCGGATGAAGCGCGCGCGCAGGCGAAGTTCATGAAGGACACCCTGAAGGCCAAGAAGGCGTTCGTGGTATTCGACACCGATGCCTACGGCAAGGGCCTCTCCGAAGACTTCCAGACGGCCTGGAAGGCGGGCGGGGGGACAATTGTCGGACAGCCTGCGGGCTACGAGAAGAAGACCGCCGACTTCAAGGCCGTGATTTCGAGCATCAAGCAGGCTAAGCCGGATGTCGTGTACTTCGCCGGCTTCTTCGGCGAAGCGACGCCCTTCATCCAGCAGTTGCGCGCCGACAACGACACGAAAGGCATCGCCTTCATGGGCAGCGACGGCGTCAAGAACGAGGAGTTCCTGAAGGCGGGCGCGGCCGCGGAGAACACCTACCACGCGGTGCCCGGCGTGGAGGGGCCGAAGTTCCAGGAGTACGCGGGCAAGTACAAGGACGCCGCCACGGCGACGTACGGTGCTGAAGCCTACGACGCGATGACGGCCATCCTGAACGCCATCGAGAAAGTCGCCACGGACAGCGGTGGCAAGCTGACGATCGACCAGAAGAAGCTCAACGAAGAGATCAAGAAGACCAACTTCGTGGGCGCCTCGGGCACGGTGAAGTTCAAAGCGAACGGTGACCGTGACGCCGCAGAAGTCCGCATCTTCCAGGTGAAGGCCGGGAAGTTCGTGGAAATCAAGAACTAGACAGGAGTAATTCTGCGCGCATAATCGGCGGCGGGAGAGGCAGGCAGCAGCTTTCCTCTCCCGTTCTCATTCCCATTCTCATTCACTGGCCGGGGGCGAAGGAACACCGCGTGATCGCCACACCGCGCTTCCTTGTCATCACAGACCTCGACTTCTGGGCGGACCTGCTGGTCGATGGGCTGAGCCGGGGCAGCATCTACGCGCTGCTGGCGCTCGGGTACACGATGGTTTACGGGGTGCTGCAGCTGATCAACTTCGCCCACGGCGAAGTGTTCATGGTGGGCGCCTTCGCGGGGTACTTCGTCCTCATCGACCTGTTCGGGGGGGATGAGGTTTCGGGCGCCATGATCTGGGTGGCGATAGCGACGGCGCTGCTGGCGGCGGGGACGGTCTCGGCCGCGACAGCGGTGGCGATCGAGCGCATCGCCTACCGGCCCCTGCGGAACGCGCCGCGGCTGGCGCCGCTCATCAGCGCTATCGGCGTGAGCATTTTCTTGAGCGCGCTGGTGAACGACCTCTTCCTGGACGGCGAGTCGCGCTTCTACCCGCAGATTTTTCCCAACGGGGACGTTTCCGCGGGCCCGCTGACCGTGAGCTACCTGCAGATGTTCCTGATTGGGTCATCGCTGGCGTTCATGGCGGGGCTGTACTGGGTGGTGCAGCGCACGGGCACGGGGCGGGCGATCCGGGCGGTTTCGGAAAACCGCGACACCGCGGCGCTCATGGGGATCGATGTCAACCGCGCCATCGTGACGACGTTCATCCTGGGGGCCGTGATGGCGGGCTTCGGGGGTGTGCTCTACGGGCTCTTCCTGAGCCAGATCCGGGGGACCATGGGGTTTCTCCCAGGGATCAAGGCGTTCACCGCGGCCGTGCTGGGGGGCATCGGCAGCATCCCCGGGGCAGTCGTCGGGGGCTTCGTGCTCGGGCTCACGGAGACGCTGGGGCGCGAAGCGCTGAACCAGGTGCCGGGGGTGAACTTACCCAGCCAGTGGCAAGATGTGGTCGCCTTCGCGCTGCTCGTGCTCGTGCTCATCTTCAGGCCGACGGGCATTTTCCGGCAGAAGGAGGCGAAACGTGCCTGACCTGAGGGGCGCCCTCGGGCGGCTGCGGGCGCAAACGTGGGAGCGGCTGCCGGTGCTCATCCGGCCGCTCATCTGGTTCCTGCTCGCGCTCTCGGTGCTGGTGGTGCCGTTCTTCGATGATGTGTGGATGCGGATGCTGTTCCTGGTGGCGCTGTACGCGACGCTGGGACTGGGGCTCAACGTCGTGGTCGGGCTTGCTGGGCTGCTGGACCTGGGCTTCGTGGCGTTCTTCGCGACGGGCGCGTACGTAGTCGGGATCTTC